>JAEWEZ010000014.1 GCA_023389045.1 Actinomycetes bacterium
CGGGCCCGGCCCCGACCCGGCCCAGGTCATCGCCGACCGGTCCTTCCCCTTCCACGGCCCCCACCAGGCCGGGATCGCCACCGAGCCGACCGCCCGCGTGCTCCTCGTCGGCCTGGACCTGCGCGAAGAGACCGACCGTGAGGCGATCATCCGTATGCTGCGCGTCCTCACCGACGACGCCGAACGCCTCACCGCCGGCCGCGCCCCGATCGCCGACCCCGAACCCGAGCTGGCCCTGCGCCCCGCCGGGCTCACCATCACCCTCGGCTTCGGGCCGAACTTCGTCGAACGTGCCGGGATGCCCGCCCCGTCGTGGCTGAAACCCCTCCCGCCCTACTCGATCGACCGTCTCGAAGACCGGTGGTCCGACGGAGACCTGTTCCTGCAGATCAATGCGGATGAGCCGACCACCGTCGCCCACGCCGCGCGCATGCTGATGAAGGACGCGCGGTCTTTCACGACCGTGCGCTGGCGCCAAGCCGGATTCCGTAACCCCGCCATGCCGGCGGTGCCTTCGGGCTCGATGCGGAACCTTTTCGGGCAGGTCGACGGCACCTCCAATCCGCGACCCGGCACCGAGCTCTTCGACCGCACCGTGTGGATTCCCGAGGGGCCCTGGGCCGGGGGCACCTCGCTGGTGCTGCGTCGGATCACCATGAACCTCGACACCTGGGATGAACTGGATGCCCCCGGGCGCGAGGAGTCGGTGGGCCGGCGCCTGACCAGCGGCGCCCCGCTTACCGGGGAGCATGAACTGGATGAGCCCGACTTCTCCGCCATGAGCGAGAACGGCTTCCCGGTGATCGCCGAGTTCAGCCATATGCGGGCGGCCCGCGGTGAAGGGAACGGCGGCAAACCGATGCAGCACATCGTGCGTCGGGCCTTCAACTACGACGACCCCTCCTCCGATCCGGAGCAGCTATCGGACTCGGGCCTGCTGTTCCTGTCCTTCCAGGCGGATGTGGACGCCCAGTACGTGCCGATTCAGGAACGCCTGGCGAAGGTGGATCTGCTGAACCAGTGGACCGTACCGGTTGGTTCGAGCGTTTTTGCGATCCCGCCGGGCTGCGGCAAGGGCGAGTTCATCGGGGAAAGCCTGCTCGGATAGGGCCGACGGGTAGGTCCGACGGGCTGGGCCGACGGGTTGGGCCGACGGGCCCGGCAATAGAGGCAGGCTGCAGGAAGGTTTCGGCGGAACAGTCCTGGCCGTGGCCCGTCGGCGCCCCCTATCCTGGCTGGACGGCCCTGCGGCACCACCTGGTGCCCAAGCCGCCTACCGGCCTGACTCGAGCCGGTCCGCCACCGTCGAAGGAGACCCCTCCCATGCCGCGTTTCAGCGTTCCGACCGAGCAGGCTCAGGCACCGTTCGTGGTGGCGATGGACGTGGGTTCGGGCGGATCCCGTGCCGCGGTGTACGACGCGACCGGGCGCGAAGTTGGCAAACGCACCCACAAAGAACCACATCTGTTCACCGTGGGCGATGACGGCACCTCCGTGATCGACGCCGATCAAATCGTCGAAGAACTGCGGGCTGCCCTGCGAACCGTGCTCGCCAAGCCGCTGCCCGGCCCCGTGGTCGCGATCGGCTTCGACACCTTCGCCTCCTCCCTCGTGGCGGTGGATAAAGCCGGCAACGCCCTCACCTCCTGCATCACCTACGCCGACACCCGCTGCCAACTGCAGGTCGCCGACCTCGCCAAGAAACTCGACGTGGACGAGCTGCACCAGAAAACCGGTGCCCGCCTGCACTCCTCGTACACGGCACCGCGCCTGCTGTGGCTGCGCGAAGCTCACCCCGAGGTGTTCTCCCGCACCGCCCGGTTCATGGCGCTTGGCGAATACGTGGCGCACAAACTGCTGGGCACCGCCGCCCTCGGCACCGCCTCGGCGGCGTGGTCCGGGATGATCGACTGCCGCACCGGGGAGTACGTGCCCGAGCTGCTGGACGCTGCGCAGGTGGATGCCGAGATGATGGGGCAGCCGCGCAACCCCTCCGACATGATCCCCGTCGCCGGCACGCCGCTGGCCAAGGAACTGCCGGTGCTCGCCGATGCGCAGTGGGTGCCCGTGATCGGTGATGGCCTCGCCGCGAACATCGGCATTGGCGCCCTCGGCGCCGGCATCTGGGGCATCTCCACCGCGACCTCCGGGGCGATCCGCTCCCTGCTCACCGGTGATGTTCCGCAGCTACCCGGGGGCCTCTGGGCCTACCGCATGGACGCCGGCCGCACCCTCGTCGGCTCGGCTATGAGTGACTGCGGCCGCGTTCTGGACTGGTGCCGCCTGAACCTCGCCATGCCCGACGACATCGCCGAAACCGACACCGACCCGATCTTCTCGGCCCCGCCGAGCGCCGCCACCCCGCTGATCGTGCCCTTCCTCTCCGGTGAGCGCGGCACCAAGTGGCGCGGCGGTGCCCGGGCCGTGATGGCCAATGTTTCCGCCGCGACCGGGCCGCATGAACTGCTGCGCGGCGCCATGGAAGGCGTTGCGCTGTCGTTCCTGCGGATCGCGGATCAGATGCGTGAACTGGGCGGCGACCCCACCCGGGTAATCCTCTCCGGCGGTATGACCGAGGCGATCCCCGCCTGGCTGCACCTGCTGGCCGATGCCCTCGGTGAACCGATCGACCACGTGGCGATCTCCCGCTCGACGATGCGCGGCTCGGCCCTGCTGGCGCTTGAGCAGGCGGTGCCGGATGCCCCGGTCGCGGATGTGCCGGTGCTGGATCGGATCGAACCGGTGGCCGAGCACACCGAGTACTACCGCGAACGTCTGGAGCGCTTCGAAAAGCTCGCTGACCTCGCCTGACGTAAGAGTTCTCGGCACCTCACCGCGCGGTATGCGCCGGGGAGGTGCCGAGATATCAGCGCAGGCGTGCTTCGGCTCGATTCACTGCCGTGACCAGGTCCTGATCATCCTCGACACCGAGCAGGGCGAGCAAGGCCGTGATGCGGGCCGTGTCGTCCTGTTCCTGCGCCGCCTGCACGATCTGCTCAGCGCGCGGGTCTGCGATGTCGTGACCGGCACGGGCCTGCTGGGTGGTCCATGCCGTCCATGCGGCAAGCGCCGCAACCTCCCCGGGGGAAGACTCCGCACCGCCTCGTTCCGCGATCACCGGCAAGACGCGCACCCGCAGCTTCTCTGATCCATCAGCGGCGATCCGCAGCAAAGCATCTGCCAGCCGTGGATTTCCAAAGCGGCTTTCGAGAGCGTCGGTGTATTCGCGAAGCTGCCCCTGCGGCAAATCCAGGGTGCTGATCGCTTCCGCCCACAGAGCTTCCACGAGCGTGCGCACCTCACGGTGAGCGATGGCCTCATCCACCCGTTCACAACCGGCCAGCTGCCCGGCATAGGCCATGAGGGAATGCGCACCGTTGAGCAGCCGGAGTTTGCGTTTCTCATGGACCGCCACATCGTCGGTGAACTGCACCCCCACCCGTTCCCAGGCCGGGCGTGCGCCGCGGAAGGCATCCTGCACCACCCATTCCCAGAACGGTTCGGTAACCACCGGGGCCGCATCCTCCAGGCCGGTGCGATCGCGCACAATCCGCGTGGCCTCCTCATCGGAGGCGGGAGTGATGCGGTCCACCATCGTGGAGATGACATCCACGTGATCGGCGGCCCACTGCCAGGTCTGCTCATCGCAGCATGCGCGCAGCGCCTCCCGCAGCACCTCTCCATTGCCGCTGAGGTTGTCGCAGGAGACGAGCGCGATCGGCTCCTCCACACCGGCCTCTCGTCGGGCCGTCAGGGCGTGTGCCAGACGGGCCACCACCGACTGAGCCGGGTCTGTTCCCGCGCTGTACCCCTTCTCAGTGATGGTGAGGGTCACCACCGCTGTGGCGGGATCAGCGATCAGGGAGGTGAGGGCGTCGAGGTCATCGGCGGGGAAGGTCTCGTCCAGAGCGTCGATCACCGCCACCTCGTCACCCTCCGGGCCACGCACGATCAGGCCATACGCGCCATCCTGTGCGTTCAGCACCTCGGCCATCCGCGCGCTGCGCCCGGTGAAGGCCACCACGGACCAGCCGCCCGCGCGGGCGGTCAGAGGGATGGTGTGCGCCCGCGCGAAACCTCCAATCCCCAGGTGAACAAGACGGTGGGCTGTGTTCTTCGTGGTCATCAGGCTCTCCCCTCGCCCGTTTGGCGCGGTGTGCTGTTCTGCTCCTGCAGACGGAACACGCTGCTGGGCTGTTCCACCGGCAGACTGGTGGCGATCGTGGCGGCGTCCTCCAGGCGCATCCGATGCTCGGCCACCAGGCTGGCCAGATGGTGGGCGTCAAGGCGTCGTGCCATGTCGTGTCGGGCGGGAATGGAGCAGAACGCCCGCGTGTCGTCGATAAAACCGCTGGTGCGGCTGTAGCCGATGGTTTCCGAAACGGCGCGGCGGTAGCGCAGGATCGCGTCGGGAGCGTCGATGAACCACCACGGCGCCCCCGCGTAGACCGAGGGGTAGAAACCGGCAAGCGGCGCGATTTCGCGGGAGAACACGGTCTCGTCGATCGTGAAGAGCACCAGACGGAAGGCGGGCTCCATCCCCACATCGTTGAGCAGCGGGGCAAGGGCATGCACGAACTCCACGCCGGTGGGGATGTCCGCGCCAACATCAGCGCCGAAACGCTGCAGGGTACCCGCGTGATGGTTGCGGTACACGGCGGGGTGCAGGGTCATCACCAGGCCGTCATCGGCAGCCATGCGCGCCTGATCAGCAAGCAGATGGCGACGCAGAGCGGTGGCAGAGGCCTCGTCGATCCGGCCGGCGAGCGCCTCGCGGAACAGACGGGAGGCCTCGCTCTCCTCCAGGCGGGCGGTGCCTGCATCGGCGTGGGAGTGATCCGAGGAGACCGCGCCGTGGCGTCGGAAGAACTCGCGTCGGATTCGCATCGCCTCGGTGAAGCCGGCGTAATACTCCGTTGACACCCCTGCGGCCTCACCGAGCTGCCGGGCGAGGTCCGCGAAATCGGGGCGCCCCGGCTCCAGGTAGCGGTCGGGCCGGAAGGTGGGGATCACGCGGCCGGGAACGGAGGCGTCTGCGGCGAGCGCACGGTGTGCCTCGAGGTCATCGCAGGGATCATCCGTCGTGGCCAGCACCTGGATACGGAACTGCTCAAACAGTGCCCGGGGCCGGAAGGCGGGGAGCGTGAGCTGCTGGGCGATCTCGTCGAACATGGCGTCGGCGGTGTCGGGCCGAAGAACGGTGCGCAGCCCAAACACGTGATGGAACTCGTGCTCCATCCACAGCCGCGAGGGGGTTCCGGCGTAGGCGTGCCAGTGCTCGGCAAGCGCCCGCCACGCTGCACGCGCTTCCCGTTCCTCGAGGGCACCCTGGCCTACCCCGAGCTCGGCAAGGTCCACACCGCGGGCATGGAGCAGACGGGTCACATAGTGGTCAGGGGTGATGAACAGGCTCGTGGGGTCGCGGAAAGGAGTGTTCTCCAGGAGCAGATGCGGGTCCACATGGCCGTGCGGAGAGATGATCGGCTGCTCGGCCATGCACTCATAGAGAGTGCGTGCGATCTCCCGGGTGGAGGGATCGGCGGGTAGTAAGCGGTCGGGGTGGGGCACGAACGTCGGATCGCTCATGCCTCCATCATGGCCTTTTCTGGCGCTCGCGTCAGCGCTCCGCGTGTGCTCGCGGGGACTCCCGGGTGGTGTCCGACGGTGCCGGAGCCTGAGGCGGTGGTGCCCATCGGGCGATCTGCGCCGCGAGATGCCCCGCCCCATACCCGTTATCGATATTGACCACTCCGATGCCGGGTGCGCAGGCCGCCAGCATGGTCAGCGCCGCGGTGGTTCCGCCGGCAGCCACCCCGTAACCCACCGAGGTGGGCAGCGCAATCACCGGGGCACTGATCTGCCCGGCCACCACGGTGGGCAGTGCCCCGTCCATCCCGGCAGCCACCACCACGCACGCGGCTTCACGCAGCTCGGGCAGGCGCTGCAGCAAACGGTGCAGACCGGCGATACCGATATCGGGGATTAGACGGGTGGGGCGCCCCAGATACCGGGCGGTCAGCTCTGCTTCGCGTGCGATCGGGAGGTCGCTGGTGCCGGCGCAGGCCACGATGACGAGTCCCCCCGTCGGCTCCGGTGGATCGGCGGGCCAGGCGAGGAGCCGTGCCTCCGGATCCCAGAGGGCATCGGGAAGGACATCCTGGATCGCGCGGGCGCGTTCTTCATCGGCGCGGGTGAACAGCACCGGGCCATACGCGGCGGCACCCTGCGGATCCGCGTGGGCGATCCGCGCATACTCTGCGGCGATGGCCATCACCTGCTGCACGCTTTTGGACTCGCAGAACACCGCTTCGGGCGCGCCGCGGCGTGCAGCACGCCCCAGGTCGAGCTCGGCGAGGCCGGCGATGACACCGTCGGCCCCCGGGGTTTTTCCTGCCGTACCCTGCGTGTTTTCTTCCCAGCTCAGCGGCTCAGGCACGGGGAATCCCCCTCTGGTCGAGCAGGGTCAGGGTGAAAGCCCCCGACTGCATTCCCTTCAGATCCACGGTCGCAAAACGGAAACCCGCCTCCGTTGCCGCCCGGTGCAGGGCCTCTCGCACCGAGGGTTCGACCGCGCGGGGAATCTCTGCAACGGGAAGCTCGATCCGGGCGATCTCGCCGTGGTGTCGCACCCGGCAATCCGTGAACCCCTGGCCGCGCACAGCCTCTTCCATCGCCTCGACTTGCCGCAGTTTCTGCGGCGTCACCTCCTGGCCATGGGGGATGCGGGAGGCAAGGCACGGTGCCGCCGGTTTATCAGCGCACGGCAGATGCAGGGCACGCGCCACCGAGCGCACGCGCTGCTTGCTCAGTCCCGCCTGAGCGAGGGGGCGCAGCACACGATGCTCGCTCGCGGCTCTCGCGCCGGGTCGGTCCGGCCGTATCGCATCGTCGGCGTTTTCCCCGAACGCCACCGCTGCCAGGCCGAGATCGTCCATCAGGTCTTCGTCGATCCGGGTAAACAGCTCGTCTTTGCAGAAGTAGCAGCGGTCCACATCATTGGCGACATATTCGGGGCGTTCACCCTCATGGGTGCGGATTTCGACCACCCGCGCCCCAATCACCGCTGCCGTCTGATGCGCGCCCTGACGCTCCGCTGCTGCCAGGGATGGCGAAATGCCCAGGAGTGCCACGACCTGGTCGGCCCCCAGGGTGCGCACTGCCAAGGCCAGAAGCGTCGCGGAGTCCACCCCACCCGAGTACGCCACCCCGAGTGGGCCGTGGCCAGCGAGAAGGGCGCCGACGGCATCGGCTGCGGCGAGATCGTCACCGGTGAGTTCCTGCGGGGTCATCGCCGCAGTGTTCTCCTCCGCGGCGAGGTTCAGGGGCTGTGGGGCGACGGGGCGCGTCGGCTCCACCATCACTCCCCCGCCTGCTCACGCTCATGGGCCAGACGGAACAGCACCTCACCGGCCCGGTCGATCACCAGGGTGTCAGGGTCCTGCCGCAGGGCATCCAGATCCAGCGAATCGGGGTCCAGGTACGGCACGTTGTACTGCTCGCACACCTCCGGCGGAATCGACGTGGCGAACACCCGTCGGACCCGCTGCCGCTCCTCCCCCGTATCCGGGTCATAGGTGCCCAATCCCGTCACATGCGTGGAATGTGCGAGCTCCCCCCACGGATGGTCACGGAAACGATCCCACTGCTTCGTAAAATACTCGATATTGTGATACCCGATATCGCGAAGACCGGGATGCATAGCAGCCACTTCCGTAATATGCGGGGCGTAGATAATCACCTCGCCACCGTCGGCGCACACCGGCTCTGATTTATAGAAACCTTTCGCTCCCGTCCAAATGTCTTCATACATATCGGGAACAATGGCGACGATCCGCTGAAATGGCTTATCCACATAGGTGATATGGGTTTCCGCCGCAATCTTGGCCATCGCAGCCCACGCTGCCTGCGGAGAACCGAAGGCAATCGCACCCAGCGTGTTGCTGTCCACCACATCGCAGGTGAAGCACAGTTTCTCACTGGGCACGCGCTCACTGGCAGCATCGATAAGCTGGCGCACTGGCGTAATCCCCAGGGTGCCGATGATGCGACTTGCCGTGATCAGCGCGCCAACCCAGTGCGATACGTCGATCACATCGTGCACCGAACACCCCGGGAAGAAATACTTATTTCCCCCGGAAAAACCAACCACCTCATGGGGGAACACCGGCCCCACAATAAGGCTCACGTCATGTTCGACCACATGCCGATTAATCTGAACCCGCATCGGAACATCCCGCAAAAGACCCCCGGAGAGACGCTCAATCTCCTGCGCGGAAATCTCCCCCAAATCCGCAATCTCGCTCGGATCATCCCAGGCGTGATTAAGCACCGTCCACCCGGGATAGCGCGCTTCCAGCCCCTCCGGCGCACCCAGCAGACGCTCCAGAGCCGGCTCCGACATCGCAGCATGCGTCCCCAGTGCAATCAGCACCGTGACCCGGGAAGTCCGGCCCGCAAGCGCCGCATGCACAGGGCCGAGGATCTGGGGCAGCGGAACCGTGCGCGTGCCATCCGGCACGATCACGCACACGCTTTTCCCGTCCAGATCGCAGGCTGCGATCTGCTCCTGCACAAAGCGATCCACCTGCTCAGGGGTGAGTTTTTGCCCGGGAGCACCGCACACGCTGGCCTGCTCGGCCAGGCCCTCCGGGATCGGAGGGATGGGCACGCTATTCGGACTCGGGGCGGCAGAGCTATCCGCGGCGTTGTCAGAGTCGGCGTGAGACGGAGAGCTCGGGGATGTGGGGGTCGCAGCGTTCATCGCGGGTTCCTCCCTGCGGGGATGCAGCACATACTCACCACAACCCTGCCTTACTCACGGGCCCGACGCACGCAGGGAGACACTTTCCCGTCGGCCCCTAACCGCCGAGGCTGGCTTACTGGGAACCACGGGTGACCACCGTCCGCCCCCTTACCGGACACGCCCCGGACTCAGGCGGGCTCTTCACCCTCGCGACTCCCCGTCGGGCCCGTCCCCGACACGGCCTCCAACCCCATCCTGGTTCGTCCCCTCCGGACCAGTTCCCATTCATCCCAGCCCTATGGGTACCCCACCCCGCGCACCGTGCTCGATACGATGAAGGCATGAGCATGACGCGGGCTCACACCACCACGATCAGCACGATGCGACACCACCACCGCACCAGCGCACCGCCGCGCTGAGCAGCACGATCGTTCCCGTCATCGCCGCCATCAGCCACCCTCACAGAGATAAGGAAGTCACCATGTTGAAGTTCGGAACCGGCGGCTGGCGAGCCATCATCGGCGATGAGTTCACCCGCGCGAATATCCGTCTGCTCACCCAAGCCCTCGCCGACCGGATGCACGCCGAAGGTGTTGCCGAACGCGGCCTGGTCATCGCCTACGACCGTCGCTTCCTCTCCGACGTCGCCGCCTGGTGGGCCGTCGAAGTGCTCCTCGGCAACGACATCCCCACCACCCTCGTCACCCGCCCCGTCCCCACCCCCATGTGCATGTGGACCGTGCGGCAAAAAGAAGCGCCCTACGGCATGGCCGTCACCGCCTCCCACAACCCCGCCCTCTACAACGGCATCAAGGTGTTCACCGAAGGTGGGCGCGATGCGACCGTCGAGGTGACCGACGAAATCGCCGCGCGGATCGCGCAGATCAGCGACGCCGATGTGCGCTCCGTCGAACCCCATGAGGCCAAAAACCACCCCCTGCTGACCATGCAGGAATCCATCAACTGGTATCTCGACGCGATCCTCGAACAGCTCGATATCGAGACCATCCGCCACGCTCACCTGCGGATCGTGCTCGACCCGATGTATGGCGTGGCGCAGACCGCGATGCAGACCGTGCTGGTCACCGCCCGCTGCCAAGTCGAAGTGATCAACGCTCGGCACGATCCCCTCTTCGGCGGGCGGATGCCCTCCCCCGCTGCCGGATCGCTCGCCCCGCTGCGCCAGGCCGTTCTCGATACCGGCGCTGACCTGGGCATTGCCACCGACGGGGATGCCGACCGACTCGGCATCATCGACGACACCGGCGCCTTCCTCTCCCCCAACCAGATCCTCGTGCTGCTGTACGAATACCTGCTCACCGGCAAGGGCTGGGAGGGGCCGGTGGTGCGCAACCTCTCCACCACGCATCTGCTGGACCGGGTGGCGGCCGCGCATGGCCAGGAATGCCATGAGGTGCCCGTCGGCTTCAAATGGATCAGCGCGAAAATGGCGGAGACCGGCGCGATCATCGGTGGGGAATCCTCCGGCGGTCTCACCGTGCGCGGACACATCCCCGGTAAGGACGGCATTCACGCCGGTTCGCTGCTGGTTGAGGCCGTCGCGAAATCCGGCAAGAAACTGTCGGAGCTGTACTCCGACATCGTTGAACGCTACGGCCGCCTCGAGATGGTCGAGACCGCCTTCGGGTACACGCCGGAGCGGCGCGAAGCCCTGCAGCGGCAGATCTTTGAAGAGCACGACCTGCCCGCCTTTGACCGTGAGGTCGCGCGCATCTCCTGGGAAGACGGCTGCAAGGTGTACTTCGCCGACGACTCCTGGGTGACGATCCGCTTCTCCGGCACCGAGCCGGTGATCCGCGTGTTTGCGGAGGCACCGAGTGCGGAGGAGGCCGGCAAGCTGGCAGAGACGGTGAAGGCGTACTACGGCCTCGAGGCCGACTGAGCTCCATCTCGGCGTCGAGGATGACTTCGTGGCGCCACGCCGCGCACACCCCGCCCTCGTGGTGGACACCGTCTCCGACCTCGAGAACCTTGGAGAGCGGATCCAGCATCACGGCTACACGGTCTCCTGGGAGGAACGCAGCACCTTCGAGGGGTACGAGCGCTTCCACTGCCGCGACGGCTTCGGGAACCGCATCGAGGTGATGACGCCTGCGACCCGAGGCTGAGCCGGCGGACGATCCTCTGGTTTCGCCATCACGCCGAACCTCGATAACGTGCTGGTCATGAGCACGTTCACCGTCCGCCCCACCACTGCGGCCGATGTCATCGCAGGGCAGGAGTTGTTCCCCGGGATGCAGCCGAACCACTGGGCCCCGGGCGGCAACCGGCGATCCTTCGCGCTGCTCGGTGAGGGTAGCGAGGTGCTCGGCCATTGCCGCGGCATCGACAACCCCATCCACCCGCACTCGCGCACGCTCGTCTTCGAGGTCGCTCCCGTGGTGCGGGGGACGGCAGCGGAGGTGGCGCTTCTCCAGGCGCAGATTGACGCCTCAACCCTGCCGCTGCACGCCAAACCGACCGGGGACGACCGGGCTCTGTGTGCCCTGCTGGAACGCTGTGGCGGGATATTGGTGCAGCTCATGCCGCCGTGGCGGCGTGCCGTGGGGCCGGAGCTTCGCCGGTGGGCTGAGCAAGTCCTTCAGGGGGCCGCGGGGGTGGCGGAGGAGTCAAGCGTGTCGGGTGCGTCGGGCTTATTAGGTGTAGCGGCGCCACGGATCGTGCCCGCGCGGGACGTGCCGCTCGCGGAGCTCCAGGCACTCGAGGTCGAGCACTACATTGCGCAGCATGCGTCGTGGTCGCCGGCAGCAGACCCCGTCACCTTGCGCGAGGCTTTTGCCGAGGACCACGATCCACGCTCTGCGGACACCTGGGATCGCGACTGCTCTCAGGCGCTAGTGGGGGCGAACGGGTCTGTGCTCGCTGCCGCGCTGCTGTGGGGAAGCCCTGGCACTGCCGTCGCTCCCGCCACCGGGGACGATGCCCCGGAGCTCGTGCATCTCTCCCGTCCGTTCGGCGGGGCGGAGGCTTGTGCATGGAAGCAGCAGGTCATAGCCGCCGTGGTTGCTGAGCTGCCTGACGGGGCAGAGGTGTGTATTGATGCGCACGCCTCTTTGGCTAAGGAATACGCGGCAATCGCCACGATCCCCGGCTGCGTTGATCGCATGTGGACGGCGATTGTGGCGGTTCCCGTCCCCGGCGGCCCTGCACCCATCCCCTTCTCCGCAGAGTTGATCCCTGACCAGGCCGCCTGGGCACGCGCCTTCGCCTAGCCGGCGCGGTGGCCGGGCGAAAACGGGACTCAGCTGGTCGGAGCTGTGCAATATGCACGGCTGCGGCCGCCTCCGTCCCCTTTTCTCACAAGGCCACCCCCAACCACGCCACCGCACCGCGCCAGGGAGGCAGAACCGGGGCAGAGCCAGGACTCAGCCAGGGCAGGACCGGGACTAAGTCAGGCTAGGGCTGAGCCGGGCTAGCCGAGCGGCGGCCGCGCGAAAACGGGACTCAGCCGGTCGGAGCTGTGCAATATGCACGACTACGGCCGCCTCCGTCCCCTTTTCTCACAAGGCCACCCCCCAACCACGCCACCGCGCCGCACCAGGGCCGAACTAGACGAGGCCCATCACAAACCCGAAGCACGGCCACGGCGCACTCCTGCGCAAGCGAGTGCACCAACCCCGCCGTCCGCTTGAATAGACGCATGCAGCTTTCACCCTTTGACCCGCAGCAGAACCGGTGGCGTGCCACCGTGGCCCGCAACCCCGAGCATTCCCGCATGTACGCCGAGCGGTGGGATCGCCTGGTCGCGGAGGGGATGGACATCGATGGCGAGGCGCGTCTGATGGACGCGATGGCCGAGCGGGGCAGCCGCATCCTTGACGCGGGCTGCGGGCAGGGCCGTGTCGGCGGGCGCCTCGCAGCCTGCGGGCATCACGTGACCGGTGTGGATATCGACGAGTACCTCATCGGCTGCGCCACCGAGGCCTTCCCCGAGGCACGCTGGGAAGTGCAGGACCTCGCCACCCTCGATCTGCGCATGGCCGACGGTGCGCGTGAACTGTTCGACCTGGTCGTGAGCGCCGGCAACGTGATGACCTTCCTGGCGGAGACGGAACGCCGCCCCGCACTCGCCAGCATCGCCGAGCACCTTGCTGAGAAGGGCCGCGCCGTCATTGGCTTCGGCGCCGGCCGCGGCTGGAGCTTCGCCGACTTCGAACTCGACGCCCAGTCCGCTGGCCTGCAGGTTGTGCAGCGTTTCGGCGGTTGGGACCTCCGTTGCCCCACAGACGACTTCCAGGTCACGGTGCTGATGCGAGCTGACGCGTCCTAAGGTGGCGCGGCCTGCCCGGCGGTGCTCCCTCGGGCCTCCTCCTCGCCCTAGCCGAGCAGTCGGCGCGCGGCCTCGCGTGCCCGGTCGAGCGTCTCCCGCTGCGTCCACTGCAGAGCCTGCGCCGCCCGCGCCACATCGCGAAACTCCGGTTCGCAACGCACCACGTGTCCCTCGGCATCACGCGCCACCTTCACGCGCACAGGCTGACCTTCCACCTGCACCTCTTCGAAGGCGCGGTGGCGAACGGTCCGCTCCACTAGATGCCGACGGACACCTAACGTGCCGGTCAGACGCATGATCTGACCGGTGGCCGCGTGAGTCTGCTCTTCGCGTACGAGCGCGTGAACGGTCACCGCCGGGCGCCCGTGTTTCATCACGATGGGTGTGAGCCAGGCGTCGAGCGCGCCATCATCCAGCAGCGACTGCACAGCCCCGGGCCACAGGCGCGGATCGAGATCATCCACATTCGCTTCGAGTTGCACGGCCCGGCTCGGGGTGGCGTGCGCGTCCGGCGCGAGGGTGGGGGCCGACGGGGTTGGGGCCGACGGGGTTGGGGCCGACGGGTCAGTTCCCTCGATGCGCGCAGACGCCTCGGGAGAGGCGGCCTCTGCAGCGGGCCTGCCGATCAAAACCCGCACGACGTTGGGGCGACCGGGTGTGTCTTTCGTGCCGGCACCGACTCCGATGGCCTCGGTCAGCAGGGTTGGCTGTGGGCCGGAGTTGCTGCACAGTGCGCGGACGAGCGCGACGCCTGTTGGGGTGGCCAGTTCTCCGATGCCGGGGGCGACGCCCTCGGGTGCCGGTGATGCAGGGTGCGCGTGCGGACCGCCCACGGCGTGCTCCGGTAGCTGCTCCTCGGAGGCGACTTCGGGTGCGTGGTCGGCAGCGGAGTGCGGGTGGGCGTGTGGGTGGCTGTGGCTATGGGAATGACCGTGATCGTGTGAATGGGAATGACCGTGATCGTGTGAATGGGAATGGCCGTGGTCGTGCCCGTGGCCGTGGTCATGGCCATGGTCATGCCCGTGACCGTGGTCATGGCCGTGCGAATGGGAATGGCCGTGGCCGTGCGAGTGCGCATGGTCATGCGAGTGACCATGGCCGTGGGAATGGCTGTGACTGTGGGAATGCGAATGGCTGTGATGATGCCCGCGTGCCGGTCGCAGGTCCCCGGCGACCGTCGGCCACCCCAACGCCAAACGAGCCACCGCCGGAACCGGCACGGGAATATCGCCATGAGCAGCACGGATACGACCGGATCCGACAGCGATCACGCTGCCCACCCCATCGCTGATACCAAGCTGCCGCCACGCCTCGCACGCACCCACCACGTCAGCGATCGAATCCAGAGCGCCGACTTCGTGGAAGTGCACGTCATCCGGGTCCATGCCATGGGTCGCGCCCTCAGCCTGGGCCAGGCGTTCGAAGGCGGCCAGAGCCATATCGCAGGTGCGCTCCGGGACAGAACCGTTCTGCCGAGCGTCGGTGAGCATGGAACGGATCGAGGCCCAGGTTCGGAGCGGCGGATCCTCCACCAGCACTTTGACGTCAACTTTGAGCGCGGCCTGGCCGCACCGGTCCACGCGGCGTGAACTGAGTGCGACAGCTCCGGGGATCAGCGCATCGAGAACACGCTGAACAGCGTCAAGATCGGCCCCGGCATCAACAAGAGCGGCTAGCAGCATGTCGCCAGCGATGCCGGCGGTGGCGTCGATCCAGGCATGGCGGGAAGCATCGGTGCTCAGCATGTCTTCGATGCTATGCGGAAGAAGCCCGGGGTGGGGCGACAGGGGCGTGCCAGTTCGCGGAGTGCACGAAAGAGCGGGACGACAAGGGACTGGAGCGGTGCTAGCCCTGCATATTGCACAGCTAGAGCCGCTCCAGTCCCGTTTTCACGCGCATGCATCTGCGCCAAGCCTGCCCGCGACTCGGCCAGCCCTGCCCGGCCCTCGGCCGGCCCTCGCCTGGCTTCGCCCCGGCTCTGCCCCCGCTGGCGCGGCGCTGCGGCACGGTTACACGCCGCACCTGCCCCGGCCCCGCAACAAAAGGGGACTGAGGCAGCCTCAGCCGCGCATATTGCACAGCTAGAGCCGCTCCAGTCCCTTTTCGTTCCGCTCGGCCTCGCTCAACCCACGCCGGGCCGGCTCAGGCCGGGCTCGTGGCAGCTGGCGCGTGGGTGACGGTGGTCAGCAGGAACACGGAGTCCTCAAGTGCCTCGACCCCGTGACGCTGATGGGGAATGGGCTGCAGTTCGCCGGCGCTCACGATGCTTGACTCCACCCCGGTGATCTTCACTTTCCCGGCAAGGACCTGCATCGAGGCCGCCGGCGGCGCATTGTGCTCGGCCAGGGCCGCGCCCTGGACTAGGGCGAGCACGATCTGCCGCAGGGGGCCATCGGCCACGATCACCTCGGCGTGGCGGCCATTCTCCTGCACGCGGGCAGATTCGAGGGCAGCCTGAGCAATAGTGTGCAGGTCAGACATGGTTTTCCCTTCAGTGGGTGCGAATGCTTCTGTTGAGCTGCGGTACGCCGTGGGTCTGGCCGGCGGATCCGTGGGCCTGGCCAGCAGATGCACCGCATCCGCAGTGCATACGGGCGGCCTAGTCCCTCCATATGCCAAGCCAATCGTCGATGTTCCGCAGTTCTTGGGTGCAGACGGTACTGGAGCGGTGCTAGCCCTACATATTGCACAGCTAGAGCCGCTCCAGTCCCGTTTTCACGCGGCTGCACATTCCTCGAAACTCGCCCTGGTCTGCTTCAGCCCCTGCCCAGCCCTACCCCGGCCCCGCAACAAAAGGGGACTGAGACGGCCCCAACCGTGCATATTGCACAGCTCCGACCGCCTCAGTCCCTTGTCGTTCCGCTGGGCCGCTCCCGGCCCCAGCTCAGGACACCGCGCCGCCCTTCCGGGCGATCCGCAGCCAGGTGTCCACCACGGTGTCGGGGTTCAGCGACATGGACGCGATGCCCTGCTCCACGAGCCACTCGGCCAGATCCGGGTGGTCCGAGGGGCCCTGACCACAAATGCCCACGTACTTGCCGTGGCGGCGACAGGCCTCAATCGCGTTCTTGAGCATGAACTTCACCGCGGGGTGACGCTCATCAAAGCGGTCGGCCACGAGGGAGGAGTCGCGGTCCAGGCCCAGGGTCAGCTGGGTCATGTCATTGGAGCCGATCGAGTAACCGTCGAAGTGCTCGAGGAACTCATCGGGGATCACGGCATTGGAGGGAACCTCGCACATCATGACGACCTGCAGGCCGTTTTCGCCGCGGCGCAGTCCGTGGGAGGCGAGCAGGTCGATCACGGCCTTGCCTTCTTCGGGGGTGCGCACGAAGGGGATCATGATCTTGACGTTGTCGAGGCCCATGTCTTCGCGCACGTACCGCAGGGCTTCGCATTCCATGGCGAAGCAGTCGGCGAAGTCGGCGGAGAGGTAACGCGAGGCCCCGCGGTAGCCGAGCATGGGGTTTTCCTCATGCGGTTCGTAGCGGTCGCCGCCCACGAGGTTCGCATACTCATTGGACTTGAAGTCGCTCATCCGCACGATCACCGGGTTCGGCGCGAAGGCCGCGGCGATGGTCGAGACGCCTTCGGCCACACGCTGCACGAAGTATTCGCGCGGCCCGGCGTAGGCGCTGATGGTTTCGCGGATGCGCGCACCGAGTTCGGCGTCGTCCTTTTCCACGGCGTCGAGTTCGAGCAGGGCGCGCGGGTGGATTCCGATCTGGCGGTTGATGATGAACTCGAGGCGGGCGAGGCCCACACCGGCGTTGGGGATCCGTGAGAAGGCGAAGGCCTGGTCGGGGGTGCCCACGTTCATCATGATCGCGGTGGGGATCTCGGGCATCGCATCCACCTCGGAGGCGGTGACGGTGAACTCGAGGATCCCGTCGTACACGTAGCCGGTGTCGCCTTCGGCCGCGGAGACGGTCACTTCTTCGCCGTTCTTGAGGTCGGTGGTGGCGTTTCCGGTGCCGACCACGGCGGGAATCCCCAGCTCACGGGCGATGATCGCGGCGTGGCAGGTGCGGCCGCCACGGTTGGTGACGATGGCGGCGGCGCGCTTCATGATCGGTTCCCAGTCGGGGTCGGTCATGTCGGCCACGAGCACTTCACCGGGCTGGAAGTCGTGCATCTGGTCGATGGATTCGAGCACGCGCACGGTGCCGGCGCCGATCTTGGCGCCGATTGCTCGGCCTTCGATCCGCACGGTTCCCTTGCTGACCAGGTGGTGCTTTTCGACGGTGGAGCCGGCGCGGGACTGCACGGTCTCGGGGCGTGCCTGCAGGATGTACAGCTTGCCGTCGGCCCCGTCGAGACCCCATTCGATATCCATGGGGCGCCCGTAGTGCTCTTCGATGATGAGCGCCTGGCGGGCGAGGTCTTCCACCTGTTCGTCGGTGATGGAGAGGCGGGCGCGTTCGGCGGGATCGGTGTCAACGAAGGCGGTGGTGCGTCCGACGGTGGTGTCGTCGGTGTACTGCATCTTCATCGCCTTGGAGCCGATGCCGCGCTTGAGGATGGAGGGGCGGCCTTCGCGCAGGTTCGGCTTGTACACGTAGAACTCGTCGGGGTTCACGGCGCCCTGCACGACGCCTTCGCCGAGGCCGTAGGCGCTGGTGATGAAGACGACGTCGTCGAAGCCGGATTCGGTGTCCACGGTGAACATCACGCCGGAGGAGCCGATATCGGAGCGCACCATTTTCTGCACGCCGGCGGAGAGGGCCACGGCGGCGTGTTCGAAGTTGTGGTGCACGCGGTAGGCGATGGCACGGTCGTTGTAGAGGGAGGCGAATACTTCGCGCACGGCGGTGAGCACGGCGTCGATGCCGCGCACGTTGAGGAAGGTTTCCTGCTGGCCGGCGAAGGAGGCGTCGGGGAGGTCTTCGGCGGTCGCGGAGGAGCGCACGGCGAAGGAGGCTTCTTCTCCGGAGCCGGCGGCGAGTTTCTCGTAGGCGGCGCGGATGTCCTCTTCGAGGTCTGCCGGGAAGGGCTGGGAGATCACGAGGTCGCGGATGCGTTTGCCGGTCTCGGCGAGCGCCACGGTGTCGTCGGTGTCCAGGCCCTGCAGTTCCTGGTCGATGCGGTCGGCCAGGCCGGTGTCGCCGAGGAATCGGCGGTAGGCATCGGCGGTGGTGGCGAAGCCGTCGGGCACGTGCACTCCGAGCTTGGCCAAGTTGGAGATGAGCTCGCCGAGGGAGGCGTTCTTGCCTCCGACCTGGTCGAGGTCGGACATCCCGAGGTCCGAGTACCACTGGATGTTCTGCGTCACGGTGACTCCTTCCGGCGGCGTCGATGCCGCCCGGTTCGATGGGCCCAGCGCTGGGGTCCCGATCGTGGTGTTGGGTGGTTGGGCGTGGTGGTCAGGGGGTTTTGGAGGGGATCTTGAGGGCTTGGAGGATCAGGGTGGACATTTCCTCAACGGACTTCGTCGAGGAGTCGACGAAGGGGATCCGATGGGTGTCGTAGAGGCGTCGGGCGCGGGAGAGTTCCCAGCGGGTCTGGTCGATGGAGGCGTAGCGGGAGTGGGGCCGACGTTCCTCGCGCACATCGGAGAGGCGCTGCGGGGAGGTGAGCAGCCCGAAGCATTTGGAGGAGAGGTGGCGGATGCCCATCGGCAGTACGCCGGCTTCGAAGTCTTCGTCGACCAGTGGATAGTTCGCGACGAACACGCCGTGCAGCAGCGCCAGGTACATGGAGGTGGGGGTTTTTCCGCAGCGTGAGGGCGCAATGATGATGATGTCGGCCTTTTCGAGGGCACGCACGGATTGCCCGTCGTCGTGTTCGATCGCGAATTCCACGGCGGCCATCCGGCGGTTGTAGCGGGTTTGGTCGCTGACGGAGTGCAGACGGGCGGGTGCGTGGTCACCTGCGGTGCCGAGTTGTTTTTCGAGCTGTTCGAGGTGGCTGCCGAGCAGGTCGATCACGGGGGCGCGGGTGCGCAGCAGGACGTCGCGCACTTCGGCGTCGACGACGGTGAGGAACACGATCGGGGTGGCGGGGCCGTCCATGGCGGAGTTGAGCCGTGCGAGGGTCGCTTCGGCATCTTCCACGGTGCGCAGGAAGGGGATGAGCCGACGGTCGAAAGGGATCCCTTGGAACTGCGACAGGAGGGCGTTGCCCATGGTTTCGACGCTGATGCCGGTGGAGTCGGAGACGAAGTACACGGGCACGGGGATACGGCCCGACGCGTCCACGGGAGCTGAGGGGACGTCCTCGGTCACGGGCTTAGCCGTCGTGGGCAGCGGCGGTGGAACCGGAAGCGATGGAGACATGGGGACCTCTACCGTTGGCCCGCGGTGCGGGCGGAACACAACATCGTGCGCCGTACCAGGGTATCTGTTCTCCGCCGGTTCGGGTGGGCAAATGGCCCGGTCAGGCCGGGTATCCGGACATGCGTGCGGATCGTTATACACGGGCGGCCCGCGCAGTGCTTGTTACTGCGCGGGCCGTGGTGTTTGCGGTCAGGATCAGGCGTTGGCCTCGCGGTCGTCCCAGCGTGCCTGCACGAAGGCGGCGATCTCTCGCAGTTCGGCTTCGTCGATCCCGTGCCCCATGAAGTCGCGTCGTACCTCGGTGAGGGTGGTGTGTGCGGTCATGAACTCACGCACCATGGTTTCGCGGGCATGGTCGAACAGGGGGTCCATTCCGCCGTGCCCCCAGAAGGCGGGGGGCTTGACCTCGGCGAGGGCGTCGTCGCCCTCCATTGGGGCCGGGAAGGGCGCCCCGGAGAGCTGCACGATCCACTCCAGGGCCCGCGGGTTTCGACGTAGCAGCTGGAGGGCGAGGATGCCGCCCTGGGAAAAACCGATCGCGCCGACGACGGGGGCGCTCTGCGCTGCAATCCATTCTTCGACGGCGGCAGCGGAGGTTTGGATCTTCTCGGTGGCGCTGGGGTCGATATCGGATTCGAGCCAGGCGTAGCCCTGGACGTAGGCGTAGATCCCGCGCAGGGACACGTAGGCGAAGCCCGGCGGCAGGTAGGGCACGAGCCCGATGAGGTCTCGCTCATGGGAGCCGAGCCCGTGCAGCATCAGCACGATCGGCGCTTCGGGGTCGCGCGCGCCGTGACGGACCAGAGCGGCCTCGTCGATGCTGCGGTTGATGAGTTCGACGGGCGGGTTCATGGGCATCGCAGACATGCCTGGAGCCTACCTACGAGGGTGGTTATGTGGGCAGCCGCGCAGGTCAGACGAAGGTGCCGACGGGGCTAGGTCGAAAGTGCCGACGGGGGATTCGGGGACCGACGGTCGACGACCCCGTCGACGGTGTCTGAAACCCCGGCCACCTGCAGTGATCCGCGATCCGATCGTGACCTTCTCCGCTTTCTCCTCAGGGTGTGGAAAAGGCATGATTATCTGTGATAACGATTCTCATGTGTGGACTTTTCCCGCACCCTCACCCTCAACCCTGGAAAGGGACTCACCATGCAGTCTTCCGCCCGTAACCACGTCACCGGGCGCGGTCGGCGTTTCCTGCCGCTGGCTACCGCCGCGGCCGTGATCGCAGCCGGGATGGTGCTCCCGTCGGCAGCCATCGCCGGCCCGCACTCCGGACTCTCCCCCGCCGCTCCGTCGGTCGGCGTTGTCGCCCCCGCCGCCCCCTCGGATAACGTCAAGGACATCCTCATCCTCGAGGAAGGCCACGTCGATGCCTTCAACGTGCTGTACGAGAAGGGCAAGCTCGTCCTCACCCTCAAGGAGGATGTGACCGGCTCGCATGTGCTGCAGAACCCCGAGAAGGTCGAGATGCACGTGAAGAGCGCAGCTCTTCGCGAGATCCCCAAGGGCTTCCCGGGCGAAGGCAAGAACTACTTCCTGCCCCAGACCCAGGATCACAACCTGCTCTGGCCGGGCTGGGACACCCTGAGCACCACTCCGGGTAAGAAGGACGGCCTCTCCGAGCACATCGACATCGAGTTTACCGAGGTCGAGGGCCCCGGCAAGATCCTCCTGTTCGAGAGCGGTTGGGCTGGCGCCTCCCCGATGCTCAAGGGCGGCAAGTACGAGGTCAAGACTGGCGCTGTGCGCGAGCAGACCTTCCCCGCTCACACCCACGCCAACTGGGTGTTCACCAAGCCCGGCATCTACAAGCTGAAGGTGCGCGCCACCGGCAGCCTCAAGGGCAAGAAGATCTCCACCGAGACCCTGACCTACACCATCACCGTCGGTGATGAGTTCCGCGGTAAAGGCCACAAGACCGAGGAGCCGGCACCCACCCCGCCGCCTTCGGAGGAGCCGACTGAGCAGCCCACCGAGAAGCCCAAGCCGACCGAGAAGCCGAAGCCGACCGAGAAGCCCAAGCCGACGGAGAAGCCGAAGCCTGCTCCGTCCCAGCCGGCGCCCTCGCAGCCTGCACCGCCGGCCCCGAAGGAGCCTGAGGCTCCGGCGGAGCCCGTCTGCAAGCCCACCCAGGTGATCCGCGACGCCACCAAGGATGAGATCGCCTCTGCCCTCGCCGGTATGGAGAGCACCACGGGCGGGAAGCGCACGGTCAGCGGCTCCCACACCATTCCTCGGATGGCGCATGTGCACCCCAACTGGGTCTTCACCAAGCCCGGCACCTACAAGGTGAGCATCCGCATCTCCGGCACCCTGAAGAACGGCAAGAAGGTCTCTGACACGACCACCCTGACCTTCAACGTCGGTAATGGCGCCCGCGGTATCTCCTCGGGTCACTTCGACCTCGGCGCCCGCCTCGAGGGTGGCAAGCTCGTTGCCTCGATGAAGGACGACCGTAAGGCTCCGGCCGTCTGGGTGAACCCCTCCTCCACCCCCTTCGCCGTGGGTAGCGCCGGCCACCTCAAGGCTCCCGCCGGTATCGAGTTCGTGGCCCCCAAGGGCTCCGATGTCTGGATGATCGGCAGCTCCCAGGTGCCGAACATTCCGTGGGTGGGCACCAACTCCATGCACGAGTCCATCGCCAACGGCACCACCGGTGCGCTGACCATGCAGCTCGTGGGCGTTCGCGGCCCGGGCAGCCTGGCTGTGTTCGAGTCCGGCAACTTCGGCACCATCGTTGGTAAGCGCTGGTTCACCTCGACCGTCACCGCCCCCAAGACCGTGAAGGTCAACCCGGGCGACATCTCCAAGATCAAGCGCACCGAGAAGGAAGCCAAGGTGGGCCAGGTCTTCGTGGCGGGCGGCAAGGCCAAGATCAAGGAGATCGTGGGCCGCACCCCCGAGGGTGACGCTTGCGAGCTGCCCGAAGGTCTGCTGGGCTCCGGCAAGGCCGGTGGCTCCAACGGCTCCGGTGGCAGCCTTGCCCGCACCGGTACCAACGCCTCCACCATGGGTATCGTCGCGGCCCTGCTGATGGGCCTCGGCGGCGGCCTGGCTGTGCTGCGCAGGCGTTCTGCGTGAATCGAATGAGCACCACCGCCCGGCGCACGCTGATTGCGTGCGCCGCGGCGGCGGCCCTCGCGGCGGGGATCATCCTCCCGGGCACCACAGCGGGCCCGGCGGGTGATCCCCGCCCGCAGGTCGTGACGACCACCGGCATCCTGCGCGATCTGGCTTCCCGTGTGGCGGGAGAGGACGCAAAGGTCACTGCCCTTGTGCCCGACGGCGCCGACCCGCACTCCTTTGAGCCCACGCCCCGGGCTGCCCGAGACATCGCCTACGCGGACCTCGCCCTGTCCAACTACCTGATGTTGGAAGAGCAGTCCCTGATCCGCACGATCGACGCGAACCTCAGCCCGAATGCCAAGCATCTGGCGCTGGCGGAGGAAGCCTCAACGCGCGGCGCCGAGATCATCCCGCTGGTTGAGAACCGCTCCCTGGATGCGGTGTGGCTCGGTCTGCGCGTGATCGAAGACCCCGCTGCCCCCCGTGACCGTCTGGCCCAAACCGAAATGCGCGCCACCCGGATCGACGGACCCGGCGCGTTCCACGGGTACGTGACCGGCACCTTCGGGCAGCCCCAGAGCATTTTTGATTCCTCCGATGGGATCGATAAAAAAGACGCCACCCTCCTGCCCCAGGATGCCCATACGCATGTGAGCTGGGCCTTCACCAAGGCCGGGGTGTACCACGCCGAGATCGAGGCGCAGCGCGTCAACTCCGATGGCCCCACCCTGAGCGGCACCCTCGTGGTGGTCGCCGGCCAGGATCCGCGGGACATCCCCGAGCTGCAGGGCCGCACCGTTCTGGATGCCGGCCACGCGGACCTCACCGCAGACTTCGCTGAGAAGCGCATGGCCATGCGGGTGGACACCCTGGACGGCCCGCAGATGCTTGCCCTGGACGACATCGTGGTTCATGTGCCGCCCAAGGGCCTGCTGCCCGTGCCCTCCGATCCGGCCTTCCGCTTCATTGCCCGCCCCGGCAGTGACGTCTACCAGTTGCCGCAGGCGGTGCTGGGCCGTCACGTGCACGGCGAGATCGACCCGCACCTGTGGCAGGACGTGACCAACGCCCAGGCCTACGTCGAGGTCATCCGCGACAACCTGATCGCGATCGACCCGGAGCACCGTGCGGGATACACCCAGCGTGCCGAGGCCTACCTGCGGGAGCTCGATGAGGTGGACGCCTACGTGAAGTCCGCCATCGACTCGATCCCCGAGAAGAACCGGCACCTGGTCACCACCCACGACGCTTACGGCTACCTCGCCAAGCGGTACGGCATGGACGTTGCCGGCACCGTCTCCCCCGCCCCCGGGCAGGAACCGTCGATCGCTGACCGTCGCCGTCTGGCCACCACCCTGCGGGACCTCAACGTTCCCGCCGTGTTCGTCGAGCAGACTGCCGGACCCGCCTCCGACTCCCTGACCGACGCCGCTGCTCTTGCCGATGTGAAGGTCTGCCCGATCTGGGGCGATGCCTTCAGCGAGCACGTCACGACCTATGCGGACATGATGCGCGCGAACGCCGACACTCTCGCGCGCTGCCTCGGCGGGAAACCCGCCGGGCATCATGACCGCGTCTGACCCTTCCACCTGTTCAGGAGAACACCCATGAAGTCTTCGATCACCGTCTCCCGACGGGGCCTCGTGCTGGGCACCGCCGGTCTGACCGGCGCCCTCGCCGCGAGCGGCCTCACCGCTCCCGTCGCGCATGCCGAACCCTCCGATGAGCCGAGTAAGGATCCCGCGCTCGAGCAGACCGTCGAGGAGAACGAAAAGTTCGTCAAGGGCGAGCCGGCCCTGCTCGACGCGGGCCACGTGGACCTCGGCCCCCGTCTGATCGATGGTGAGTGGATTGCTGCCGCCCGCGACGACTCCCAGGCCCCGCCGGTGTGGCGTCTGCTCGAAGACATCGTCTTCCAGGTGCACGACAAGGGCATCCTGACGCTGCCGGAGGATCCGGTGTACGGCTTCACCGGCGCCAAACCGGGTGAGCAGGTGTGGGCGATCCCGCAGGTCGAGATTGCCGGCGTGGTCTGGCTCGGCTGGAGCACCCAGGATCCCAACGTCGTCAATGCCAATCTGCGCGGCATGACCCTGCGCTTCCACAGCATCCAGGGCCCCGGCCTGATGAGCCTGTTCCTGCAGCCGGGCAACTTCGCACCGCCGCAGCTGCTGGTGGACCCCAAGGGTGAGTTCCCGCAGGACATGTTCGCCGAGATCAACACGCACGTGCACGCCAACTGGGTGTTCACCAAGCCCGGCGTGTACCTCGCCGACCTCGAGTTCCACGCTGAGGACAACAAGGGCAAGGTGTACAGCGCCTCCACGACCATGCGTTTCTCCGTGGGCGATCAGACCTCCCCCGATGAGGCTCGCGAGGCCACCTGGGCAGACGGTAAGGGCCCCGAGGCTCGCGCTGCTGCCGCCGGTGGGAACGCCGGTGGAAAGTCCGACGGTGGTGGCGCCACCGGTGGCAGCACCGGTGGCAACGGTGAGAAGGGCGCGAAGGGCAACGCCCAGGCCGAGGAGAAGAAGGAAGGCGCCGGCACCACCGCGCTGCTGGTCGGTGGCGGAATCGCGGCCGTCGCTGCGATCGGCGGTGGCGCCTTCGCACTCTCCCAGCGCAAGCGCAATGCTGCGGCGGAGGACGCCGCCTGGGGTGAGAACTCCTCCGAGGGCGGCAACGCCGAGGGAAGCGAGCGATGAGCGCAGGCATCGAGCCCGCCGCGAGCACTGAGCAGGCGGCATCCGCCCCGGTCTCCACGACCGCGGAAGCTCCGCTGCAGGCGGAAGGGATCGCCGTGGACCTTGGCGGTCGCCGAGTGCTGCGCGATGTGAACATCCGCGTGGAGGCCGGTCGGATCCACACCCTGCTCGGACCCAATGGCGCCGGTAAAACCACCCTCGTGCGCACCCTGCTGGGCCTGCAGAAGCCCGCCGCAGGGCGCGTGCGGACCGTCGGGCGCCTCGGCTACGTGCCGCAGCGCACCGATATGGACTGGGACTTCCCGGTGACGGCGCAGGACGTCGTGCTGCTCGGGCTGGTGCGCAGCATTAGCCGTTTCCGCGGCCCTCGCAAGGAGCATCACGAAGCGGTTGCGCGCGCCCTGAAAACGGTTCGTCTGGCCGATCTGCGTCACCGCCCCATCGGCGAAATGTCCGGTGGTCAGCGTCAGCGTGTGCTGATCGCCCGGGCCCTGGCCCAGGGGCCGTCGGCGCTGCTGCTCGACGAGCCGTTCACGGGCCTGGATATGCCCTCGCAGGAGCTGCTGTCGGATCTGTTCCGGACGCTCGCCTCGCAGGGCTGCGCCGTGCTGATGTCCACCCACGACCTCACGCACGCCCTGGATATCGCTGACCGCGTGACCCTGCTGAACCGCACGGTGATCGCGGATGCCGGCCCGCATGAGCTGACCGACCCCGAGCCCTGGATGCGCACCTTCGAGGTGACCGAGCGCTCGCCCCTTCTGCGCCAGGTTGGCGCCGTCGTCTGAGCGGATCTGCCGCCCCACCCGCCCCGTCCGCTCCCGTCACGAGAGAGACCCCGTGCTCACCCCCCTCGACTTCCTGAACGACCTGACCAACCCGCTGTTGGTCTTCCTGCCCAAGGCGCTGTTCGTCTCGGTGCTCAGCGCGCTGGTGTGTGCCGTCGTCGGCACCCACGTGGTGCTGCGCGGCATGACCTTCATCGGTGACGCCGTGGCGCACGCCGTGTTCCCCGGTATCGCCGTGGCCTTCGTGCTGCAGGGTTCCCTGCTGCTCGGTGGCGTGATCGCCGGTGTGCTCACCGCCGTGCTGATCGCCCTCTTTGGGCAGCATCGGCGGCTGCGTGAGGACAGCGTGATCGGCGTGTTCTTCGTGGCCGCCTTCGCCCTCGGCATCGTGATCATGTCGCGCGCGCCCGGCTATGCCGGCTCGCTGCAGTCCTTCCTCTTCGGTTCGATCACCGGTATTCCCGACGGCACCCTGGTGCTTTCTGCGGTGTTCGCCGCGGGCGTGCTCCTGGTGCTGATGTTCATGCATCGCGACCTGGTCGCGGTGGGTATGGACCGCGGTTATGCGGCGGCGATCGGTCTGCCGGTGCTTATGCTCGATGTGCTTCTCAGCGTGCTGGTCACGCTCGCGGTGGTCATGAGTATTCAGACCATCGGCAACATCCTGGTGATCGCCCTGCTGGTGACCCCGGCGGCGACGGCGCGTCTGCTCACCGAGCGGGTGGTGCCGATGATGGCTCTGGCGGCAACCACGGGTGCGGTGAGCGCGGTGCTTGGCATCTACCTGTCGTGGTCTTTGGACCTGCCGACGGGCGGCACCATCGTGCTCGTGACCACCCTGCTGTTCGTGCTGGCCTGGCTGCTGAGCCCGCGGCACGGGGTACTGCGGATGCTGATGTCCGGGCGTCGCGCCTCGGTGAAGGTCAGCGATGATGCGCCGAAGCCGGAGGCTGCTGCCGCGCCTGTGGCTTGAGGTGGCTGTGGGCTGAGGTGCTGCGGGCTGAGGACCCTGGCCCGAGGTGCCCCGATGTACGCGGGCCACTCCAGCACCGCCGTGCCGCTCAGGTGCCGCAGAAGGTCACGATCTGTTCCGACCCCTCCCCGGCGGTCTCGAGGTCCTCGAGGCCGCCGTGGTGCGTATAGGGGTCGCGTACGGCGGTGAGGATGCGTTCGACGGGTTCGAGGTCCCCGGCCTCGGCGTGCATGAGCGCGCGTTCCAGGTGGGCGTTGCGGGGGATATAGACGGGGTTCCGACGGGTCATCTCGGCGGCGGCAGCATCGGCTGCGGGGCCGGTGCCGCGCAGGGCCTGCCAGCGGTCGCGCCATGCGGGCCACGCGGCATCAGCGTGGAGTGCGGCGAGCGCCGTTTCACCGGCGACCCCGGTGTTCCCGGCACATTCCGCAGAACCGGCAGCCCTCGTCGTCCCTGCCTCTTCTGCGTCTTCTGCGTCTTCGTCGTTACCGGATTTCCCGCCCTCCTCCGCGAGCGCGCGCAGCGTGAGGGTGTGGTCGGCCTGCACCTTTTCCATCAGGGTGAAGAGGTCGGCGGCAAGAGCCCGCACCTCCTCCAGACGGCTGAGCGTGGCCGGTTCCGTATCGGCTCCGACGTGGATGCCGAGGCGCGCCGCCATCTGCCGTGCCCAGGCCAGCAGGAACTGCGGTTCGAAAGCTTCCAGCACAGCGGTAGCTTTCTCGACCGCTGCCTCGGGGTTTTCCGCGTCGATCACGGGAAGCAGGGCTTCCGCGCAGCGCGAGAGGTTCCACAGGGCGATCCCGGGCTGGTTCCGATAGGCGTAGCGTCCGCCGGTATCAATCGAGCTGAACACCGCCCCGGCACGGTGCACGTCGAGGAAAGCGCAGGGCCCGTAGTCAATGCCCTCGCCCGAGAGGGTCATGTTGTCGGTGTTCATCACGCCGTGCACAAAGCCGGCCGCCATCCATTGCGCGATCAACTCCGCCTGCGCCGTTGCCACCGCACCCAACAGACCGAGGGCCTGCTCGGGCGCGGGGAGAGCCGCCAGATACGGGTGGTGACGGTGAATCGCATGGTTCACAAGCGTCTCCAGCACCGTCGGCTCATAACTCCAGGACGCCAGCTGGAGCGTGCCGACCCGCAGGTGGCTTGCGGCGACGCGCACGGCGAGCGCGCCGGTTTCCGGACGGATACCGCGGCGCGCCTGGATCTTCTCGCCGGTGGTGAGCACGGCGAGGACGCGGGAGGTGGGAATCCCCTGGTAGTGAAGGGCTTCGCCGACCACGAGTTCGCGCAGCATCGGGCCGAGGGGGGCTTTGCCGTCGGCGCCGGGGCGGGCAAAGGGTGTGCGTCCGGCGCCCTTCAGGTGCAGTTCGCGGCGGGCAGCGCGGGTGTCGAGGAAGTCGCCGAGGAGTACGGCGCGACCATCACCCAGCATTGGCACCGCACTGCCGAACTGGTGGCCGGCATAGGCCTGCGCGGTGGTGGTGGGGGTTTGTGCACGGGCGGTAGTTCCAGAGCTGTTGGTAGATCCAGAGTTGTTAGTAGTTTCAGCGCTGGTGGTCGTTCCCGGGCCGGGGGTGGGGTCCGGGGTGGGGCCGACGGGGCCTTGCCCGGTGAGCCAGGCGATTCCGTCCGGGGTGCGCAGCTCTTCAGGGTCGAGGCCGAGCTCGATGGCGAGCTGCTCGTTCAGGTGCACAATGCGCGGCGCAGGCGGGGTGTCGGCACGGTGTGGCACCGAGAGTTCCGGGACCGCCTGGGCGTAGGTCTGGTGCAGTGCGGGCAGGCTCATGCTCCTCCTTCTGCCGGGCTCATCCTCTGCAGAGCCGCCTCGTCAGCAGGACCTCGTAAGCAGTGTGTCCCGTCGTGCCATCCCTCGTCACGAACGCGTTCCCGGGATCAGCTGCGTCGGCTCACCATTCATACCGCAGGTTGCGGGTGGGTCCCACCGAGGGGATGTCCTGACGCTCCCCCACGGGATGCTCCGGATTCCAGGATCCTCCCTGCACGCCCAGGAGGTCCAGCAGGAGCGGAACCACCTGGTGGCTGCGCAGCGGACCCGTCCCCGCCAGACGTTCCCGGAGTGCTTCCTCGCAGCCCTCCGGTCCCACGTGATGCAGGAGCAGGAAGGAGCGGCGCACATCCACTTCGTCTTCACCGTGGCCACCCTCGGGTTTGTGCCCGTGGTCGGTGACCACCGCCACCAGCCATTCCTCGCCCAGCTGCTCGTAGCGTTCACTGACGGCCTTGATCAGGTACCGCACATGCTCATCGACGGCGGCGATCGACGCCCGGTATTCAGGGGCTGCCGCACCGTGGGCGTGACCGGCCTCGTCCACCCCTTCCAGGTGAATGACCATCGCGTCGGGTCCCTCGTGGTTCAGCACCCATGCCGCCCAGGTGGTCACTTCCTGATCGGCACTGACGCAGCCGCGGCTGAAGTCGGAGGCGGAGAACAGCTGATGCTGCCCGCCGAGCTGCTGGTCAACACGCTGGTGGATCACCGGACCGGGGCCTCGGCGGTCTACCAGGGCGCCCCAGGTGCAGGCGGCGGCGGTGCGGGCCAATGGGTTGGCGGCCCAGATGCGGGTGAGCACATCGGGGGTGGTGGCCAGGCGGTGGCCGACGAACTCGTTCCACCACACGTTGTTTTGCTCATGCGTGGTGCCGGTGAGCAGGGAGGCCCAGCCGGGGCCGGAGTCGGTGGGCGGGGTCATCCACACCGGCAGGATGGTGCCGCCATCGAGCAGACGCGCGAGGGTGCGGGCGGCCGGTTCTGTGCTTGGCGACGGCATCTCGGGGGCGTCGGCGGGTCGGGCTTCAGCGCCGAAACGTGGATCGGCGGGATGGTCGGGGGCGGCAAAGCCCTCGTGGAGGGTCATGGCGGCGGGCACAGCAAGATCGATTCGCACGCCGTCAAGGCCGATGAGCAGCAGTTTCACGGGGTCTCCTGGGGGGTGAGGCGGAGCGAGAGGATCTGGAAGGGGCGCAGGCTGAACTCGACGGGTGCACCGGCGGGGAGGTTCTGTTCGAGGCGGGGCGGCCCGGCGGGGGACGCGGGGTCGGTGACCTCCTCATCGAGGGGGTCGACGGTGCACAGGCGTGCGAGCGGCAGGCCGAAGCGTGCGGTGACCCGGCCGTGGCTTCCCCGGCATTCGTGCAGGCGAACGATCAGGTCGCCGCTGCCGTCAGGGGCGGGGAGGATTGCATCCACCTGCGCGGCGTCGTCATCGAGGGTGAGGAGAGCCTCGGTGTGCTCCTGCGAGCTGGGCGTGGTGTCAGTGCCGGGGGTGGTGTTGGTGCCGGGGGTGAGGATGAGCGGAAGGTTGAGCTCCTCGCCCGCGCGGGTGGCGGAGGCTGGGTCGGCCCCGACCAGGATGCTGACCCGGACGGTGCGCCGGCTGCGATCAGCGTGCGGGTCTGGCCAGTTCGGTGCGCGCATGAGGCTCAGGCGCAGCAGCGTGCCGATCGCTCGGCCACCCCAGATCGGGGCACTCGGCTGGGCGCCGTGCACCGTTTCGGGCGAGGCCCCCTGGACACTGCTCGACACCGTGGTGGCCAGGGCGTCACCCGTCATGTTGGGCGCGGTCGCGTAGGCCGTTTCGGGCAGATCATTGTGCGCCGTTGCGCTCGGGCTTCCGTCGCCTTCATGCCAGGGCAGTGCGTCGTAACCGTAGGTGGAATCCCCCACGAGCGCGGCGCCATAGCCGGGTTCGGCCGCAAGCACCCAGCGGTGCATCGGCAGCTCGAACTTCGCAAACTCCCAGCTCGTGTTCTCGTGCAGGGGGCGCGTGACATGCCCAAACTGGATCTCTGCGAGGGTTTCGCGGGCCTGAACGGCAAGCGGAACAGCGAGTTTGAGCAGGGTCTCGCGCTCGCGCCAGTCCACGTCGAACTCAAGATCCACACGGGAGGAGCCGGCATCAAGACGGACAATCTGCCGGCATGGGGAATCCCCGAGCATCCGCTCCACCGCGACCTCGGCCCGCAGCGGATCATCGACGGTGATCTCCAGGCGGTGCGGAGCGCTCACTCGATGCTGCAGGGGGCTTCCGCGGTAGTGACGGTCCACGTCCCAGGCATCGAACTCATTGGGCACATCCTCGAACATCTGCAGTTCGGCGGCGCGCGCGTCCGGAGGAATGAGCTCCCGCTCTGCATGGAGATCACGCAGAGAAGCGAGGGTTCCGTCGGCCCCAATCACTGCGCGGACCAGGCCGTTATCCATCACTACCGTCTCACCCTCCCGCTGCACGCGCACCGGCGGGTAGGAGGGAGCCGACGGGTCTGCCGCCTCTGCGCTATCCGCCGCGCACCGTGCCTGCTCAAGCGGGATGAGCGAGGAGCCGGGCACGCGCATGAGCTCCAGGGCTCCGTCCACGGCGAGGACGGCGGTGCGCTCATGCCCGGTCGCATTGAGCAGGGTGGCGCTGCCGGTCGGCTGGGCGGCGCCGGTCGGCTGGGCGGCGCCGGTGGGCTGGGCGCTGTCGCCGCTGGGCTGGGTGCCGTTGCCGGTGAGCAGGGCAAGACCCTGCATCGTTAACTGCTGCGCCTGCTCCAGAATCCAGGCGTAATCGGCGCGCGCATCTCGATGCACCCAGGCGATCGACGTGCCCGGCAGGATGTCGTGGAACTGCAGAAGAAGGGTGCGCTGCCACAGGCGGTCCACCTGCTCTTGGTCAATACGCCCCAAGCCCCGGGCTTGCACGAGCGCCCACACCAGTTCGAGCGTGCGCAGGGCATGCTCAGCCCGTCTATTCCCCTGCTTCATCTCCAGCTGCGAGGTGTACACCCCGCGGTGGAACTCCAGATAGAGCTCGCCACGCTGCGTCGGCGCAGCCGCACCGTAATCCGCGCGGGCCTCCTCAAAGAAGGCATCCGGACTGCCCATGCGCAGGCGCGGCGAGCCCTCGAGATCCGCGCGGCGTCGCGCCCGTTCAAGCATCGTGGCGGTTGGCCCGCCGCCACCATCGCCATAGCCGAAGGGGATCACCTGATGCCCGGTGCGGCCCTTATCGCGGTGATCGCGTTCCGCTTTGGCGATCTCATCGGCGGTGAGCATCGAGTCGTAGCAGTCCACCGGCGGATAGTGGGAGAAGAGGCGGGTCCCGTCGATCCCTTCCCACCAAAAGGTGGTGTGGGGGTAGCGGTTGATCTTGGACCAGGAGATTTTCTGCGTCAGGAAGAACTCCTGCCCGATCTGCCGAGCAATCTGCGGAAGCGCCGCCGAATAACCGAAGGAATCCGGAAGCCAGAGGGTGCGGGAGCGTACGCCCAGTTCACGCTGCATGTACCGGGTGCCGTAGGTGAACTGGCGGATGAGGGCTTCGCCGCCGGGCAGGTTGGCATCGGACTCCACCCACATGCCGCCCGAAGGGAACCAGCGCCCCTCGGCGATCCGCCGTCGTACCCGCTCGAAGACGGACGGTTGCGTCTCCTGCAACCAGGCGTACTGCTGGGCGCTCGTCGCGGTGAAGGTGAACTCCGGGTAGTCCTCCATGAGTTCATCGACATTGGCGAAGGTGCGCCCCACCTTGCGGATCGTTTCGCGCACCGGCCAGAGCCACGCGGAATCAATATGTGCATGCCCAATCGTGGTGATCTGCTGGGCGGAGGCCTCTGCCGGGGCATCGAGCAGCGGGGCGAGCACTGCCCGTGCAGCCGCGGCGCTGCCGGGAACATCGGTGAGGCTCAGGGCATCAACCATGGCATCCAAGCCGCAGATGATCCGGGCGCGGCGCGTGGAATGCTCGGGGAGTTCCGCAGCAAGCCCGCGCAGCACATCCACGTCGTGCCAGAGCCCCCAGACCTCCAGGTTCCGCTGCACCAGGCGAGCGGTGCGCAGACAGTAGACGAGATCCTCAGGCGCGGTCAGACGGTCCCCGCGCTCCGTCGGGATCGGCCCGGCCGAGAGCATGTCGGGATTGGCGGCCGCCTCCAGGTACCAGGTGAGGGGCTCCCCGGCGGCAGCGATGACGGCCCGCCGACGGTTCCGCGAGTTGATCGCTTTGAGCGCGACCCCGTCGGCGTCGAACAGCATCCCCTCGCACTGGTTCCCCGGCCAGTCATCCACGAAACCGAGGTCAACGTCGAGGAGCACCGGCCCCGTCGGATCCACACCCGCCGTTCCAGGAGCGCAGTCGGGCATAACGCCCTCAAGCCGGAACCACCAGGTCGACCAGGCTTTCCCCCAGGGGATCGGAAGCTCCGCAGGGGTGTAGGTGGCGTTGAGCGCCTGGCGTGCCGGAACCGGTTCACCGTCTCCCGGCACTTTCCATACGCTGACCTGCAGCGGGGCAATCTCGCGGTGTACCGCGGGCAGGATCCGTTCGCGCTGGACTCGGTCCACACGGGCCAGCGCCCGTTTCTCATCATGATGCACGGAGCCTCCTCGGGGCAGCGTGAGGACGAATCAGCGCAGGAATCAGCGCAGGTAACCGAGTTCGGGGAACTCGTCGATGGCGGCGGCGAGCGCCTTACGTGCCACACCCACCCCGTCGATCAAGGGGTGCAGGGCCAGCGCCTCAACCGCGAGGTCACGGGAGCCTTCGAGGGCCGCGCGGATGGTTGTGCGCTCGACGTTTTTGACGCTCGCGACGAGGCCGCGACCGTGATCGGGAACGCCGGAGACGGGCAGGCGGTGCGGTCCGCTGCTATCGACCAGGCAGGGCACCTCAACCACGGCATCCTCGGGCAGGAAGTCCATGGCGGGGCTGCCGTCACCGGCGGCGTTGGGCACATTGAGGATGAGCTGTGCGGGGCGGTCGTGGGCGATGGCGTGCATGATCGCGAGGGCAACCCGGTCGTATCCACCGGATTCGAGGTCTTCGTCATCGCGTTCCATGCCGCCGGCGGCCTCACGGTTGGTGGCCATGTAGGTGGCTTCGCGCTGAAGACGTGTGCGCTCCCAAAGGGCAGCCGCCTCGGCGGGGCTGAGGCTGCCCACCTGGTCGTAGAAGCCCGACTGCTGCTGCTGAAGGAAGACGCCGCGGGTCGCCTCCGCGCCGGCGTCGGCCTGCACTGTTTCGCGTGCGTAGTAGTAGTAGTGCAGGTATTCGTTGGGGATGCAGCCCAGGGTGCGCACCCAGTCGGCCCCGAACAGACGCCCCTCCTCGAAGGATTCGATCAGATCGGGCCGCTCCAGCAGGCGGGGAAGCACGTCCTGCCCGTCCACGTGAATGCCGCGCAGCCAGCCCAGATGGTTCAGGCCTGCGTAGTCGAGCGTCACGGCGCCACCGCCGGTGCCCACATCGGCGGTGGTTCCGGCGGGTACGAGCCTGGCACCTTCGAGACTTCCGAGGGCCCGGCGGGCCAGGCCGATCGGGGAATCACAGATGCCGATGACTCGCTTGCCGAGGATCGCGCTGGTGGCCTCGGTAATCATCCCGGCGGGGTTGGTGAAGTTGATCAGCCACGCCTCCGGGTTCACCTCGCGCAGGGTGCGGGCGAGGTCAAGGGCGACGGGGATCCCTCGCAGGGCGTAGCTGATGCCGCCAAAGCCAGTGGTTTCCTGCCCCAGAATCCCCAGGCGGTGGGCGATCTGTTCATCGCGGGCGCGGCCCTCAGTGCCGCCGACGCGGATCGCGGAAAACACGAAATCCACGCCGCGGACGGCCTCGGCGAGCTCCTCGCTCAGCACGATCTCGGGGGCCTCGGGATCATCCGCGGCCATCGCGGTGAGGATCTTATGCATCGCACGAAGACGAGCGGGGTCTGCATCGTGCAGGCGAAGCTGGGTGATGCGGCCCTCGCTGCGATCAGCCATCAGGGTGCGGTAGACGAGGGGCACGCGGAATCCACCGCCGCCGAGCAGGGCAAGCTTCATGGGGTCAGTACCTCCGTGGATGCATGGGCGAGCAGCTCGGCGAGAGCAGGGGCTGCGGTGTCGAGATCTGCGTCGGTGATCAGATGGTCGAGATCGGTAACGTCACCGGCGATAAAGGCGCCGGTTCCTGGCAGTTTGGAGGCGTCGACAAGCACGGCGGTGGTTCCGGCGACGCGAATAGCGGCGCGTTTGACGGCTACCTGGCGGGTGTCGGTATCGCGGATCAGGGCGCGGTCGCTGATGCCTGCGCAGCCGAGGAATGCGCGATCTACCTGCAGCGCGCTCAGGGCATCCGAGACGGTCGAACCCTGCGTGCAGCGGTACTCGCGGTTGTATTCGCCGCCCAAAAGCACGAGGTCCACGCCAGGGGCTCGGCTGAGCAGATCAACGGCGCTCAGGGATGCGGTGATAACGGTGATCGTGCGGTCGGTCAGGGAACGTGCGAGTTCATGGCAGGTGGTTCCCACGTCGAGGAAGACCGTTTCCCCATCCTCCACCAGGCTCGCAGCGCGCCTGGCGATGCGCTTTTTCCCCTCGGAGTTACGGGCAAGTACCTGCTCGAAGGGCTCATCGACGGTTTCGGTCTCGCCCATGGTTTCGACAGTGATGGGCAGGGTCGCATCGGGCCAGAGACGGGCACCCCCGAAAACACGCTCGACATAGCCTTCCTCCGCGAGAACATCGAGGTCGCGGCGGATCGTGACCACGGAGACGCCAAGCTCATCGGCGAGCTGCGTCGTGGACACCACCCCTTGAGCCCGCAGGAGGTCAAGGAGGTTGGAAAGGCGAGCGGCACGGATCACGATCGCCACGGTAGCCCTCACCACCGCCAAAGACAACACAAACGAACAGATTCGTTCACTTCTGGCGCAGACACCGCCTGTTCACCCAGTTGACACCCCAGGTTGCAACTCTTTTACCGATCGTTATTGACCAAAGGTGATCATTTCCGCACACTTAAGGGCGTTGGACGATCAACACTCTGCCCTCATCACCATCCGAGGCTCAGCGCTCAGGCGCACCACGGACGGCCACCGCAGAACGGAGCAGCCATGCGCAATGCCACCGCAGCGCCCGATGACGCTCCCGCGCGCACAGAACTGCTCGCCGTCGGCCAACTCTTCCTCGATGTTCTCTACGGCCCCCTGCCGACTGCCCCGGTTCTCGGCGAAGAAACCTTCACCCCCACGGTCGAACTCATCCCCGGTGGGATCGCGAACTTTGCCCTGGCTGCCCGCTCTCTCGGAGCCCGCACCGCTCTGGCTGCCCGGATTGGAGACGGCCCCGCGAGCACACTCGTGCGCGACCATCTCGAACGCGCCGGCGTAGATACCAGCCCCCTGCGTGTCCAGACCGGATGGGATCTGCAGGTCACCACCGCCATTGCCTACGACGGTGACCGCGCCCTCGTCACCGGCGGCCCCACCCCGGCCGAGGTGATCGATACCGAGGTCGAGGTGGCCGATGCCGCCGCCGTTGCCGTGCACATCGGCCCGCAAGACATCCCCTGGCTTGACCAGGTCGACGCTGGCCGCACCCGCGTCTTCGCCGATGTGGGCTGGGATCCCAGCGGCACCTGGGACCGCGGCGTCCTGCGCCACCTGGAACGCTGCTACGCGATCATGCCCAACGCCGATGAGGCCATGGCCTACACCCGCACCAGCTCCTCCCGCGATGCTCTCCACGCCCTCGCTTCACTCGTGCCGCTGGCCGTTGTGACCTGCGGGGCCGACGGGGCACTTGCCCTGGATGCCGCCACCGGCACGGAAGTGAAGGTCCCTGTCACCCCGCTTGGACCCGTGGACCCCACCGGCGCCGGAGACACCTTCGGCGCTGCCCTCATCACCCTGCTCGGGCGAGGCCTGGAACTGCGCGATGCCGTCGAAGCGTCCTCACTCGCTGCCACTGCACGAGCCGCTGCCGTCATCGGCCCCGGCCGCACCCCCGACCTCGCCACCCTGACCACCATCGCCCGACAACACGATCTGGCCTGCGCTGATGCGCTCGGCACCCTCGTCGGCCCCTAAAACCACCCACAACCACAACACCCCATCCGCGGCACCTGCCGCATACGTCCCAGGAGGAGCAATGAACCGTCGTCTCACCCGCCGCAGCGCCCTTGGCCTCGGCGCCCTCGGATCCCTCGCCCTGTTCACTGCCTGCTCCACCGGGGCAGGCAGCGGCTCCGGTGGCGGTAAGGGCGGCAAAGAAGGCGCCATGACCCTGTGGTACTGGCCCGAAGGCTTCGACGACAAGATCATCGAAGACGTCCGCAAAGCCTTCCCCGACCTCGGCTTCTCCCAGGCAATCCAGGGTGGCGAGTTCAAGCAGAAGCTGCAGACCACCCTGCAGGCCGGCTCCGGCCTGCCCGACCTGACCGGCATCAAGGGTGAAGACATCGCCCACTTCGCCTCCGTGTCCGACTTCTTCGTGGACCTCAACACCCTCGGCGCGGAGAAGCACAAGGGCGAGTACGTGGACTGGAAGTGGGATCAGGCCACCACCTCCGATGGCAAGCAGCTCGGTATCCCGATCGACATCGGCCCGACCGCTCTGTTCTACCGCTTCGACACCTTCGAGAAGCACGGCCTCCCCTCCGACCCCGAAGAGGTCGGCAAGGCCCTGACCACCTGGGATGAGTACATCGAGTTCGGTAAGAAGCTGCAGGCAGCCGACCCCGAAATCTTCATGGTGCGTAACCTCGCCAGCATCTTCGGCATCGCCCAGCGTCAGTCCGGCAAGTCCTTCATCGACGAGAAGAAGAACTTCATCGGTGATGGCGACCATGTGCGCGAAGCCTGGGACACCGTTCTGAAGATGAAGGCCGCCGGCATCAGCGCGGGCCTGCAGTCGCAGACCCCCGACGCCGCTGCCGCTGTGGCTGCCGGCAAGATGCCGGCCGATCCCGGTGCCTCCTGGCACCTGGCCGACCTCATGGCCGATGCCCCCGACACCGCCGGCAAGTGGCATGTGACCACCCACCCGGGTGCCGCCACCAACCAGGGCGGTTCCTTCCTCGGGATTCCCGCGAAGACCCCGAACCCGGAGAAGGCTTTCGAGGTCATTCTGCTGATCCTCAACGCGGAGAACCAGGCCATCGAGTACGTGCACTCCGGGAACTTCCCCGCCAACCTCGCCGCCCAGAAGGACGAGCGGGTCACCGGTGCCGTCGAGTTCCTCGGTGGCCAGCACGCGGGTTCGGTGTTCGCCGAGGCCGCCACCAAGGTGCGCCCCATCTTCGAAGATCCGATGGACGGCACCGTCTCCGGCCCGTTCTACGCGGAGCTCGAACTGGTCGAGTCCTCCAATAAGGATCCCGAGCAGGCCTGGAAGGACGCCGTCGCGGAGGCCAAGCGCCTGGCCGAGCAGAACGGCATCACGGTGGCCTGAGCATGTCGGCCATCGACCAGCAGCACGCCGCCGCTGCGCCCACCGCACGCTCTGCGGTGCGGCGCGGCGGTGGCCGCGTCCACGAGCCCGGCACCGTCGCCCTCCGTGGCGTGCGTGCCCTCCCGCTCTACGGCGCACTCGCCCCCTACTTCTTCCTATTCGCCGTCTTCAGCGCGATGCCGATCGTGTTCACGATGTTCCTGGCCTTCACCAACTGGCGAGGCATCGGGGATATCGACGTGATCGGCCTGGAAAACTTCAGCTACCTGATCACGGACAAGCTGTTCTGGAAGTCCTTCGCGAACACCCTGATCCTGTGGGTGATGTCCACGATCCCGTGCCTCACCCTCGCCACCATCGTGGCGCTGATGCTGAACTCCACGGTGCGTTTCTCCACCACCTACCGCGTGGCCTACCTCGTCCCGAACATCACCTCGCTGGTGGCGATGGGTATCCTCTTCGGCTCGATCTTCTCCTCGAACTTCGGCATCGCCAATGCCCTGCTGAACGTGGTCGGGCTGGACTCGGTGCGCTGGCTGCAAAGCGAATGGGGCATCAAGGTTGCGATTGCCTCGCTGACCACCTGGAGCTTCGTCGGCTACAACGCGCTGATCATCCTGGCGGGTCTGCAGTCGATCGACAAACAGGTCTATGAGGCCGCACAGATCGACGGTGCCGGCCCAGTGCGCACCTTCTTCTCGATCACCCTGCCGATGCTGCGACCGATCGTCCTGTTCATCACGATCATGTCTACGATCGGCTCCCTGCAGAGCTTCACCGAATCGCAGGTGCTGACCTCCTCGCAGGGCGGTAGCGCCGCCAATGCCGGCGGTGTGGGCAACTCCGGTCTGACCATGGTTCTGTACTTCTACTCGGTGGCCTTCCAGGAGAACCGTTACGGCTACGGCGCCACGATCGCCTGGGGCGTGATGATCTTCGTGATCCTCTTCTCGATCATCAACTGGGCACTGGTGAGGGAGCGCAAGTCATGAGTACTCACGCGATCACCCCCCGCGAGAACCCCGAGGCCACCACAGGCCGACACACGGGAACGCAGCCGAAGGCATCGACGGGCGAACGCCGACGCAAGCCGTGGCATCGTCGGATCCCCTCCGTGCTTCGCCACCTGCTCCTCATCATCGGTGCGCTGATCTCGGCTTTCCCGTTCTACTGGATGTTCATCCTGTCCACCCATCGATCCGCTGCGATCTACGAGTTCCCGCCGCCGCTGCTGCCCGGCGACCGCTTCATGGAGAACTTCTCCACCGTGATGAACACGGTCAATGTGTTCGCCGCGATGGGGAACACCGTGTTCGTGGCCACCAGCGTCATGGTGCTGGTGCTGCTGATCGACTCGCTGGCCGCCTTCGCTTTTGCCAAGTACTCCTTCCCCGGCAAAAACGTGCTGTTCGTGGTGGTCATGGCCACCTTCATGCTCCCGGCGCAGCTCGCGACGATCCCGCAGTTCCTGCTGATGACCAAGATCGGCTGGGTGGGGCAGTTGCAGGCCGTGATCGTGCCGGGTCTGGCCGGGGCCTTCGGTATTTTCTGGCTGCGTCAGTACTTCCGTAATTCAGTGGCCACCGAGCTGCTGGAGGCGGCCACCCTGGACGGCTGCGGCTTCTTCCGCCAGTACTGGCATGTGGCGCTCCCCTCGGCGCGTCCGGCCCTGGCCTTCCTGGGCATCTTCACCTTCATTGGCTCGTGGAACGACTTCATGTGGCCCTTGATCGTGCTGAACAACCCCGACCGCCTGACCCTCCAGGTGGTGCTCTCGCAGCTGCAAACTGCCCACGGCACCGACTACGGCATGCTCATGATGAGCGCGCTGATCGCGGTGGTGCCGCTGCTGATCGTCTTCGCGATCGGGGCGAAGCAGTTCATCGCGGGTATTACCGACGGTGCACTGAAGTGAGCCGTCACCGGCGTTGAGCAGGGGCCGACGGGGCTGGGCTGCGGGTCAATCCCCCGCGGGTCAACCCCGCAGGCTGCGCTGTATTCCGAGCCGCTTCCGGCTGCTCCTTGAGTGCGGGGCCGACGGGGAGAATCCACGCGATCTCCCCGTCGGCCCTGATCGGTTCCCGACGCGTTTGCGGGCGTCATCACCGGTCGGTCTCTCATGCCGCCGACGTAACCCGGGCGTGGTCACCCCGTCGGCCCCACCAGCACCAACCCACGCCCCGCATACCCGCCGTACGATCGAAGGACGTTCGCAGCGATGCGGCCCGAGCCGCGGGAAGGACACCCACGCCATGACCCCCTCCCCTCACACTCCGAACAGCCCCGACGCGCCTCAGAGCCCTGGCGCCCCAGATGGCTCCACCGCGCCATCGAACCCCACCGAACACAGCCCCGCACACGACCCCGCCCTGCTCACCGGCGAGCGCTACCGCATCACCCCCATCACCCCGCGTCTGGTGCGCCTGGAGTGGTCCCCGAACGGCACCTTTGAGGATCGCCCCTCCGTCTTTGCCACGAACCGCGAACTACACGATCACACCGCCCACGCAAGCCGCACCCCGAACGGCACCATCCGCCTCGAAACCGCCCACTACCTGCTCGAATACGATGGCGCACCCTTCAGCGCGAACGGGCTGAGCCTCAGCGTGAAAGGCGGCGTCTCCAACTACCACTCAGTGTGGCGGTACGGGCAAGACCTGTCCCTCCCCGCGCATCGGCGTGCCCGCGCCACCGGCGCCCCGCACCGCCCGCTCGACGGGAACCTGGGCGGCGCCACCCGCACCCTCGATGAAGCCGATGGCCCGGTGGACCTCGACCCGGGCGTGAACAGCGTCGTCGGCTATGCCGTGATCGACGATTCGGGTTCGATGGTGCTCACCGCCAATGGGCACCTGCAGGCTCGTCGCACTGAGGCCGATGCCCTTGACCTGTATGTTTTCGCGGCCGGGCACGACCACATCGCGGCCGTGCAGGACCTCTTCGCACTCTCTGGCCCGCAGCCGCTGCTGCCGCGCTTCGCCCTCGGCACCTGGTGGTCACGCTACCACCGCTACAGCGCCGAGGAGTACCTCGCGCTGATGGACCGTTTCGCGAGCGAAGGGGTGCCGCTCTCCGTGGCGGTACTCGATATGGACTGGCATCTGACCGAGGTCGATCCGCAGTTCGGCTCCGGCTGGACCGGCTACACGTGGAACCGCGAGCTGTTCCCTGACCCGGCCGGATTCCAGCGGGAACTGCATAATCGCGGCCTTGCCGTGACCCTCAACGTGCATCCGGCCGATGGGGTGCGGGCCTTCGAGGAGGCCTACCCTGCGGTGATGGAGGCGATGGGCCGCCCCGCCGATGGCACCCCCGCCGCCTTCGACGTCACCGACCCCGACTTTATGCAGGCCTACCTGCAGGTTCTACACCGAGGGCTGGAAGAGCAAGGCACCGATTTTTGGTGGATCGACTGGCAGTCCGGCCCGTATTCAGCGCAGCCCGGGAGGGATCCGCTGTGGGTGCTGAACCATGAGCACAGCGAGGATATGCGCCGCCGCGGCGAGCGCCCCCTGATCCTCTCGCGGTATGCCGGACCCGGCTCGCACCGCTACCCCGTCGGATTCTCCGGCGATACCCACATCACCTGGGACTCCCTCGCCTTCCAGCCGCGGATGACGGCCGCCGCCGCGAACATCGGCTACGGCTGGTGGAGCCACGACATCGGCGGACATATGGGCGGCGTCTGGGATCCCGAACTGGCCACCCGCTGGGTGCAGTTCGGCGTGTTCTCCCCGATCCTGCGCCTGCACTCCTCGAACTCGCGTTTCGCCGGGAAGGAACCGTGGCGTTTCCCGGAGCCGGCGCGGTCGGTTATGGTGCGTTTCCTGCGGCTGCGGCACCGTCTGCTCCCCTACCTGCACGCCATGAACCGTCGCGCGCATAAAGACGCCCGCTGCCTCGTCGAACCCACCTACTTCACCGACCCGCACCCCACCGCCTACCAGTACCTCGACCAGTACATGTTCGGCTCGGAGCTGCTGGTCGCGCCGATCGTCGCTCCCGCCGATCCGGTCACCGGCCGCGGTGCCGTCTGCGTGCGTCTCCCGGCGGGACGCTGGGTGGATGTGGCGACCGGCATCGCCTACCGGGGCGACCAGGTACTCCAGATGCATCGCGGCATCGACTCCATCCCGGTGCTCCTGCGCGAGGGCGGTTTCCTTCCTCTCGTGGCCGACGGGGCCCCGCTCGATGCGCGCGAGGCTCAGCCGCCGCTCGAGCTGTGCGTGGCCGGTGGTGCCTCCGGCACCTTCACCCTGGAGGAAGAGGTCGAGGACGGTCACTGGATCGCCACCCGCTTTGCCCTCGACGCCGAGGGCGGGGCACTCCGGATCGACCTTCCCGCCGGGCGCGGAGAACAGCGTGACCGCTGGGAGGTGACGCTCCTCGGCTTCGGTTCTGAAGCCGCTGAGCAGCTCACCTGCTCGGGGGCGCGGATCCTGCAGGTGGTGCAGGAGGCGGGGCACACGCGGGTGAGTCTCCGGGCCGACGGGCCCGCGGCTGACCCGACCGTTGCCGCGTCGATCGTGCTGCAGGGCTCGGGGCTCGCCTCCACCGGTCCGGGGGATGTGCGCGGGCAGATCCAGGAGCTTCTGGAGCACTCCCGCATCGGATACACCCTGAAGGATCAGCTGCACGATCTGCTCGAGCGTGAGGGTGTGGCGGCGCTCGCCTCCCTCTCCGCATTGGGCACGACGCCCGACCTGCAGTTCCCGCAAAAGGGTGAGCACCTTCGGCCGTCGTCGGTGCTCATCGCGGCTCTGACGGAGTTGCTGCTCGCGGGGCACTGAGCGTGGTCGAGCCATCGTGCCCTGCGACATGGGGATGGGCAGGGCGTCAGTGGGTGCGATGTGCCGGGCTGGGCTGGTTCCAAGGGTGAGCGGAATTCACGGCCACCCGTGTACAGCGGTTTACCGCGCGGCCTCCACGAGTTCCTTCGGTGTGACCCCGCGCAAGGCGTCCGCCGGATACACGTGACGCTTCCCATCGACCGTGACCACGAGCTGCGGCGGTTTCATCCCTTTGCGGTGCCGCACCTTCACCGCGTCCCAGGTATGGAGGGTATGAGGGCTGCCGGTGGTGCCCGTAACCCCCGCGATCTGCGCCTGCGAGGAGCCGCCGCTCATGGGCGGTGCGACAAGCCCGGACAGCCCAGTCGGGCCGATTGAGAAGACCGGCGCGTCGGGACCGGAGGGCAGGTCGTGCCAGGACTGTGCACGGCGGCGCATTCGCCGCGGCAACCACAGCCCGAGCAGCCACACCTGCACCACCAGGACCACCAGTAAAAGGACGAGCCCATACGGCTCATCCCGCAGAAGAATGCCGTAGACCCCCAGCTCCACGATGGCGAGGAAACCCAGCACCTGAATGATGGTGGCCTGGGAGCGAGCCTCCTCCACCGCCTCACGCAGGGCACGCGCATCCAGGGTCACGGGCGTGTCCCCGGAGGCTGCTGCGGATGGTCGGCTGCTCATGGTGGCAGGGTATGCGGCCGAGGAGAATGCTCGCGCCCGACGATGGTCGATGCGCCGATGACGAGAGTGCACAGCCGAGGAGAGTGCACGGCGGTAGGCTCGGAGTATGAGTGATCAGATGACCTATCTGCTGGTCGATGGCGAGAACATCGACGCCACCCTGGGCGGTTCGGTGCTTGGTCGCCGCCCGCACCCCGAGGAGCGGCCCCGCTGGGGCAAGCTGCTGGAGCATGTGGGGACTGCCTGGTCTCAGCCGGTGTCTGGCCTGTTCTTCCTGGCCGTGGAGGATTCGCTGCCGGTGAGCTTCGTGCAGGCGCTGACGGCCCTGGGCTACCGTCCGATCCCGCTGCGCGGCGAGGGCAAGGTGGTGGACATCGCCATCCAGCGCACCGCCGAGGCCTTGTGTGAACGCGATGCCGACGTGCTGCTGGCCAGCCACGATGCTGATTTCGCCCCGCAGATGCGGGCGCTCACGCAAACGCCGGGGCGGCGTGTGGGCCTGGTTGGTTTCCGCGAGTTCTTCGGTGGGGAGCTGCGGACTGTACCCGGGGTTGAGGTGTTCGACCTCGAATACGACGTGGAAGCCTTCACGAGCCCGCTTCCGCGCATCCGCATCATCGACATCGACGAGTTCAACCCGCTCGACTTCCTCTGATCTATGCGTGCGCGGGCCCGCAGTCGCCTCGGCTACGGGCCCGCGTGATGAAAGGGGACGCAGGTGGTCGTTGCTGTGCATAGTGCACGCGACCGACCGCTGGCGTCCCCTTTTTTCTCGGATGCCCGAAGGACGGCAAACAAAGCCGCAGGTTTCAGCCCGCTCAACCCCAGGCCTGCCCGGCCAAGTCCCCAACCGACACAGCAGAACCGATGAGGCCACCCCCTCAGACCATCGCGATGGCCACCCCACCCCGGATATGCGAAAAGCCCCTCCGGTCTGCTGACCAGAGGGGCTCTGCTATGCGTGCGCGAGGGGGGAGTTGAACCCCCACGCCCTTTCGGGCACACGGACCTGAACCGTGCGCGTCTGCCTATTCCGCCACTCGCGCGCAACCTCCGCCACCGGGGCTCATACGTCCGCCGATATCGAAGGCTTGTACAGCCTACCGCCTCCCTACCGTCACACCCAAACCGAATCCATGCGAGCTACAGCACACCCTGCTGCTGTGCTTGCTTCACATCGCCTCTGCTCCTGCATGTCTGCTCCCGCATGTCTGCTCCTGCTAGGGCGAAAAATTTGCCTGCGGTGAGGGTGGTGGGGCCGGGAATGCGTGGAAACTACTCTTTCGTACAAAGGTGGTTCTGACCCAGGCCGGGAATGCGTCGAAGCTTCTCTTTCGTACAGCGGTGGTCCTCACCCAGGCCACGGATCACCACATGCGCCGAAGCATCGCTTACCGGTGCAGTTTGCATGTGGACCTACTGGGCGTCCGTATTCACCACCACCCCTCACTTACCCGTAGCTACACGGAGTTCACCCTCGGGCCCCCAAGTGCTCACCTATAGCCCTTAACCTGGAGTCGGCTTCGGCTACCGGTCCTCGACGAGATCGGCAGCTGGCCCCACCTGGTCCGGCCTCGCCGGGTTCAACCTCACCTGGTCCGGTCTTGGCTAGTTCGACCTGCTTTGGTCATCCCCGGTTCTCGTCTCATGCAGGCAGTGTGTGTTTTGCGAACGCGGATAAGACCACGAAGCGTGCGAGCTGTCGAATCTGAATGAGGTGCAGTTTGCTTTCACCGATGCCTCGGCATCGCGGGAAGAGGCTTCCCTGTGGTCGGGGGAGATCGTGAACTACACCGAGTGGGTGCATCTTGCGGTGGTGGGTGATCCTTCCACGGGTATCGCCACCCTGTATGTGGATGGGGTGCCCATGCTGCGCAACGCCGGTGGCGTGTCGGGCCTCGCGCATGATGCGGGTCTGCCGTGGCTCATGGGCGCGGGTACCTATGGTGGCGTGCGTGATTCCGGTTTCGTGGGCTGTATCGGGGAGACCCGGGTGGTGGATCGTGCGATTGGTCCGGAGGAGTGGCTGACCGCGCGCGCCCCCCCAGGATGCGCCTGAGAACCCCGAGCAGCCGGCACCTGAGCAGCCGGAGCAGCCGGAGAAACCGGAAAATCCGGGTGCTCCGGAAAAGCCTGAGCAGCCCAAGGATCCGAAGGATCCCGGTCAGCCCGGTTCCCCCGGGAGTGGTTCTGATGCGGGTACCCCTGGAGAGAAGGGGCCCGACGGGGCAGCATCTGATGATCCTCTGGCACGGACCGGCACGATGGCTCTTCCCGTGGGCCTGGCTGCCGCTGCGCTGGTCGTGAGCGGAGCGGTCATGCTTGTGCTGCGCCGCCGTCGCACCGTGCACCGCGGCTAGTGCCGGCCCGGAGCCCCAGCTGCCGCAGCGGCTGGGGCTCCGGCACACAGCACGCGACCCCCGCAGCAACACGCGACCCCCGCACCGTGACGGTGCGGGGGTCGCGTATCAGGTGGCGATCCGAGGATCACCGGAGGTCTTCGCCTCAGGCCTTCTGGGAGCCCTTGGCGGCGACAACCTGGATCAGCAGGTTCGCGAAGACGTCATCGTGCAGACGCACGGTGGCCTTGTGCTCGCCCAGCGCCTTGATGGCGGCGGGGAACTCCACGGCGCGACGGTCGATCTGCTTCTCGAAGGTCTTGGCAACGCCCTCGGCCACCTCGGTGGAGGTGACAGCGCCGAACAGGCGGCCGTTCTCCCCGGCGCGCTCGGCGATGACGATCGGCTTGGACTCGAGGGTCGCCTTCAGCGCCTGTGCCTCTTCGAGGCTCTCGATCGCACGCTTGCCGCGGGCGGCACGCATCTGGTCGAGCTGGCGCTGGCCGCCCTTGGTCCACGGGGTCGCGAGACCGCGGGGCAGCAGGTAGTTGCGGGCGTAGCCGTCCTTGACTTCGACGACGTCGCCGGCGGCACCGAGACGAGAAACCTCATGGGTGAGGATGAGCTTGGTGGTCATGGTGACTGGTTCCCTTCCTCGCTCAGCGACCGGAGGTCGAGTACGGCAGCAGGGCGATCTCGCGGGCGTTCTTCACGGCCTTCGCGATCTTGCGCTGCTCCTGGACGGTCACGCCGGTGACGCGGCGCGCGCGGATCTTCCCGCGATCGGAGATGAACTTCCGCAGCAGGGCGGCGTCCTTGTAGTCGACGGTCTCGAGACCCGCCGCCTCCAGCGGGTTCTGCTTCTTCTTCGGCTTACGAAGAACAGGCTTAGCCATCGTGGTGCTCCTTCTTTCTCAACGGAGCCCGGGCGTGCACCCGGGATGGAATGAATGAATGGTTTGATGCGGCCTTCGCCGCGTGGTGGGGCCGTGGCCCGTCGGACCGATCCGAGGATCAGAACGGCGGATCGTCGTACCCACCCTGGTTGCCACCGCTGAAACCGCCCTGGTTTCCGCCACCGCCCCACGGATCGTCCGCGGGCTGCTGGTTGTTGCCGTAACCACCCTGGTTGCCGCCGTAGCTGCCACCCTGGTTGCCGCCGCCGTAGCCTCCCTGGCCACCGCGACCACCCTGGTTGCCGCCACCGAAACCGCCGCCACCGCCGCGCTGCACCTTATTGGGCTTCGCGGTGGCGTAACGCAGAGAGGGGCCGATCTCGTCGACTTCCATCTCAATCACGGTGCGGTTGTTGCCGTCGCGATCGGTGAAGGAACGCTGCTTCAGGCGGCCCTGTGCAATCACGCGGCTGCCCTTTTCGAGGGACTCCGCAACGTTCTCAGCGGCATCACGCCACAGGGAGCAGCGCATGAACAGCGCATCGCCGTCCTTCCACTCTCCGGCCTGACGGTCGTAAATGCGGGGGGTGGACGCGATCGTGAACGACGCAACAGCCGCACCGGACTGCGTGAAACGCAGTTCGGGGTCGGCGGTGAGGTTGCCGATAACGGTGATAGTGGTGTCGTTCGCCATGGATGCTCCTGTGGTTGCGGGACTGCTGGTGCTTAGATCACGCGGGGATTCGATGATGTCTCTCATCGTTTCCCGGAGGTCTGACAAACAAGAGCTTCTGCGAGCAGATGCTCCGGTGAGTCGGTGAGTCAGCGGTGGACCGCGGTCACTTCTTGTCGTCGAGGCGCATCAGCTTGGTGCGCAGGACAGACTCGTTCAGGCCGAGCTGACGATCCAGCTCCTGGGCGATTGCAGACGTCGCGGTGAAGGTCAGGACGATGTAGATGCCCTCAGCCTTCTTGTCGATCTCGTAAGCGAACTTCCGCTTGCCCCAGACGTCCACCTCGTCGACGGTCCCGCCCTCGGCGGGGATGACCTGGATGAGCTTCTCGAAGGTGCCGCTCACGGTCCGCTCGTCGACGGACGGATCGAGGATCACGACCATTTCGTACTTGCGCATGTTCTGGTACCCACCTCCTGTGGTCTTCGCGGCCACGGTCCTTCCGTGGCAGGAGGGTTCATGCCATCCGTTCCGCAGGCCGGTCGGCACACGGCACGGACCGCACCAGCCTACCCCTGCCTCAGACAGGCGGCCAGGGGGCGGTCTGCGCTGGGGGACGGATCACAACCCCCGCCCAGTGCGCGGCCCTCGCAGCCAGTGGCCACCCCACTCTTGCCTCAGCAGTGCTCAGTTCCCCGGGGGCCTGGTCGGCGCGGGCCGTTCCCCTCCGCCACGCCCGGAACCATTCCCGGAACCATGCCCGCGGGGCTGATCCGACGGAGCCGGCTTGGTGGGTCGCTCATTGTCGCCCGGATCCTCCGGCGGCTCCTCCGAAGGGCCTTCCGACGGGGCCGGTTCCGTGCTCGGCTTCGGTTTCTTGCTCTCGGTGGGCTTTTTCGAGGGCTGCTGCGACGGGCTCGGCGATTCACTGGGCTGCTCGGTGGGCGAGGGCTCGCGCTCGGGGCGTTCGCGATCATTCGAGCTTCCGCGGTCGTCATCGTCGTCACGATCGCGTGTCTTTTTCTCGTTGTTCAGCCGCACTTCCTCCGGGAAGTCCAGCTTTTCCTGCCCCTCCAGAGCGGGCGCCATGATCGCGCCCCACAGCTCGGTGGGGAAGGTGGCGCCGGAGATGTACCGCTCGCCACCCCAGGGGGTCAGCGGTTCCTCACCCTTGCCGTCCTTCGTCGGCTGGAACATTCCCACGGCGGTCACGAGCTGCGGGGTGAAGCCCACGAACCACGCGGAGCGGAAGCTTTCGGAGGTGCCGGTCTTACCGGCCACGGGCCGGCCGTCCATGATTCCGCGCAGTTTTCGAGCCGATCCCTTGGTGGTCGGTCCCTGCAGTGCCACGGTCGCATTGATCGCCACTTTTTCGTCGATCACGCGCTCGTCTTTGGTTTTGTGCTCGTAGCGCACTTCCCCGTCGGGGCCGGTGACCTTCTGCACCATGTAGGGCGTGCGACGCACCCCGCCGGTTGCCACGGTCTGGTAGACACCCGCCATTTCCAGCACGGTCGGGGAGGCACTGCCGAGCACATTGGTGGCATCGTCATTCAGACCCGGGGTTTTTTCGGGCAGGCCGAGCTTCACGGCGGTTTCGCGGGTGCGCTGAGGCCCAATCTCCAGGTTCATCTCCACGAAGGCCGTATTGATCGAGTTCGTGGTCGCCTTTTCGATGTCCACGCGGCCATAGGAGATGTCATTGAAGTTTTTGATCTTGAGGTTGCCGCGGAACTTCTTGGGCGAGTTTCCATCCCAGCGCGAGTGCAGCGACTGCCCGTCTTCCAGCGCCGCGATCAGCGTGAAGGTCTTAAAGATCGAGCCGGCCTGCATACGCGACTGGGTGGCGTCGTTGCGCGGCTGGTGCACATAGTCGGGGCCGCCATACATGGCCCGGATCGCGCCCGATGAGGGATCCAGGGTCACGGTGCCGATGGCATTGCGTTCGGGGCGTTGACCGAGGCCGGCAACGGCTTCCACCGTCGTGCCCTGCAGACGCCGATCGATCGTGGAGATCACGGTGAAACCACCGGTATCGATCTGCTCTTCGGTCAAGCCCTGGCGTTCCAGCTCGCGGTGAATGTACTTGAGCAGGTAGCCATTGGTTCCGCCGTAGACGTTCTTACGGCGCGGCTCGATCGTCTCAGGGAACTGCATAGCCTCGGCCTCATCGCGGGTGAGGCTTGCGGTTTCGTTCACCTGGCGGGAGATCACGCGGTCCCACAGGCGTGTGGCTTTCTGCGGGTTCTTCGCGGGGTCGTAGGCGGAGGGCGCCGGGATCACCGCCACCAGAAGCGCGGCTTCTTCGTCGGTGAGGTCCTTTGCGTCTTTCCCGAAGTACGCCTTGGCAGCTTCCTGCACGCCGTAGGCGCCGCGGCCGAAGTAGATCGTGTTGAGGTATCGGGTGAGGATCTCGTCCTTGGAGAGTTCCTGGTCGATCTTCAGCGCCATCACCATTTCCTTCACCTTCCCCCAGTAGGAGGTGTTAGTGCCGGTGTGGTAGCGCTCCACGTACTGCTGCGTGATGGTCGAGGCACCCTGTCGGGCACCACCGCGGATGTTATTGATCAGGGCTCGCACAATGCCCTTCGGGGAGATGCCACGGTTTTCGTAGAAGGTGGAGTCTTCACTGGCCACCACGGCATCTTTAATGTTTTGGGGGATCTGCTCAGAGGGCAGGATGGTGCGGTTGTAATCCGAGAAGGAGCCCATCTCGGTTTTGCCATCCGCAAAGTAGACGCGGGTGGTTTGGGCGGTGGCCACCGCGGATTCCTCGGGAACGTCGGTGGAGGCGTACAGCCAGAAGGAGAATCCAACTCCCGCCAGAATCATTAGCGCGCAGGCGGTGGCGAGCAGACGGAAGGAGGGCAGCCAGCGCCACAGCCCTTTTTTCCCGGCGCGCGGGTAATTGAGCATGTTGGTCGCGGCGACTTTTTTCCCGGCCGCGCTTTTTCCTCCGGCGGCCATGACGCGGGTCTGCACCGCATGGCGCGAGTTCGCGCTGAGGTGGGTGGTATCCCGCACGACGCGCCGGGTGGATTTCCCCGTGGGTTTCCCCGTGGATTCCGCGCCCGAAGCGGCAGCACCGGAGCGGGCTGCGCTGCGGGGACTCGGCTGGGCACCCTTCTGCTGCGAGCGGCCGGCTCCAGCCCCGCCGGTACGGGCGGTGCGGCTGGTTCCCTTCACCTCACCGTCGCCCGACGCCTTGGAGGATCGACGTTTCGGGGTCGATCCCATCGATCCATTCGCCGCGCGGCGCACACCGCTGGCGCGACGACGCCCCCCGCCGGAGGACGGGGTCGAGCGGGAAGAGCCTCGGGAATCGCTCACGGATGCTCCAAATCTGCCGGGGGCACGGACGGATCCTGCACATGGGGAATACGGGACCCGGTTTTCCAGTATGCGCAGCCAGGCACGGCGCAGGGAACGGCCCCTTGGTCACTCTCACACCGTGCACACGGGACCTTCGCATTCCCTGTGACGCGCTGATCAGTGTGTTGTCCGCGCGTGGGGCCGACGGGGCCGCGTATTCCTGCTGCCCAACCTCACTGCTCAGCCCTGCTGCTCAGCCCACCAGGCGCGTAGCTCCTCCTCGGCACGCTCCGGCCCAAGCGGTCCACGCTCCATGCGCAGCTCCAGCAGATGCTTGTAGGCCATACCCACCTCACGCCCCGGCGCCAGGCCCAGGATCTCCATAATCTGGTTCCCGTCCAGGTCAGGGCGGATCTTGCCGATTTCTTCCTGCTCGGCGAGCTGCGCGATTCGACGTTCCAACTCGTCGTAAGCCGTCGCGAGGCGGCGGGCCTTACGACGGTTGCCGGTGGTCACATCGGCGCGGCTAAGGCGATGCAGATGTTCGAGCAGATCGCCGGCATCGGCCACATACCGTCGGACCCCCGCATCCGACCACGGCGCCTCCGCGTACCCGTGGAAGCGCATATGCAGCTCCACCAGGCGCGCCACCTTCTTCGTGGTGTCCTTATCGAAGGTGAGGGCCTTCATGCGCTTCACCGTCATCTTCGCCCCCACGGTTTCGTGGAAACGGAAGGTGACCACCCCGCCCGGCTCGAAGCGTCGAGTGGCGGGCTTGCCGATGTCGTGCAGGAGGGCAGCGAGGCGCAGCACCAGGTCCGGGGCTTCGCAGGGGCCACCGGAGCCGGCCGGGCTCTCCAGGTCAATCGCCTGCTCCATGACCGTCAGGGAGTGTTCGAAAACGTCCTTATGGCGGTGGTGCTCGTCGATCGTGAGTTTCAGGGCCGGCAGTTCGGGCAGCACATGCTCGGCAAGCCCCAGGTCGGTCATGAGTTCCAGGGCCCGACGGGGATGCGCCCCAAGGATCAGGCGGGTCAGTTCCTCCCGCACACGCTCCGCCGAGACGATGGTGATCCTCTCGGCGAGCGCTTCAACGGCCGCAGCGGTTTTGTCTTCCAGGTCGAAACCGAGCTGAGAGACGAACCGCACGGCGCGCATCATGCGCAGCGGATCATCGTCAAAGGACTGTTCAGGGGCGACGGGGGTGCGCAGAACCTGTGTGGCGAGGTCTTCGAGGCCGTTGAAGGGGTCCACGAGTTCCAGGGAGGGCAGACGCACCGCCATCGCATTGACGGTGAAGTCCCGACGGGAGAGGTCCCCGTGGAGGGTGTCACCGTAGACCACCCGAGGTTTGCGGCTGGAGGGATCGTAGGACTCGGTGCGGTAGGTGGTGATTTCGACCTTCACGCCGTTGCGTACCCCGCCGAGGGTTCCGAACTCGCGGCCCATATCCCAGATCGCGCCGTCCTTGGTCCAGGTGCGCAGGATCTCTTCGGTCTGTTCGGGGCGGGCGGAGGTGGTGAAGTCGAGGTCGGCGCTGGAGCGCCCGAGGACGGCGTCTCGTACGGGGCCGCCCACCAGGGCGAGTTCGTGTCCGGCCGCATCGAAGCGGCGGCCGAGGTCGTGGATTTCCTCCGAGAGGGCGTGGAACATGGAGGCGGCGCGGGTGCGCGCCACGGCCAGGCGCTGCTGGGCGTCGGTCGGGTCGCTCGCAGATGCTCCCTCGGCAGTGGGATCGACGACCTCGGGGTTGGGGGTGGAGAAGGTCACGTGGGGTCCTGTCCAGCTCGTGAAATCCAGCGGTTGTCCAGCAGGAGCGCGGGTGCCGTCGGGCATAACGGGCCGCAGGGCGTGCAATATGGCGACGGGCACGCCGCCGACCTGTACGGTATAACCGTAGCGGCCGCCTACAGTGGCACCATGCCGGTGACCCTGAGGCCCCTGCGCGCTGCAGCTGCGGCGGTGCCTGTTCTGCTGCTTGCGCTTGCGCAGCTGCTGCTGGGTGCTGCGCTGCCACCGAATGCTTACTCCCTTCCCACGCCCGAGGGACCCCACGCCACGGGCCTTAGCGTTACCGCAGGTCAACCCTTCATTTCAGGAGACCGCATCGGGGCCGAGAAAGCCGTCGGACCCTCCCTCACCGCCCCGGCCGCACCCGCCAAGCCCCGCCCCGGTCAAGCCCCGCCGATGGACCTGATCTCCATCACCCCGGTCGCGCTGACCCCCGGGGACACCCTCCAGGTGACGGTGAAGGTGACCAATACCTCCTCGCAGCCGCTCCCGGCACTCGTGCTCGAGCTCCGCACCCGCACCTCCCGGGTCACCGAACGCCACACCGTGAAGGGCTGGCGAGCGCAGACTCAGCCGGATCGGCACGGAGCGCCGGTGGCCACGAGTACGCCGGCACCCACTCTTGCACCGGGCGCCTCCGCACGCATGGCTGTCAGTGTTCCCGCTGATCAGCTGGGATATTCGACGGAGCCATACCTGTGGGGCACACGCCGCATCTCCATCACTCTCGCCTCCGAAGGCCAGGCTCTTCATTCCCTGCGGACCTTTGTGGTCTGGCATCCGCAGGGGGTCACCCAGAAGATCCGTAGTTCCGTGCTCCTGCCCATCGCGGCACCGGATCCAGGGGCGGTGCTGTCGGATCGAAACGGTTTTGCCGAATCGGTGCGCTCGGGGCAGCTTGCGCAGTTGAAAACTGTCGCTCAGCGCCCGGATGTGGACTGGTGGCTTGATCCGTCCCTGCTGGATCCGCCACTGGTGGAGGCACCGGCCGACGGGACACCTGCTCCCGAGCAGCCGAACCCCTCCTCCCCACCGGCTGAACAGCCGACGGACCAAGCAACGGAACCAGCCGCAGACCCGTCGGCCTCCGCCCCGACCACAGACCCGAGCGCCGACCCCAGCGGCACCCCGAGTGCGGACCCCAGCAGTTCGCCCTCTGCGAGCCCTGCCCCAACGGACGATCCGAGCGTGGCCCCGCGGATGGTGCCGGACCCCGTGGCCGCCTCCTTTGCGCGTGAACTCAGCGAAGCGGTGGGTCAGCGCACCGTGATCGCTACCCCCTATGCCCGCGCAGACCTGGTCTCCCTGCAGGCAGCAAAACGCACCGACCTGGCCGCACGCGCGCAGTCCGCCTCGCAGAAGGTCTGGAAACCCACGGGGATCACCCCACGCGCCACCGCCCTACAGGTCACCGGGCCGGAGGCTGATGCACGCGCCCTGCAGAGCGCCGCAGCCACGAGCGCCAATGCACTCGTCGTGCCCTCAAGCTCCCTGGTGCGTAACCTCGACAGCACCGTGACCCCAAGCTCAACCGCGCTGCTCACCAGCGGGAAAAAGCGCATTCCCGTGCTCGCCCCCGACCCGGAACTCTCTCACCGCTTCACCGAACTCTCCACCGGCCAGGACCCCGAGCTCACCGCACAAGAACTTCTTGCGCTCACCGCAACGATCGCCTCCGAGCACCGCTCCACCCCTCGCCACCTGCTCATCTCGCCTGAGCTCGGCACACAGGTCAACGCCGACACCGTCAATGCCACCCTCGATGCTTTCGCAAAGGCCCCCTGGATCCAGCACGCCCCCACCGCCGCGCTCTTAGACGCCGCTGAGCAGGGCCACTGGAGCACCCGAATCTCGGAGGGGTCCGCTCAGCCCTACGCGATCGGAGAGATCACGGCAGAGCGTGCCCATCCCTCTCGGATCGACGGCGCCGGGAATGCCGAACACCTGGATCGGGCCAAGGCGCCTGCGCTGCTGCCCTCACAAAACCTCGATGCCATCGAGGCGACCACCCAAGACCTCGATGCCCTGCGCTCCGCAATGGCCGAGGACTCCGCCCTCGCTACGCCCCAGCGGCATCTGCTGGTGGCAACCTCCCGTCAATGGCGGGGCCGACCCGAGGCGATGAATGCGCACCAGAAGGCAGCTGCCCAGGCTGCACATGAACTCCACGAGGCCATCAGGGTGGTGCCAGCCTCCGGATACAACCTGATCGCCGACTCCGCCGGGGTGCCGATCACTGTCGAGAATCATCTCGACACTGCAGTAACGGTCACTCCCGTGGTTTCCAGTTCCCGGCCAATCGTGCACGTATCCCCGCTGAAACCGCTCACCGTTCCCCCGCAGGGGAAGGTTGATTTGACGGTGCCGGTTGAGGCGATCGCCGCCGGCACGGTGGAACTCTCCATGCATGTGAAGGGGCCCGACGGGGCGGTGCTGAGCGGCCCCGTGCAGGCACCGCTGACGGTGAATCCCGCATGGGAGAACTGGACGACGTTGGTCATCGTGGTCCTGATGACCCTGCTGGTGCTGGTTGGTGTGATGCGCGCCCGACGGGTGGGGTCGGACACTCGTGCGCCCGGTGTGAAACTTCCCGAAGATCCTGTGGAGCTAGCCCGCTCTGGGCGGTCTCTGCCGGTAGCGTGCCCTGATGCCGATGATTCCTCGGATCCCGCTGCCCCTCAGCACGGCAGCGACCCGAGCCCCACGGCTGCCCCTGATGTACCGGCCCGAAAGGACCCTTCATGACTACGGAGCTTCGTGTGCGGCATGTGCCACGCCACCGCCGCCCGGGGCTTCCCCGTCGGCACGGTTCCGGGCGTGCAGGAGTGCTGCGCAATAGCGCCGTGATGGCTTTCGCCTCGGTGATTTCCCGCCTTCTGGGTTTTGTACGGAACTTCCTGTTCGGTTCAATCCTGGCCGGCTCCATGTCGGCTGCTGCCAACGCCTACAGCGCGGCGAATACCCTGCCCAACACGATCTGGGTACTCGTCGGTGGCGGCACACTCAACGCGATCCTGGTGCCCGCCATCGTGCGGGCAATCAAAGCGAAAGATCACGGCAGCGACTACATCTCACGCCTCATGACGCTGGTTGCCCTCGCCGGCGCTGTGCTGGTCGTGGCCTGCATGATTGCGGTTCCGGCTCTGATTCTGCTGACCAGCGGTGTGCTCCCACCCGCCACCTACGCTCTGGCCGTGCAGATGGGGCTTTGGATGGTCCCGCAGATCTTCTTCTTCGCGATGTACGTGATGTGCGGGCAGCTTCTGAACGCCCACGAGTCGTTCGGTCCCTTCCAGTGGGCGCCGGCGCTGAACAACCTCGTCGCGATCCTTGGAGCCGGTATCTTCCTCGGGATCTGGGGAACCAACGGTCTGCCTTCCCAGTGGACCCCCACGATGGTCCTCGCCCTGGCCGCCATCAACCTCTTGGGCTCCATCGCCCAGGTTCTCTTCCTTCTCTACTACGTGCGTTTGCTCGGGCTGAACCTGCGCCCGAAGTGGGGCTTCCGTGGGCTTGGCCTGGGCAAACTGTCGCGCCTGGGCATGTGGACCCTCGGCATGCTCGTACTCGGGCAGATCGGCCTGTGGGCTACCCGCTGGTCCACCGGTGGTGCGGTGAAAATGGCGGAGCATTACCGCGATCAGCCGGAGCTTGCCGCGCAGTACCCCGGTCTGCTGACGATCGAATGGGCCTTCCTGGCTTTCATGATTCCGCAGGGGATCATCGCGGTCTCGCTCGTCACCGCCGTTTTCCCGGGGATTTCGAGTGCCGCGGCCGACGGGAAACACGATCGGGCTCTACTCCGCTACGCCGAAACCAATCGCCTGCTCGCGGTGCCGATGGTGCTGTGCACCGTTGTTTTTATGGCGCTTGCGGCGCCGATTATGTGGGTTATCGGTGGCGGCACCGGGCGCACCGCCGCTGAAGCCAATGGCACGGTGCTGGTCGCCTACATGCTCGGCCTCGTGCCCTTCTCCGCCCTCTACCTGATTAAGCGGGTGTTCTACTCCTATGAGGATGCGCGCACTCCGTTCATGATGCAGATCCCGATCATGCTGCTGCATTTAGCGGCGCTACCGGTGGTCTTGTTCTGGGTGGATCCGCGCTGGGCGACGGCCGCTGCAGCCGGTGCCGGCTCCCTATCGAATGTCGTTGCCTGGCTGATGGGGCTGTATATGTTGCGTCGGCATGCGCATAGCCTGGGTGCCCATCTCCCTCCGGCACGTGGAACCATCATCATGTTCACCAAGCTCAGCCTCATGGGAGCGGCAACCTGGGGTCTCGGTGTCCTCGCCGTATACCTGCTGGGCGATCTGTTCTGGGTGCACCGTCTGGTCGCGATCCTGCTGGGTGCAGTGGTGGGCGGCCTCATGACCGCCGTTTTCCTGGGCCTGGGATGGGTGGCACGGATCGATGAGTTGCAGGAGCTAGTGCGGATGGCACGCCGCCCTCTTCGCAAGCTCACCCGCCGCGGTGCCAGGAGCACTGCGTAGCATGGTGCGACACGACCCGCAGGATGGAGGCCTGGTGCTTCTACCGTCCGGCGATGACGGACGCGGTAGAACCCACAGGGGGAAGACTGAGGAGTAAGGACGGTCTGTGAACACGAATCCGCACGACCAGCAGCTGCATGAGCGGTGGCGCCTTGAAGGGCGCATTCCGCTAGCTCAGACAGCACCGGGCGCACAGTGGATCCGCGCGCATTCCCTCAGCACGGGGGAACCCTGCGCGCTGTTCGTGGTGCACGGGGAGACCGCGCTCGAAACCGCTGATGCGGCCCGTCGGGCTTTCCTGGTCGAAGACCCGCACCTTATGCCGATCGTTGACGTGGTGGTTCTGGATGACCCTCGGGAAAAGGGGCAGGGGGCCGACGGTGCATCGTCGGTGGTTCCGTCTACTCCCGGTGTGACGTCTGCGCCTGAGCAGGGTTCCTCGCCCCAGGATTCTTCCGGGGACTCTGCGCCCGCACCGACGACCGTTGTGGTGTACCCGATGCCGACGGTGCCGCCGCTGGCGGCCTTACTCAGCAAAGGACCCCTGCGCCCGGAGACTGCCCGTTCCGTGATCGGCGAGGCGGCGATGGGGTTGGAGGCGGCCCGCCGACGCGGGGTCCGGCACCAGTTCCTGGACTCCAACCGTGTCTTTGTGGATCTGGAAGCCGGCACCGTGCAGGTGCTGGGCGTTGGGGTCGAGGCGGCGTCGCATCCCGGGCTGGATCGCTCGGGAGCTGTGGCGTCCTTCCATGACACCTCGGCACTGGTCGCTCTCCTGTACCGCGCACTGACCGGTCGCGCCCCGCGTCAGAGCGAAGATGGAGAGGTTCCACGCGCTTCGACTATTGCTCCGCGTTCGGTTCCGCAGGACCTTGATGTGCTGTGCGATGCGGTGCTCAATGAGCGCGAGACGATGCCGGAAACGGCTCGCGAACTGGTGGCAGAACTGGAGCCGTGGCAGTCGATCCCGGTGACCCTGGAGGCCTATGACCCTCAGGATCAGACGAAAAACCAGCGGCCCACCGTCTCGCCCGACACGAACACGACGCACAGCTCGCGTACTGCCCGTTCTGTGACGACTTCTGCTGCAGTGGCAGCCGGAAGCGTGGGAGTCGCGGGCGTTGCGGGGGTCACGGGGGCTGCGGGAGTCGCGCCGGCGAACACCACGGCGGAAGCTGCGGTTCTTCCGTCCGGGGCAGATGACACGGTTCCCACCGCAACACAGCACCAGACTGATGAGACATCCCCGGCGCAGGCAGAGGGAGATATCAGCCCGGAAGCTCATGAGCGCAATGCCGCCCAGGCCCGTGAGCTGGTGGAAGATCTGCATCTGGATCAGAAGCGTGAAACCAGTTCCTTCCCCACTTCCCTCGATATGACCCTGCCCCGGCAGGCTGCACCCACATCGTCTGCTGCGTCGGAACCGTCAGAGCCCTCTGCGGTGGAGGAAGCGTCCGCCCCCTTGGCACCGGCCGTACCGGCTGCGCCCGCCGCGCCTACCGCGTCTGAGGCGCCCGCTGAGGCCCCGGCTTCCTCGGCCAGTGCCCCGTCGGCCCCGGCAGTCCAGCAGGAACCCACCCCACCCGCTGCACCCCGCGCTACCTCGCGGACACGCTCGGCCACGGGACCGGTTCCGGTTCTCGTTCCCGGCCGCGCCGAACCGGTCTCTATAAGCGGCCCTGTGCAGGTCGGCGCGACCCCCGTCAGCCCGTCCGATGCAGCCGACAGCCCCGCTGCCAGCAGCGGTCCGATCGTGGTCCAGGGGCGTTCGCGCTCCTCCCTCGATACCGACGCACCCGAGACCAGCGCGTCGAACGGCTCCTGGTCCCGCGGATCCCTTCTGCGCGATGTTGTCAGTGTCGCCACCGACTCCGACACCACCGGCGGCACCTTCGCCATGGGGCCGCAGGAACCCGAAGCACGCAGCCGCCAGTCGCAGTGGATTCTGATCGGTGCCGCGCTCGTCGTCATCGCCGCCCTTATTTTCGCTGTCACCTCGATTACCTCCGGGCTCCGAGACCGCGTGGAAAACCCGCTAGCAACCACCAAAGCAACCCCGGCGCCAAGTGATTCACCCGTGCCGGAGGAAGCCAATACTTCCCAACCGCCGCAAACCTCGAAGCCAGCTCTTCCCGCCCCGAAGGTGGCAAGCATCGAAGGTTTCGAGCTCAACGCCCCAGACCCGGTGGATAACGCTGACCAAATTCCTCGGATAACCGACGGTGACCCCGGCACCTTCTGGTCCACTAAGCACTACAGCCGCTCCACCTTTGGTGGGTTGAAGGAAGCTGTGGGCCTGCGCATCAAGTTCGCCGAAAAGTCCATGCTGACCACCCTGGTCGTGACCACCGCCCGGAACACCGGCGGAACCATGGATCTGCACACGATCAACGCCGATGGAACCCCCGGCGAAATCATCGCCACCGGCTCTTTCGCCGGTGACGGCGAAGTGCGCCTGAAGCCGGATAAACCCGTGGAAACTGTCGGCGTGATCCTGATGATCAAAGATCTTCCGCCGGACTCCAAAGAAAACGGTCGTTTCCGCGCGCGCATCGCCGAAATCCGTGCCGAATGAGCAGGCCATGAGCAAGAATCGTGCCTCCTTTGACAGCGGTCGCCGCGGCCTGCGGATGCCAACGATCATCGGTATCCCGCTCCATATGATCATCGCCGCTGTCGCGATCGCGATTCTTCTGGGCACGCTTCTCTCCTACGCGCTGAATGCAGCCACCACCATGCACTCAGACCTCACCGGAACAACGATCGGCGACGGTGCCCCCGGCAAAAACGCCTCGGGGCTCACGGTGATTACTGAAGCGACGCTGGGCCCCGAGGTGCAGCGTCTGATCGAAGACGGAACCACCGCACCGCTTGCACCCTTTGATGCAGCCCGCTGCCTCCAGCAGCAAGGGATCACCGATCCCGTGCTCATCATGGAAGAAGTGGCCTGGGGAGGGAACGAAACTCCCGGCTGGCTGCTCGTGCACGGGCCGGTTGACCGTGACACGATCCGCGCGGCTGGCGGGATCGTCTCCGCCACGGTCGTGACAGCAACCTGCGGCGCGGAAAGCAACACCACGCCAGCCTCCGCGCGGCTGTGGTCTGGCTCCGTCATGATCGGAGGAATCTAAGGGTCAATGGCCCGCACGTGAACAGCCCGAATGTGCACAACACGCACCAGCGATCCTTACCCTCGACGACACACCACCCTCGACCTGACTCTTACCAGACTGTGAACCATTGCCGCACCGCTGCGGCGCCCCCTGTGGCATGACCCAACGGAAGGACCCCCAGACGATGTCCGATCAGCCCATCCAGGCCCTCAATATCCTTGGCGGCAGCTTCGGCGCCGACAGCAGCGAGACCACTCCCGCCACCGCCCCCGCGGCGGCCCCGGAGGCTGCGGAAGAGGAAACCGTGCACGAGGTCGTGATTATCGGCTCGGGCCCGGCCGGCTACACCGCCGCGATCTACGCGGCACGCGCCGAAATGAAGCCCGTCGTCATCGCCGGCGCGCTCGACGCCGGTGGCGCACTGATGACCACCACCGAGGTGGAGAACTTCCCCGGATTCGCCGAGGGTATCCAGGGGCCGGAACTGATGGGCACGATGCAGGAGCAAGCCGAGCGCTTCGGCACCGAGATTGTGTTCGACGATGCCGCCTCCGTGGAGCTCGCCGGGGACGTGAAGACCGTGACCCTCACCGACGGGACCGTGTACCGCGCCAAGGCCGTGATCATCGCGACCGGTTCGGCCTACCGCAAGCTCGGCGCTGAGGGTGAGGAGCGTCTGAGCGGCAAGGGCGTGTCCTGGTGCGCCACCTGTGACGGGTTCTTCTTCAAGGACCAGCCAATCGTGGTTGTGGGTGGCGGTGACTCCGCCGTGGAGGAGGCCACCTTCCTCACCCGTTACGCCACTCAGGTCACCCTCGTGCACCGCCGCGATGAACTGCGCGCCTCCAAGATCATGGCGCGTCGCGCGCAGGCCGATCCGAAGCTCGACTTTGCGTGGAACAGCGAAATCGCCTCGATCAACGGGGATGAGAAGGTCGAATCGGTGACCCTGCGCGACACGGTGACCGGGGAAGAGCGCACTCTGGCCACCTCGGCTGTTTTTGAGGCTATCGGTCACGTTCCGCGCTCGGATCTCTTCCGTGACCAGGTGGAGCTCGACGAGCAGGGGTATGTGGTGGTGAAGGGCCGCTCGACCTACACCTCGGTGCCGGGTGTGTTCGCAGCGGGCGACGTGGTGGACCACACCTACCGTCAGGCGATTACTGCGGCCGGGTCCGGCTGCCAGGCGGCACTGGATGCGGAGCGCTGGCTCGCCGACCAGGCTGCTGGGATCCCGACGGGGGCGTCTGAGGAGGATGCCGCCGAGCAGTGAGCTCGCAGTCGTGAACACGATGCAGGAGTTCCCCGACGGATGGGCGACGGGCCGTACGGGCCTTGACCGCAGCTCGCCTACCCTCTCCTGCCTGCTCGGTTTATGGGCACCGTGGTGCGCTCCTTCGCGGCCTCTGCCCACCCTTTTGGCAGAGCTCTCTCGACGCTGGGGCGGCGCCCGTCGCGTCTGTGCCGTGGAATCACCGGATGTGGGACTGTTAGACGCTCTCGGTATCGACAGTTTGCCCGCCTGGGTGCTCCTAGAAGCGCGGGCTCAGGGCGAGTCCACCGTTGTTGGGGAGAGGGATGCTCCGCTTCCCGACGGAGGTGGCTCGCTGTCTCAAGTCGCATCTCTTCCGCATGTGCCGCCGGGGTGGGAGTGGTCGGTGGCCCGCTTGGTGACGGGTGCGCGGCCGAAGCATGAGATCGACGCTTTATTTGGACCTGGGGCGCTCTGAGCCGCCTGTGTTCGCGGGTGTGGAGGCCGACGGGGGCGGTCGAGAGTGCGCTTGAAGGTCTTCCGTCAAGTGAGCGCGTACAAAGCCGGGCAACGTGCACGAACAGCCTTCTCCACATCTGTATCCACAAGGTTCTCCACCGTCTGTGGCGCGTTATTCACAGGCTTATCCACAATCGATTGTGAATGCCTCTGGGTGAGATGTTGTGCATTTCGCGCCTGTGGCGCGGCGGTGGCCTGGCCTTATAGGCACCTGTATGGTTTCTGTTGCGGTAGCAAATACCTGTAGGTAAGGCAAGCCCTATCTACTCGTTGTGGCTTCTAGCGCATCATGTCCACAAACTTACGCACACTGTGCATAAGCGCTCTGATGCTCCACATGAAACAAGCACTTTCCTTCCCTGGCGGTCCACGAGGTCTCACCACAGACACACCTCTCTCGCTATTCCGGACGCCATGGATGCGCTTCGATGAGTGACAGATCCCTCCACGACGAAAAGTGAAGTCATCACCACCCGGCTCCGCGTGATCTAGGAGGGGGAACCTGGGTTGGCCGGCATAGATCTGCGATAAGCCCTGTGCATCTCTGCCTTGGAGGGGACGGAGGCTCACGAGCTCGCACACGGACTTGGCGACGTACGCCTCGACCCGAGCATGCGTGAGTCGGCACGCGCGATGCGGTGCATAGTCAACCGATAGACGCCATGCGGTGTCATGTAACTACGGCAGCAATCTGTTGCAAGCTCAGAGCCTCCATCCCACTGCCCAGCACGGGAATAACAACGGACAGTTGTGAGTAGGCAAGACCCCGGTCACCTGCTGTTTACCCATCGGCGGGCATGGGGAGGGGTTGGTGGATGAAAGATGATGGGGTGTCCGGTGCGCATCGTTTCACGCGAAACACGACCTTTTCGCCGCTGACCCTCGTGACGCTTCCACTCTCGGCGCGGCGATCCCATCAGGGTTTCCGCGCGCCGCCTCTCGGGGAGTCACCGCGTAGTTTTCACGATGAGCTCGCGTGATGTGCTCATATGCCGCGTTGGTTCGATAGGAAGGTTTCACGAGGAACCTCTGACGAGAGGAGTCGCTGTACAGCTCGCCGCGGGATGAGTGTAGTAGTTGCAAGCGGCCATATCGCAACCACCCGAAACCCTTGATGACTAGTGCTTTTACTCCGCACTCCCAGTGCCAGAGCCGTGGTGTTTCACATGAAACAGTTAGCAGATGCGCTGCCATGGCGCGCCAATACATCAAGGGCAAATAGCTGCTCGACAGCGCGCCGCATCTCCGTTCGGCACCTGACAGGCGAACCCGTTTCACGTGGAACACGCACGCCATGTGGCGCACATGGCCATGGCTTATGCCAGCATCAGTCCACTTCAGACTCAGTCCCACATCGGCACGTTTCACATGAAACTGACAGCACTGTTGCTTTTGGGTAGAGCACATCGCAACCGCCTGCCGCGGCTGGAACACCTCCATTGGCATTGAGGGCAATAACGCCACTACACACCGCAACTACCGGTATCGACCTATGGAGCCCGCGTATCTCATGTGTTTCACATGAAACGCGAATCGTAGGCGCCTCAAGAGGAGAGGTGTATCAGCCGATACGGGGCAGACCCGAGTAAGCAGCGATTGGCCGTCTCTCGGAGCACTGCGATCTGCAGCAATTTAGAAGACCGTTGTCAGCACGGATTACTTTTGACCGACGCTGTTGTAGCATCGACGTCGCTGGATCCCTCCTCCGGAGCATAACGTAGGTTGCCGAGTTCGCAGTCTCTAGCCGCAATGCACTCTGGCTCAAAACCGTTCGGCCCCACCACATTCGAGAGCTTGACGACTGCACATACTCCCCTTGGAGCCAGCTACCTCAGGGGAGGAGCACGGGGCGCGAAGAGACGGGGTCAAAAAGCTTGCGACGCCCAGAAGTCCCTCATTCGCACACGCTGAACCACCTGTCTTCAGATGGCGCGCTGCCAGCGCCTTTCAGGTGGGCTCACCGCAGCTATCGGCTTTGGTGATCGCACGCGGTACCGTCCTCCATTGCTGCAGGTGAGCCGCACCCTGCAATAACTTTGCTTGCAACAACCACGGTGGCCCCTATCGCCACTGTTTCCCGTGAAACATATGTGGATCCACAGGGTCGTCTGCGCACTTCTGCTGGAAAGCTCTCATAGCTAGCTGCGTGGGGCAGAAGCACAGTAATCAGCTGGACCCAGTTGCAGTGATTCGCCGTACCAAGTTTCCGAGACGCTCAAGACACTATGCGGAGACAAAGGCGGATCACGACACGATAGGGATGGCGTGAGCACCATTCCGGCCCGGCCCCATGATGAGGCGAGCAAGTTCTTGAGGGAGGGGCTCCCTCTTAGCCTGAGGGCGCCGGGATATGTCTAAGGAATGCATAGCTGCGCAACCTTGAAATGATCGTCAGCGCCATAGCTTCGGATATTGCCTATCAACCCGCGCCTGTGCATCTTCCAAGGCTTTCACGGCTTATCGATACAACCACCGTTTCACGTGCAACACAGTGGTATCGCCCAGGGCAGGGTGGCGCCACCCGTCGGGGTGACGGACGGTTTGTGGCCGTCGAAATGTGGATGCCAGCACAGCGGTGAATCAATCCCTCAGGGCAACTACAGAGATAGCCATACCTTAAGGAAGACCGCCTAGCCTTCTCTCCGGGAGAGGGGCGAGACTGGGGCGGGATGGCTTCACTCGTCGAAGGGGTGTTTCGCGTGTAACGCGAACGAACGGCGTCTACCCCTCCTGGCCACTTTTTTCTCGGCTTGTTCATTCATATAGGTGCGACCAGCACCGGTGGAACATCCCATCAAAGGTTGCCAGTTTTCTACGTACGCCACATCCCGCATCGTGGTTTCACGTGCAACGTTCATCCACCGCCCAACAATGACGATGGCGAACAAGCGGGACTAGCGACTCCAGAGCAACGTATCAGTGACGTTTCCCGTGAAACATAGCCAGATAGGGACAGGGCATTGGCTTTGCAGCGATCGTCACAGCAGCATGTTGGGGCACGCCACATGAGAAGCCTCAACACCGCGACCATACGTTTCCCGTGAAACCTGCGTCGAGCACAGCGAAGGCCCGCGGACTCGACGGTCGCTCCACCAACTCAGCTTGCGCCGTTTCCCGTGAAACCACGTGAAGATGCCCGATCTGAACTGTGCACCCAACCCGGGGAAGGACCCTAAACCGCCCTCTCCTCGTCGATGGTGCACGCAAACCACGCAGTGGCCAATAGCCCAGCAGAATCCACCGGCATAAAAAACCGGATGCCGTCATGGGAAGCAAGGGCCTCGAGCTTGCCACTGCAAGATATAAACATGCAGGTCAGAGCGTGAAACCTATGGCCGGCGGGACATCTTTATGACACTGTGTCAGATACTGTCTCTTGTCCGGCTTCCCTCATCTTCCGCACACATGGCCCGAGGAACTCGGGTTCCCCCTGCTGAGAGCGCCGCGGAGGGGTGCGCTCAGAGCAACCCCCTCAGCCTACCCACTTCAGCGTGGGCTGCCTAGATCTCCACGGGGGAAACAGCAACGTCAAGAGCCAGACCGGCCTGACATAGCGACACTAGACCTCGCCAGGAGGGGCAGCATCCCTCCCGCCTGTTCGGTCAGGAGGCGTGATCCTCCGATGAGTCCTCATGCAGGGTGGCCATGAAAGCGTCGAGACGGGACACAAGGCGTTCGAGCTGCTCCACATCGGTGAACTCGAGGGTGACCTTGCTCTTGCGCTTACCCACATCCACGCGCACGGGAACTTCCAGTCCCTTGGAGAGCTTGCTCGTCAGGTCCACGACGTAGGGGTCGTAGCTGCTGCGGCGCACGGGACGGCGCTCCGTCGGCTGCACACCGCGGGCAACCAGGCGCTCCACCGCACGCACAGAGAGTCCCTCCGCCACGATCCGTGCGGCGAGTTCTTCCATCAGCGCGGGATCCTCGAGCGTGAGAAGCGCACGAGCATGTCCCGCGCTCAGGGCGCCACTTGCCAGACGCTTCTGCACCAGAGCGGGCAGACGCATCAGACGCAGAGTGTTGGAGATCTGGGGACGCGAGCGACCAATACGAGAGGCCAGCTCATCCTGCGTGCACTCGAAGTCTTCGAGAAGCTGCTGGTAGGCTGCGGCTTCTTCCAAGGGGTTGAGCTGCGACCTGTGGAGGTTCTCCAGGAGAGCGTCGCGGAGAAGATCATCGTCGGAGGTTTCTCGGATGATCGCCGGAATCGAGCGTAGACCCGCTCGCTGAGCAGCACGCCAGCGGCGCTCACCCATGACCAACTCGAAGGATTCGCCGTGGTCAGTAACGGAAATAGGCCGCACGACGACGGGCTGCAGTACGCCAACTTCGCGCAGCGAGAAGGCCAGCTCATCCAGTTCGTCATCGTCGAACATGGTTCGCGGGTTACGGGGGTTCTCTCGGATCTCCTGGATCGGGATCTCAGCGAACTCCGCCCCCGGAACGGGAACGAGCTGCGTTTCGGTGCCACTCGAGTCGGCCTCGGCAGAGTCACTACCGCCTTCAGCTTCGGAGGCCGGCTCACTATCCCCGGCAGGCGCTGGATCACCCGGCGCAGCAGTCTTCTCGGCTACCGCGGCCTTAGCGCCCGATGCTTTGCGGGCGGGGGTGTACTGCACTTCTTCAACGTCAACGACGGGGCTGTCTTCCCGCTCCGTGCTGGCAGGAGCGGCCGCTGACTGAGCCTTGTCACTCTGGGCCTTGTCAGCCGGAGCCTTGCGCACCGTCGAACGTGCAGGAGTTTTCTTCGCCGTCGTCGCAGCGGTCTTCTTCGCAGGCGTCTGCTTCGAACCCTTCGCAGCCTTCGTGCCAGCGGCCGCCTTCTCAGTGTCTTTCTGGCTGGGCTCCTCCGCAGCGTTCTCGCCGGCCTTCTCCGCCGCCTTCTTGGCAGCAGCGCCAGTCTTCTTCGCTGCCGTGCTGCGGGCGCGACGCTCCTTGGCGGCGCGCGCCATATCCCCGCCGAGGTCACGGCTCAGACGTTCGCGCGGCGCAGCCTCCGCCCCGTCGGACTCCACCGGATCGCCGGAAAAGAACATATCCACGGGGCGTGCCCCCGCGGCCTTCTCCCCACCCTCGGGAGCGGTGCGCGGGGTTCGGGTGCGCAGTTCATCGTCACCGCGCGCGGTCGATCCGGCACCGCCAATGAGCGCACCGAGCCCGCGGCCCATGCCTCGCTTCTGCGTCATCTCCAGCATCCTCCCGAGAGAAGGGTCATTCCGCCCGTGGGCGGTGGCAATCGGTCCGCCCGGAGGCGGGAAGTTGTACGCGGGCAGCAATGCCTGCGGGGGTGCGGTGGCGGTCAGGGCGCCGGCCGCGTGGTGAGTTCGTGGGCGGCGGCCCGGTACGCAAGGGCGCCCGAGGAGCCCGGATCGTAGGTCAGCACGGTTTCCCCGTAGCTGGGCGCCTCGGAGATGCGCACCGATCGCGGGATCGTGGTTTCGAGGGTCTGCTCGGGGAAGTGATCGCGCACATCCTGCGCAACCTGCGCGGCAAGACGGGTACGGGCGTCGTACATCGTCAGCAGAATCGAGGAGACCTGCAGATCGGGGTTCAGGTGCTGGCGGATCAGGTCGATATTACGCAGCAACAGTGCGAGCCCCTCGAGGGCGTAGTACTCCGCCTGAATCGGGATCAGCACTTCCCGCGCGGCCACGAGGGCGTTCACGGTCAGGAGCCCGAGGGACGGGGGACAGTCGATCAGCACATAGTCCAGACGGGGCAAGCCGGCTTCGGCACGCTGCTCCAGGAGGTCACGGATCGCTCCACGCAGTCGGTTTTCGCGCGCCACCATCGAAACGAGTTCAATCTCAGCACCGGCGAGATTGATGGTGGCCGGGGCGCACAGCAGATTCTCGACACCAACGGCCGGCTGGATGACCTCGGCCATCGGCACAGACTCGACGAGCACCTCATACATGCTGGTCACCTCAGCGTGATGCTCGATGCCGAGGGCGGTGGAGGCGTTCCCCTGCGGGTCCACATCCACGACCAGAACCTGCAGGCCACCGAGCGCCAGAGCAGCGGCCATATTGACGGCGGTCGAGGTTTTCCCGACCCCGCCCTTCTGGTTCGCCACGGTCATGATGCGGGTGTTCTCGGGACGCTCGAACACGAGGCCCTCCAGTCGACGTCGACGGGCATGGTCGCGCGTCAGCTCACGCATCAGCGGGGTGTCCTCCATGTCCCCACCGGAGGGGATGGAGCCGTCGCGCTTCTCAGCCACGTCGATCTGCCTTCCTCGTCGCCTGCGTGTGCTTACGCACCCTGACCACTGTAGTGGGAACCTCCACCTCGCCATGCCCGTGCTGCTCGATCCGCGGATCACTACCGCCCAGTCGCTTGAGCACCTTCTGGGCTTTGTCGATCTCCTCCGCGGCCGAACTTCCCTTCATGGCCAGCAGTTCTCCACCGTCGGCCACGAGCGGAAGGGTCCAGCCGGCAAGTTTCGTGAGGGCCGCAACCGCCCGAGCGGTCACCGCATCGAAAGTGCGCTCACCGTGGAGTTCTTCGGCGCGGGCACGCACGACCTCCACCCCGAGGTCGAGCTCCTCATTCACTTCCTCAAGCCAGGTGCAGCGGCGCTGCATCGTCTCAATCAGCGTGACCTGGAGATCCGGCCGAGCAATCGCAATAACGATCCCGGGCAGGCCAGCGCCAGAGCCCACATCGGCGAGGGTACGCACCTGCGGGTCGATCGCGCCGACCATCAGGGCGCAGTTGAGCACATGCCGTTCCCACAGCCGGTCCACTTCACGCGGACCAATGAGTCCACGCTCAACCCCCTGCTCGGCAAGCATCGTGGTGAACCGCTCGGCAAGAGGCAAGCGATCACCGAACAGACGCTGCGCGAGAGGGAGCAGATCGGCGGGGACGTGCATCACGGCGCTCAGGCGGCGGAGCCGTCGGGGTAAATCACGACGTGACGGTCCTTGCCGTCCCCGTCGGACTCCGAAACCAGCTTTTCGCGCTTGGCAACGTCATGAACCACCTTGCGCTCGAAGGGGTTCATGGGGCGCAGCGGGACAGGCTGGCCGGTGCGGCGCACCTCCTCGATGGCCTTGTGGGCGAGGTCTTCGAGGTCTTCCTTCCGCTGGGCGCGGAAGCCGCCGATGTCGAGCATCAGGCGGGAGCGGTTGCCGGTGCGGGTCTGCACGGCAAGGCGTGCGAGCTCCTGCAGGGCGTCCAGCAGTTCGCCCTTGGGCTGATTCATACGGGCGAGCTGATCGGCGCCGCGGATTTCCACGGAAGCGCGGTCGCCGTCCACATCGATGTCGATATCGCCGTCGAGGTCGGCAATGTCGAGCAGTTCCTCGAGGTAGTCGGCGGCAATATCGCCTTCCTCTTCGAGGCGACGCAGGCGCTCGGCGGGGTCCTCAGCGGGGCGCTCTGCACGCTCGGTGCTTTCGGTCTGTTCGGCGGCGGGGGCGGTGTCGGTCGATGGGGCGGGGTTCTCGGGCACGGTGGTCTCAGCGGTGTTCTCGGTCATTGAGGGGTCCTCCTGGGGTGCAGGGGTGCCCGGCCGCGGCGATGCGACCGGGGGTGGTCGGTCGGGTCAGCGGCGCTTCTTCTTGGACTTTGAGGAGCCCTTGGTGCCGCCGAGGGCCTTGCTGGAGCCGCCCTGGAAGTTCCCGCCGGTCTTGTCCTCGGCGGCTGCCTTAGCGCGGCGCTCCTCCTGGGCTTTGGCGCGGGCAGCGCGGGCGCGTTCGAGCTTTTCCTGGTCGGTGAGTTTCTTGCCGTCGGCTCGTTTCTTGCCGACGGGCTGCACGCGGATCGGGGCTTCGGGTTCCTCCACCACGGGCTTCTTCGGGGTGAAGTCGATCGGTTCGAGACCCTTAGCCTTGCGCTTGGCATTGATCCGCTCGTGGCGAGCCTTTTCCGCTGCAGACCCCGGAGTGGGGGTGGCGCGGATGACGATGTACTGCTGCACAAGGGTCCACACGTTGGTGGTGAGCCAGTAGACGAGCACACCGATCGGCATACCGGGGCCGGTCAGCACGTAAATGAACGGCAGGGTGTACAGCATCATCTTCTGCGTGGATGCCATCGGGCCTTCGAGGGCGGCCTTCGGCATATTGCGCATCGTCAGTTCCTTCTGGGTGATGAAGGTGACGGCGCACATGAGCGCGATGATGATGCCGGCGATGACCATCGAGGTGGTGCCGCCGGCGGCGGGCTTCAGGAAGCTATCGGCGATGGTCACCGAGCCCATGAAGGTGCCGCGGTAGGCCGAGTGGGCCAATTCTGCGGTGAGCGGGCCGAAGCCCTTGCCTTCAGCGGCGTCGTGCAGGTGGTAGAAGAGCACCCGGAACAGCGCGAAGAAGATCGGCATCTGCAGCAGAATCGGCAGGCAGGAGGAGAAGGGGCGCGCCCCGGCCTCCTTGTAGATCGCCATGGTTTCGTTGGCCATGGCCTGCCGGGAGGCCTGGTCGGTCTTGCCCTTGTACTTCTTCTGCACGGCCTGCAGCTGCGGGGACACCATCTGCATGGCGCGGGATGCCCGGATCTGCTTCACGAACAGCGGGATGATCAGGGTTCGGATCACGGCCGTCAGGCCGACGATCGACAGCACCCAGGTCCAGCCCGAGTCGGGGTCCATAAACAGTGAGAGCAGGGCATGGAACTGCACCATGATCCATGCGACGGCCCATTCGATGGGGTAGAGAATCTGCATCGGCCTGGTCTTCCTGCCGCCGGGCGGCGCATGTCGTTCATGCGATGTGGCGGCTGACGGTCGGGGTTCTGATCAAGGGTAGGCCCTATTGGGCCGGCTTCCTGAGTTGACGGGGGTTGGACCACATTCCAGGGGCTGGAACGGGGTCGATTCCGCCGTGGGTGAAGGGGTTGCAGCGCATGATCCGCCAGGCGGTCAGGAGGGTTCCCTTCAGGGCTCCGTGCACGCGCAGCGCATCCACTCCGTACTGGGAACACACCGGGTAGTACCGGCAGGCGGGTGGGGTGTAGGGCGAGATCCCCACCTGGTAGGCGCGCACCGGGAGCATCAGCAGCCGACGGGGCAGTCGGGTGATAACGCTGGTCATGGTGCGCTCCCGGGTCATGGGGTACTCGTCGTTTCCGGGGCCCGACGCTGGCTGAGCTTGCGCATGGCGCTGTTCAGAGCGGAGGTGACGTCTGCTTCGAGCTGCGCGAAGGGCTGCTGATCGATCCCGGGCAGGGTTCGTACGACGATGCCGGTCTGGGCAGGCAGGGTGGCGAGCTGGGGGCGCAGGATTTCGCGAAGGCGCCGGGTGACGCGGTTGCGGATGACAGCGTTGCCAATGCGCTTGGACACGACGAAACCCACGCGGGGTGCGGTGCCGTCCGAAAGATGGGCGACGTGCACGACCACGTGGGATCGAGCGGCGCGGGGTCCTCCACGGGTGACGGCTCGGAAGTCGTCACCGGTGCGGAGCCGGTGGCGCGACCAGGTCATGGTCGCATCACCGTCGGCTGCGCGGGCCTGGTCTGTCGGCTCAGGCCGACAGGGAGGCGCGGCCCTTGGAACGACGGGCGTTCACAATCGCGCGGCCGGCGCGGGTACGCATGCGGGCGCGGAAGCCGTGCTTCTTGGCGCGGCGGCGGTTGTTCGGCTGGAACGTGCGCTTGGTCATCGGTTCTCCTCGGTCGTGGGCACGGATGTGCCCCTCGCGGTGGTCTGTGGGTGCGGTGCTGGCGGGCCGAGCGCTCCCGCGATGGGCGGGGGTGCGGGAACGGGCCGCGCGCGGACGCCACGGATGGGCGCACAGCACTGACTGGTCGATCCTAGGGAGGTGCCCGAGGTCGGTCAATGGTCGCGGCCCAGCTCAGGCCAGGCTGTGTCCAGATTCTCATCTGTCGAGCCCGCGGCGTCTCCCGTGCAGCTCCTCCTCGATCACGTCGGGCGATCGTGGCGGCGGAAGGAATGGGAGACGGAACTAGAAAGGATGGGAGCGCGGTGAGAGCCGGATAAGAGAGGGATGAAAGAGGGTCCGACGGGTCCCGTCGAGTCCTCCCCAGTCTTGACTCACTCCCCAAGAATCCCCAGAGTCGCACGGTCTGTGGAAAACTACGTGGACAACTACCACCCACCGCCGCGCCCCGTCGGCCCCGACCCGAGTGAGAAGCATGGAAAACCCTGCTGACCCGGACCTGATCTGGGAACGAGCCCTGGAAGTCCTGCGTCGAAACGACGCCGTCTCCCCGCGCGTGATGGCCTGGCTGACCCTGTCTCGGTTGATGGGTGTGATGGCGGATACCGCTCTCCTCGCAGCCCCCTCCACCTCGGCAAAAGAGCTGTTCGAGCACCGAATTGCCGCTGATGTGAAGGCCGCTCTCTCCGAGGTGATGGGTCGCGAGATGCGCTTCGCCGTCACGGTTGATGAGAGTCTGCTGGAGGATGAGTCCTCTGTGCATGACTCCAATAGCCCTGTGACCTCGGAATCCGGGACGGGTAGTGCACACAATGTGGACAATCCTGTGGGTAACTCTCCCGGTGTTATCCACACTCCGTCCCCGATGCGGCCCGGTTCCGTCCACAGTGAGCCGATGTCCGAGGGTGCTTCCGACGAGGCGTCAACTGCTCATCGCGGACCGCGCCCGACCCTTCCCAATCTCTCCGAGGATGAGGTGACCGGAGGTCTGTCGGCCCCCTCCCCGATGCCGGCCCCGCGTCAACCCCGGGACGATCAGGGCTCCTCCCTCGGCTCCGATTCCAGCCTCAATGCGAAGTACACCTTCAGCACCTTCGTGATCGGTGCCTCGAACCGTTTCGCTCATGCGGCGGCTTCCGCCGTGGCAGAAACCCCGGCCAAGGCCTACAACCCGCTGTTCATCTACGGCGGCTCGGGACTGGGCAAAACCCACTTGCTGCACGCGGTAGGCCACTACGCCAAGAGCCTCTACCCCGAGATCACCGTGCGCTACGTGAACTCCGAAGAGTTCACCAACGACTTCATCAACTCCGTGCAGTCCGGCCAGTTCGGTAAGGCCCAGGAGTTCCAGCGCCGCTACCGCGACATCGACATCCTGCTGATCGACGACATCCAGTTCCTGCAGCGTGCCCCGGAGACGATGGAAGCCTTCTTCCACACCTTCAACACGCTGTACAACTCCGATAAGCAGATCGTGATCACCTCTGATCTCGCCCCCAAGGAGCTCGGTGGCTTCGAGGACCGGATGCGCTCGCGCTTCGAGATGGGCCTGATCACTGATGTGCAGCCGCCGGACCTTGAAACCCGGATCGCGATCCTGCGCAAGAAGGTGGCGCAGGAAGGCTCCGGCGAAGTGGATCGAGACGTGCTCGAGTACATCGCCTCCCGCATCTCCTCCAATATCCGCGAACTCGAAGGTGCCCTCATTCGCGTGCAGGCCTTGCACTCCCTGACCGGGCAGGACCTCGACGTATCCCTGGCTGAATCCGTTTTGAAGGATCTTCTCGTGAGCGATGACGACACCCAGATCACGGCCTCCACGATCATTGCGCAGACGGCGTCCTACTTCGGCTTGACGGTCGATGAGATCACCGGCACCGGGCGGTCCCGTCGGCTCGTCTCCGCACGTCAGATCGCGATGTACCTGTGTCGGGAACTGACTGATATGCCGCTGATCCCCATCGGCCAGGAGTTCGGCGGCCGGGACCACACCACCGTTCTGCACGCCAATAAGAAGATCAGCGAGCTGATGAAGGAGCGTCGAGCAATCTTCAACCAGGTCACCGAGCTCACCGCACGGATCAAGAACTCCAACGCCCGCGGCTGACTCTGCGGGCCTGCTCTGCGCACCTGTGGCGCAGAGAACACGGGGAATCACAGGGACACAAAACCGCCGGTCATCCCCATTGTGAACAACTCTGTGGACAATGTGGAGTTCTTGGCATCCCTCCAGGAGCCGCTGTGCATCACGGAATGACACGATCCGAGGCCAACAACGTCGATGTACACAGCCCAAACACAGGCACGCTAGCGTTCTCCAGAGATCATCAAGGATGGCATTTCATCTGATGACCTGCAGAAACACAGAATATCCACCGGATCAACAACCGTGAAGAAGAGTATTTCCTAGGTTCTCTCAGCAGCGGTGTGGATGGCGGCGGGGTGTGGGGGCATGGGATCCGCCGATTCCTGCACAGGAAGAGATATCCACGATGTCAAGGAAGTGATTCGGCGTGTCGGCGCGGCTCAGATACTCTGGGATTCATTCGCAGACCTGACCACGTGAAGGAGTGGCACCGGTGAAGTTCCACCTCGACCGCGGCGTCCTCGGAGAAGCCGTCACCTGGGTCACCCGCACCCTGCCGGTGCGGCCGGCCATGCCGATTCTGCAGGGCGTGCGCATCGTGGCCGATGCCAGCGGTGAACTGCAGCTCTCCACTTTCGACTACGAGGTCAGCGCGCAAATCACCCTCGATGCGGAAGTCGATGAACCCGGCGAGGTTCTCGTGCAGGGGCGCATCCTCACCGAAATCGTTCGCGCCCTGCCGAACAAGGACGTCTCCATCGCACTCGAAGGCACGAAACTGCAGGTGCGCTGCGGAAGCTCCCGCTTCGCTCTCGCGACTCTGCCCGTTGAGCAGTACCCGCAGCTGCCGACCATGCCGCCGGTCGCGGGCTCCGTTCCAGCCGATGTGTTCGCCGAAGCGATCTCTCAGGTTGTCGTGGCGGCTTCGAAGGACGACACCCTCCCGCTGCTGACCGGCGTTAAGGTGGAAATCGAGGGCGAAAAAGTCACCCTCATGGCCACCGACCGCTACCGCCTGGCGATGCGCGAACTCACATGGAACCCCGCCCACCCCGGCACCGAACTGACTGCCCTCGTGCGAGCCCGCACCCTGCATGACGTGGCCCGTTCCCTCGGAGGCGGCGGCAGCGTCGATGTGGCTCTGGCCGAGGATTCCTCCGCCAAACTCGTCGGCTTTGAAGCCGGTGGCCGCCGCACCACCTCCACTCTCGTGGACGGTGACTACCCGCCGGTGCGCCGCCTCTTCCCCGACTCCAGCCCCATCACCGCCGTCGTTGCGACTGCCCCGCTGATCGAGGCCGTCAAGCGCGTCTCCCTCGTGGCCGAACGCAACACCCCGGTGCGCCTCTCCTTCACCGAGGGGCAGGTGGCTCTCGAAGCCGGCGCCGGTGACGACGCCCAGGCCAGCGAAGTTCTCGAAGCCCAGATCGAAGGCGAAGACCTCGTCGTCGGCTTCAACTCTGGCTTCCTGCTGGATGGTCTGAGCGCCCTCGGCACCGAGTTCGCCCGCCTCACCTTCACCGACTCGATCAAGCCCTCCGTCATGAGTGGTCAGGACTCCCTGGACGGCACCCCCGACGGGTCCTACAAGTACCTGATCATGCCGATGCGGATCTGAGCGGAGGGGGTGACCCCGCCGTGCATCTGACCGCCCTCGACCTGGTCGACTACCGCTCCTACACCACGCTGCACCTCGATGTGCAGCCGGGGATCACGATCTTTGTCGGCCCCAATGGCCAGGGCAAGACCAATATCGTCGAAGCCCTCTGGTATCTCGCGACCCTCTCGAGCCATCGCGTGCCGCACGATGCCGCCCTCGTGTATCGCGGCCGCGACACGGCGGTGATCCGTGCGAGTTTCGAGCGTGCCGGACGCTCACTCCAGGTCGATCTGCAGATCAGCCCCGGGCGCTCGAACCGTGCCCGTCTCCAGGGCCAAACCGTGCACCGTCTGCGCGATCTGCTCGGTGAAGTGCGTGCCGTGCTGTTCGCCCCCGAAGACCTGGGCCTGGTCAAGGCTGATCCCGAGGGTCGCCGCCGCTTCCTCGACGAACTACTCTTCGTGATCGCCCCCCGCTATGCAAGTGTCAAAGCGGATTACGATCGCGTGCTTAAACAGCGCTCCAAGCTGCTCAAACAGATGCGAATCATGCGGCGCGGTGGTAGCGGCCGCTCCGTGGCCGGGCTCGATCCGGGCGAAGCAGCCGCCTCCACCCTGAGTGTGTGGGATCAGCAGCTCGCGCGAGTCGGAGCCGAACTGCTGCGTGCCCGCCTCCACCTGGTGAACCGCCTGCGCCCCCATGTGGGCTACTCCTACCTGCGGGTTGCCACTGATGAGGGGGCCGAACAATCCCTCGCCCTGCCACCGGCAGAACGCGGCGAGGTGAACTCTCCGGCCGACATCGCCTACCGCTCCGCAGTCCTTGATGCGCTGGGCACCGCTCCCGGCAACCTGCCGACGGGCCCCGAGATCGAACAGACCCTGCTCACCCTGATCGGGCAGCGCCACGATGAGGAAATCGACCGCGGTGTCACCCTCGTCGGGCCTCACCGCGACGACCTCGAGATCCGCCTGCACGACTTCCCCGCCCGCGGCTATGCCAGCCACGGGGAATCCTGGTCGCTCGCCCTCGCCCTACGCCTCGGCTCCTATGACCTGCTGCGGCTCGAAGAGGGCGACCTGGGCGATGGCGAACCGATCCTCATCCTCGATGACGTGTTCAGTGAACTCGATGTGCACCGACGCGAACGCCTCGGCAGGATCGTCGCGGACGCCTCCCAGGTGCTCATCACCACCGCCAATGACGCCGACATCCCCGATTCGCTCATCGGAGAGATCCACGTCGTGGATGTGACGCTCGGCAGTGCCACCCCCCGTAAGGACACTCCCGCGACCGGCACGATCGACACCGGGAGCGGCGGATGGTGAGCCGACGCTCCACCGGCCGGCTCAGCCGCCCCGCACTACCGAATCCCTATGACCTCTCGACCTGGCGCGATGCCACTCCAGCGGGAGCCTCAGGTTCATCAGGTGCCGCGGACGCAGCCAGCGGAACACCCCCGTCGGCCCCGTCGGCTGCTGAACACCGCGCCCAGGCAGCACCGGAACCCAAGCATCTGAACCGATCCGGCGCACCCTTCGCAGATACCGGGAACAATCTCGGACCGGCAGGTGACGAAACAGCAGACGAGACGGCGCAGGATCCCTCGGACCTCCCCGACCCCCCGGAGCTGCCCCGTCTGGATGACCCTTTCGAACTGGCCCGACGCACCCTGAATCGCTCCCGCGCGGCAGCCCGCGACCGCGGCCTCTTTGCAATCTCCCGAAAAACCCAGACCCGGCGCCTGCGGGAAAAAGACCACGGGCAGGATGCGCCCGGCTACTCCGGCGCCCACCCCGACCCCCGCGATCCGCAGTCGATCAGCTCGGTGATGCGCAAGGTGCTTGCCGATATGGGCTGGAATGAAGGGATGAACGCCGGCCGCGTCCTGGAGGAATGGGATGAGATCGTCGGTGAGAGGGTCGCCGCCCACTGCCAGCCGGTGTCCCTCGAGGGCGGTGTGCTCGTGATCAGCGCGGACTCCTCCGCCTGGGCCTCACAAATGCGGATGATCTCGGCGCATCTGATTACGACGATCGAAAAACATGTGGGGGCACATGTGATCAGTGAACTCACCGTGACCGGCCCAGCGGCTGCCCAACGCACCTGGAAAAAGGGTGCGCGGACCGTGACCTGGCGAGGGGTCCGAGATACCTACGGCTGAGCCGGGACAAGAGGCGCGGTGATCCCTTCGCGAGTGCTGATACCCGCGATCTCCTCGAGATCCGTCGCGGCTGCCGGCCCCGCGATCCTTTCCATCCCCGGGATTGTGAAGACGCCGCAAACGGGCGTAGGGCGCGTTGGAGCCCCAGGGAGGGTATGGGCCTTCTGCTCCCCATCCGCTGGAGGCGTCACGGTGGCATTCCAGGCCGTACAGGGCACTTTCTGCGTCCACACACCGAGCGAGAAAGGTGAAGTAGGTGCCCCTTTCCGGTAGAATCAGCGTGTTCGGCCGATGCAGCCCCGAACGATGTTCACCGGCATCCACCCCCGTGGCTGCCGTGACATCGCAGAGCTGCGCCGACTCCCGGCACTGTCGGCCCGATCCCGCGGCCTGTCCAGGCTCGCGCGCACGCGCGCGAGGCACTGCGCAGGCCGTGCGCATGTCACCTCCGCAGATCCACATCTGCGAGGAATGTGCTGATCGGGCCGGGAATGCACGACGGGAGCCAGCCGAACACCGCGACGGGCCACCGTCGAGGAGACTGCACGAACTGCGAGGAGCCACATCCTGTGAGCCAGAGCGACCAGACCGCGCCCGCGCCCGGACTCAAGCCCGGGGAGGCGGCCGCCCACGCACCCGCCCACTACGAAGCCTCGGACATCACCGTCCTGGAAGGCCTGGAGGCGGTGCGCAAGCGTCCCGGCATGTACATCGGCTCCACCGGGGAACGGGGCCTGCACCACCTGGTGTGGGAAATCGTGGATAACTCGGTGGACGAAGCGCTCGCCGGGCACGGCGATTCCATTGAGATCACCCTGCTGCCCGATGGTGGCGTGCAGGTGGTGGACCACGCGCGTGGTATCCCCGTGGACATGCACCCCACCGAGAACAAGCCCGCCGTGGAGCTCGTGCTCACCGTGCTGCACGCCGGCGGCAAGTTCGGTGGCGGCGGCTACGCCGTCTCCGGTGGTCTGCACGGTGTGGGTTCCTCCGTGGTCAACGCGCTCTCGACCCGCATGGAAGTGGAGATCCGACGCCAGGGGCATGTGTGGCGCCAGGCCTACCGTCGCGGCGTGCCCGAAGCTCCCTTGGACAAGGGCGAAGAAACCAGCGAAACCGGCACCACGATCCGTTTCTGGCCCGATGCCGAAATCTTCGACACCATCGAGTTCGACTCCGAGGTGCTGCGTAAGCGGTTCCAGCAGATGGCCTTCCTCAACAAGGGCCTGCGTCTGACCCTCACCGATGAGCGCCCCCAGCCGGAAGCCGAGCAGGAGGACCCGGACCTCGTCGATGTGGAACTCGAGGCGGAAAAGTCCAAGGCTGCCGCCGAGGAAACCGCCGAGGGCACCCCCGATACTCCGCGCCGCTGGACCTACCGTTACGAGCACGGCCTGCGCGACTACCTGCAGTTCATCAACGGTGCCAAGCGCGCCGAGGTGATCCACCCCGAGATCATCGACATCGAATCGGAGGACACCACCCAGAAGATCTCCGTGGAGATCGCCATGCAGTGGACCACCGCCTACTCCGAGTCGGTCCACACCTACGCCAACACGGTGAACACCCATGAGGGCGGCACCCATGAGGAAGGTTTCCGCTCCGCGCTCACCGGTGTGGTCAACCGCTACGCCAAGGGCCAGGGCCTGATCAAGGACAAGGACCCCAACCTCACCGGTGAAGACATCCGCGAGGGCCTGACTGCCGTGATCTCCGTGAAGCTCGGCGAACCGCAGTTCGAGGGCCAGACCAAGACGAAGCTCGGCAACACCATCGCCCGCACCTTCGTCTCCAAGGTCATGACCGACCAGCTCACCGACTGGTTTGCCTCCCACCCGGCCGAAGCCAAGTCGATCATCAGCAAGGCGCAGTCGGCGGCGGCCGCCCGTGAAGCAGCCCGCAAGGCCCGCGACGCGACCGTCGGAAGTCCCCCCTTGAAGCCGGCGGCATGCCCGGCAAACTGCGTGACTGCTCCTCGCGCAAACCCGCAGAATCCGAGATCTTCATCGTCGAGGGTGACTCCGCCGGTGGTTCGGCCGTGTCCGGCCGTGACCCCCGCACTCAGGCGATCCTGCCGATCCGCGGCAAGATCCTGAACGTTGAGAAGGCGCGCCTGGATCGCGCCCTGGATAACCAGGAGATCCGCTCCCTCATCACCGCCTTCGGCACCGGGATCGGCGAAGACTTTGATGCCAGCAAGCTGCGGTATCACAAGATCATCCTGATGGCCGATGCCGATGTGGACGGCCAGCACATCTGCACCCTGCTGCTGACCCTGCTGTTCCGCTACATGCGCCCCCTGATCGAACTGGGGCACGTGTTCATCGCGATGCCTCCGCTGTACCGCCTGAAGTGGTCGAACTCCCCGCATGAGTACGTCTTCAGCGATGAGGAGCGCAATGCGCGCCTGGAGGCGGGCCGCGCGGCCGGTAAGCGCATCCCGATGGACAACGGCATCCAGCGTTACAAGGGTCTGGGTGAGATGGACTGGAAGGAACTGCAGACCACCACGATGGACCGCGCCTCCCGCACCCTGAAGCAGGTCACGGTCGATGAGGCCGCCGACGCTGATGCGATCTTCTCCGTGCTGATGGGTGATGACGTCGATGCCCGTCGGCGCTTCATCCAGGAGAACGCCAAGGACGTTCGCTTCCTCGACATCTGATGCGCCCGGGGCGCCGCGCCCACGTGAGCGCGCGCCCCCGGCGCTACCCCGACCGGCCCGAACCGAAAGGCGGCCCCATGAGCACCGACTCCCAGGATCCGATGGACACCAACCCGCAGGACGGCACCCCCACCGAGGGCGAGAACACCCCCGTCGGCGATCAGGATGTAACCCTCCCCGGCGCCCCCGTGACCCCCGGTGCAGAAGGAACCACCGAGGTTTCCGCTGAGGAAGCCGCTGACCGCACCGTGACCTTGGTCGATCCGATCGACGAGGGTGAAGGCGACCAGATCACCCAGGTGGATCTGAACCAGGAAATGCAGAAGTCCTACCTGGACTACGCGATGAGCGTGATCGTCGGGCGCGCCCTGCCCGATGTGCGCGACGGCCTCAAGCCCGTGCATCGCCGCATCGTCTACGCGATGTACGACGGTGGTTACCGGCCTGACCGGTCATTCTCCAAGTGCGCGAAGGTCGTCGGCGAAGTGATGGGTAACTACCATCCGCATGGCGACAGCGCGATCTACGACGCCATGGTGCGTCTCGTGCAGCCGTGGTCCATGCGCTACCCGCTGATCCTCGGGCAGGGCAATTTCGGTTCCGCCGGTGACGACGGCGCCGCCGCCCCGCGATACACCGAGTGCAAGATGGCGCCGCTGGCGCTGGAGCTCGTGCGCGATATCGACCAGGACACGGTCGATATGCAGGGCAACTACGACGGCACCGTTGATGAGCCGACGATCCTGCCGGCACGTTTCCCGAACCTGCTGGTCAACGGTTCTGCCGGCATCGCGGTGGGTATGGCCACCAATATCCCGCCGCATAACCTGCGGGAAGTCGCCGATGCGGTGCAGTGGCTGCTGACGAACCCCGAGGCGACCAAGGAAGAACTGCTGGAGCAGTGCCTGGCCCGCATCAAGGGCCCCGACTTCCCGACCGGGGCGACCATCGTCGGCACCAAGGGCATCGAAGACGCCTACCGCACCGGCCGCGGCTCCATCACCCAGCGCGCCGTGGTCAACACCGAAGAGATCAACGGGCGCATGGCGCTCGTGGTCACCGAACTGCCCTATCAGGTCAACCCCGACACCCTGGCCCGCAAGATCGCCGAAATGGTCAAGCTCGGCAAGATCCAGGGGATCGCCGACATCACCGATGAGACCTCCGGTAAGACCGGTCAGCGCCTCGTGCTCACCCTCAAGCGTGACGCCGTGGCAAAGGTGGTTCTGAACAACCTGTACAAGCACACGCAGCTGCAGGAGAACTTCTCGGCGAACATGCTGGCCCTGGCCGGCGGGGTGCCGCGCACCCTGTCGATCGACTCCTTCGTGCGCGAGTGGACCAAGCACCAGATCGACGTGATCGTGCGTCGCACCCGCTACCGCCTGCGCAAAGCCGAAGAGCAGATCCACATCTACCGCGGCTATCTGAAGGCTCTGGATGCCCTCGACGAGGTCATCGCGCTGATCCGCCGCTCCCCGGATGCGGACCGCGCCCGCGAAGGCCTAATGGAACTGCTCGAGATCGACGAGGTGCAGGCCAATGCGATCCTCGCGATGCAGCTGCGCCGACTGGCCGCCCTGGAGCGCCAGAAGATCATCGAGGAACACGACCGCCTGCAGGCCCTCATCGAGGAATACACCGCGATCCTCGCGGAGCCGGCCCGCCAGCGTCAGATCGTCTCCGAAGAGCTCGCAGAGATCGTGGACCGTTACGGCGATGACCGCCGCACCCAGATCCTGCCCTTCGACTCGGATATGTCGATCGAAGACCTCATTCCCGAAGAGGACGTCGTCGTCACCATCACCAAGGGCGGGTACGTCAAACGCACCCGCACCGACCAGTACCGCGCCCAGAAGCGCGGCGGTAAGGGTGTGCGCGGGGCGTCCCTGCGGGCCGACGATGTGGTCGAACACTTCTTCACCACCACCACCCACCAGTGGTTGCTGTTCTTCACCAACCAGGGCCGGGTCTACCGGATCAAGGGCTACGAGATCCCCGAGGCGCCGCGCGATGCCAAGGGGCAGCATGTGGCAAACTTGCTGGCCTTCCAGCCGGATGAACACATCGCCTCGGTGCTTGCCATCTCCACCTATGAGGATGCCGAGTACCTGGTTCTCGCCACCGCCTCCGGCCTGGTCAAGAAGACCGTGATGCCGGCCTTCGACTCCAACCGCAGCGGCGGCATCATCGCGATCAACCTGCGCGAGATCGAACAGCCCGACGGCACGGTGGCCCAGGACCGCGTGATCGGCGCCCGCGCCGTGAACAGCGACGACCACCTCCTGCTGGTTTCCCAGAACGGCCAGTCGGTGCGCTTCCCGGCCGCCGATGACGTGCTGCGTCCGATGGGCCGCGCCACCAGCGGCGTGACCGGTATGAAGTTCCGTGAGAACGACCAGCTCGTGGGACTCGACGTGATCCGCCCCGACACCTTCGTTGTCACTGTGACCGACGGTGGTTTCGCCAAGCGTTCCTCGATCGACGAGTACCGCGTGCAGGGCCGCGGCGGCCTCGGTATTCGGGTGGCGAAGCTCCCCGATGACCGTGGCGTGCTGGTTGGCGGCGCCGTCGTGGAGGAGACCGACGAACTGCTGGTCGTGATGGAAAAGGGCAAGGTGGTCCGTTCCCGGGTCAGCGAGATCCCCGTCAAAGGCCGCACCACCATGGGTGTCGTGTTCGCGAAGCCCGATAAGGGCGACCGGATCATCCTCGTGACCACCTCCAAGGAATCCGAGGAGGACGTCGAGGAGCTCGCGGAGCAGCTTGCCGAAGGTGCTGCGGAGGCAGCCGGTGAGAGTGCTGCTGAAGCGGCAGGATCAGCAGATCCTGTGGAGAGTGGCGCTGAGAGTGGCGCGGAGACTCCGTCGGCCCCGGAGGATGATCTAGGCTCGGATCCGTCCGCGACCGACGATGCAACCGCGTCGGATGACCCGTCCAACGAGGAGTGATCCCTGGTGAGCAGCACTGAGAGCAGCCGACCCACTTCGGCTGAAGCCACGGCCAAGCTCCCCCGGATGCCCGAGGACAAGAGCGCCGGGACGAGCGCGGGGGCGCGCACCGGTCAGAGCGCAGCATCAGCGAGTTCTGCCAGCTCCGCATCGTCGGCGTCGTCGGCGAGCAGCCCGAGCTCCGCGAACTCTGCACCGCGCACAGCCACGCTCGGCTCCGGCAGCGGTGACGCCCGCCGCGGCGCAAGCCGCAGCCCCGTGCGCAAGAACCGTGGCGCAGAAGCCGCCGCCGCAGCCGCCTCCGAGTCCAGCTCCCGTGGACCGCGCCGCGTGCGCCTGACCATGGCCCGCCTGGACCCGTTCTCCGTGATGAAGATTTCCTTCCTCATCGCGGTGGCCGTGGGCCTTGCGACGGTGATCGCCGCCGCCGTGCTGTGGAACGTGGTCGACGCGATCGGCCTGTGGGACAAGCTCGACGAACTGGGCCGTGACCTCAACCGAGGCAAGTCGCTGCCGTTCATGGACCTGTTCCGCTTCCGCAACATGGTCTCCTACGCGACGATTATCGCCTTCGTGAACCTCGTGATCATCACCGCGCTAGGCACCCTGATGGCCTTCCTCTACAACATCGTGGCGGCCCTGCTCGGCGGCCTGAAGATCACCTTCACCGACGACTGAGCCGCTGCGATCGGCAACCCTCCAGCGCCCCGCACCTACACGGTGCGGGGCGCTGGTGTGTGTGGCTGCTTTGTGAAGGGTGACGCCGAGAAGCAAGGGAGGCCATGGCATGTGAAGTGGGGAACAGCCAAGGGGCTGAAGTGGACCGAAAGCGGTGATCCCGGTACAGTTGGTCGCCGGTGGTACGAAGCGGAAACGATCCCGGATCGTTTCCAGACCGCATCATCCCCGGGCCTATAGCTCAGTCGGTTAGAGCGCTGTCCTGATAAGACAGAGGTCACTGGTTCAAGTCCAGTTAGGCCCACCCAGAGGATCGGAGGAGTCCTGATGAGGAAGGCGTTCATCACCGTCGCCGCAGTCATCGGCGCCGCTGTGACCGGCCTGCTTGTGTGGCGCAAGGTCGAGTCAGACCGAATCCGTGACGACCTGTGGGCCCAGGCCGCAACCGCGGCTGCACCCCAGGAAACCCCCACCCCGAAGCAGGAGCCCGTTCCGGCTCCCGTGCAGGTTCAGCGCTCCTGACTCGGGCCTGATCCCAGGTGGGAACCACACAACTTCATACGGGGACTTAGCTCAGTTGGTAGAGCGGTAGCTTTGCAAGCTTCAGGTCAGGGGTTCGATCCCCCTAGTCTCCACCAGTGACCACGAGGGCCCCTCCGCACGGAGGGGCCCTCGTCGTCGTCCTCGAGCCGTCAGCACGCGCAAACTCTTCCCGACCGGTGGACGGTCGGCTAGATTCTCCAGGCATGACACTCGAC
>JAEWEZ010000171.1 GCA_023389045.1 Actinomycetes bacterium
CCCCCGCCCATGCCGCCCCCGCCGCAACCCCGTCGGCAGACCCCCTCGCAGACCTCTTCCCCGTCTACGGCCTGCAGATTTGCGCGGGCGACCTGACGATGCGCGTCCTGCGCGAGGCTGATTTCCCGATGTACGCGGAGCTGCTGCGCCAGCCGATCTTCGACGAGGACGCCTCCGAGTTCACCTTCCCCTGGTACGTGACCGACCCCGAGCAGCGCGTGGCGAACTCGATCCGCTTCCAGTGGGGCATGCGCTCCCGCATGAGCCCCACCGACTGGGTGCTCCCCTTCGGCGTATTCGTGGGCGATCAGCTGATCGGCTGCCAGGACCTCGGCGCGAAGAACTTCGCCGCGAGCCGCACAGTGACCACCGGTTCCTGGCTGACGCAGGGAGAACACGGCAAGGGCTACGGCAAACTCATGCGCCAGGCCGTGCTCGTGCTCGCTTTTGACCACATGGGTGCAACGCGCGCGGACACCTCCGCGCTACGCGGCAACACGCGGTCCTACGCGGTCTCGCATCGCGCCGGCTACGCCGATAACGGCACGGAGGTTGTGGTCGAAGACGGGCGTGCGAAGGTCCTGCAGCGCTTCACGATTACGCCGGAGCGTCTGCGTCGCCCGCAGGTTCCCGTGGTGGTCGAGGGTTTGACCGATGAGCTGCGTCGCGAACTGGGGATCGACGGGGCCGACGGGGAGCGCGGGAACTGAGCCCCCGCGTTGGCTTCCGGCGCGTCTGTCTTTGGTTCCGACGGTCAGCCCCCGTCGAGCCCGCCGCCGGCCCCGTCGGTTCCGACCGCCCGCCGCGCCTTCATTTCCGACGGCCGGTCCCGCCACCCCCAACCGTCGGCCCCCCACGGGCGGCGCTACCAACCTGACCGCCGGCAGCCCCGCCCGCCGTGCCTCTGTTACGGCGCGACGATCCGCTCGGGCAGCTCGAACCGCTCCGTCGGAACCATGAGTTTTCCGGTGCTCATCACTCCGGTGCACTCCAGGCGCCCCTGCGGCCCGCTCTCGATCCGTGCCGCCATCGGCTCCGCCCAGGAGCCGTAGCCCACATCGCCCCAGGTCGTGAGCAAGACGACCGTTCCGCCCTCGCACATGGGGTCAGCCGCAGTGTCATGCACCGCGAGTTCCACGGCCCCGTCGGTCGGATTGAAGGCGGAGTCGCTGAGCTCGAAGAGTCGATCGCCGATGCGCGCGAGGCGAGAGCGACCCCAGGGCGAGTCATAGATCCCGGCTACCAGGTCCGCGACCTCGCGGGCGCTCAGCGTCTGCCCGTGCAGCTCCACGCCGGGCTGCTCCGAGAGCGGGGCCGGGCGTTCGCGTCCATCGCCGCCACCGCCGAGCGCAGCGGCGCCTTCCCAGCGTTCCGCTTCCGGCACCGGCCGCCCGAGGGCAAGCCCGATGAGGTGCAGGAGGCCGGTGGCCACCTCGGAGGAGGGCGCATCCACGCTGGTGCCGATCACGCTGACCGCGAGCTTCTTATCGGGCACCGCCCAGGTGCGGGAGAGGCCGGTCGGGAAACCACCCGAATGCCCGATCGCCTGGAAGCCGGCAACCGGTCCTTCCTGCAGGCCAAGGCCATAGTGGGCCCCGTCGGCCACCGACCAGACCCGTCGGCGCATCTCCCGCAGCGAACCCGCCTCAAGGAGCGCACCCTCGGTGAAGACCCGCCCGGCGAAGCTCGCGATCGAACCGGCATTGGCCCAAAAGCCAGTGGCGGCGGCGAGAGCCCCGGTGTGGATCTGTTCCACGGGGCGGCGTGGGCCGAAGAGGGCGGCGGTGTGCCCGAGGGCGAAACCGTGCGTGGCCTTCGGTCCGTCGAACCCTTCGGGCAGGTCAGGGCCGATTTCGGGCACGCCGACCGGCTCCAGAACGAGTTCGGTGACGGCCTGTTCAAAGCTGAGCCCGGTCACCTCTTCGATCACGAGTCCGAGCAGCCCGTACCCGATGTTTGAGTACTGCAGGTGTACGCCGGCCTCGGCTTTCACCGCGTCGGTACGGGCAATCTCCAGCAGCTCCTCGCGGGTGGGGAAGGGTTTGCCGTGCTGCCACCAGCGCGAATCGGAGGAGTCGCGGCTGATTCCGGCCGAGTGGGAGAGCAGGTCGCGCAGGGTGCGATCGGCGACGGGGGTGTCAGCGAGGTCCCCGACGCGCTCGCCGAGGGTGTCGTCCAGGCGCAGCAAGCCCTTTTCGCGCAGGCGCATGATCGTAAGGGCCGCGAACATCTTGGAGTGGGAGGCGATCCGCAGGCGGTGCGTGGGCAGCAGCGTGATCCCGGCGGACATATCGGCCTCACCCACGGCGACCTCGGTGAGGAGTTCCCCGTCGAACCAGATCGCGGCCTGCATACCGGAGCCGCGGGTACGGGCGCGGATGGTTTCCAGCCAGCCGGGGAGGATCGCGGCGACGTCCTCGAGGGCGGCGCGGATCGTTGCGGTGTCGTCGTCAGCGCTGGTGTCAGCGTTGGTGTCAGCGCTGGGATCTGCGGTTGCTTTCACGCTGGTTTCAGCGTTCGGTTCCGCATCGGTCGCGATGGGGCCGACGGGGGCTTCCGGGGTGGTCTCCTCGGTGGGCACGGACGGATTTTCGCTGGTAGACACGGTTCTCCCATCGTGGAAGGGCATGGGCGGACTCGGGGATCGTACCCAGCCGTCGATACGATGCGGGAGTGAAACCATTTCTCCTGATCACCACGCGTCCCGAGGATGAGACGGCCCGCTCGGAACGTGAAGCCTTCCTCCGCTTCACCGGCCTGACCCCCGAACAACTCCAGTGGATACGCGCTGAGCAGGAGGACATCCCGAACCTGACCCCCGAGGCGATCAGCGGGATCATCCTCGGCGGCAGCCCCTTCAACACCACCGACCTGCCCGAGGAGAAATCCGCGATCCAGCGCACGGCCGAAACCCGTCTGGCCGGCATGCTCGACGAGGTGATCGCGCACGACATCCCCTTCTTCGGCGCTTGCTACGGGGTGGGAACCCTGGGTGTGCATCAGGGCGCGACGGTGGATCGCACTTACGGCGAACTGGTCGGGGTCGTTCCGATCACCCTCACCGAGGAGGGCCGACGGGACCCGCTGATCCGCGAGGCCGGCCTGAGTGATGTGTTCGCCGGGATCGTCGGACACAAGGAAGCGATCAGTGCGCTTCCCGATCACGCGACGGTGCTCGCCACGGGAGAGGTGGCGCCGGTGCAGATGTTCCGTGTGGGCACGCGGCAGTACGCCACCCAATTCCATCCTGAGCTGGACATTCCCGGGGTGATTGAGCGGTTATCCGTGTACCGCGACCACGGTTATTTCGAGCCGGGCGGTTTTGAGGAAGCCACGGCGCGGCTGCGCACACACCGTGTGGAGGAAACGTGGCGTCTGCTGCGCGCCTTCGCGACGCTTTTTGCGCGGTGAGAGTGAGGCCGGGGGCGCTGATCCGTCGGCCCCGCCGGTGAACTGTAGGGCCCGGTGGTGACCCGTCGGCCCCGCGGCTGACCCGCGCGCCAACCTCCGCAGCGTCAGTGCCCCGGTCTACGGCGATCGTTCCGTGCCGGGTCCCGCGCCTCTGATCGTTAGCGCTCCTCGCGCTCTTCGGTGCCTTCGACGACGGGGATCGCGCCCGTCTCCTTCGCAATCGAGCGGACCAGCTGCTCAAGCTCCTGGGTCCACCGCTCCACCCGGCCCTGCCGCTCCGCCGGCCCCAGCAGACGCTCCTGATGGATCTGCACCGTCGTTCCCCCGGCCGCAGGCGTGAGTGACACCTGGAAAATCACCTCGTGGTCGAGGTCTGCCGGGGTCCAGCGCACCCGCACCCGACGCCCCACATGGCAGCCCACCACCCGGCCGCGCAGACGTCCGCGCAGGTCATGCAGGGGAGCCCCGACCATCTGCGGCACCGAACCGGAGCCGAGCCAGACCGGCAGCCACTCGCTGATCAGACGCTGCCACGCATCATCGAGCGGCAGCGACAGCACCCGCTCCACATCCAGCTCCCAGCCGGCGTCGGGGGTGAGTCCTTCGGGGATCGGCGTGCGTGCGGTGCTCATGCCCGCCACGGTACGTGCCGATGGCGGGGCAGTGGCGTTGCGGCGCAAGGCGTCTCCAGGTGTTCAACGAGGTGTCGCCCGCGGGTCACCGCAGGGGCGGTGATGGGGCCGACGGGGCTGGTGAGTGGTGGTGGGGCAGCGTGCAGCGGGAGGCTCAGGCGGGCTGGAAGAGACCGCTGAAGAAGCCACCGCGATGCGCGGTGCGGCGGGTGCGCGACGCGTGGGTGCGGGTCGCGGTCGCGGTGGCCTGAGCGGCCGGGGCGGCTGCACGACCCGGCACCGTGATGACGGTCGAGGGGTCGAGACCCTGCTCGGCGGCGCGACGACGGGTGGCGCGCACCTCCTGCAGGGCGGCCACGTCACCGTAGGCGGCAGGCAGCGGACGGTAGGCGATCGGGGTGCGGTGGGCTCGGGTGCGGCTGGTGGCGATGGTTGCGTTCCTCATGGCATCCATACTGCGTTGTTGCAGGTGAGGGGTACATCGGACCGCAGGCGCGACCCCATCGTCCCCGGGGATGATTCCTCCGCGGGCGGCATGTCATCCCCAGGGTGGAGATGCGGTCAGACCCGGGGGAGAGGGGTAGGGAAAGGCGTGGGGCAGGCACGGGGAAAGGCGTGGGGAGACGGGGAGAGACCCGGGGGAAGGCAGGCAGGGCAGGCGCGGGCAGGTGTGGGGGGGCAGTCGTGGGGTTATGGCTGCAGACGAACCCGGCTCCAGCCGCCATCGGCCCTGCACTCGAAGACCAGCCGGTCGTGCATCCGGTCCGCTCGCCCCTGCCAGAACTCCCAGCGCTGCGGGAGCAGACGGTAGCCGCCCCAGTGCGGCGGACGCGGCACCTCAATCCCCGCAAAGCGGTCCTCGACCTGCGCGAACTGTGCATCCATGTCCTGCCGTGAGGTGACCGGCTGCGACTGGCGCGAAGCCCACGCCCCCAGCTGCGAACCGCGCGGACGCGTCGCGAAGTACGCATCGCACTCCTCGGCCTCCACCTCCTGCACCTCACCCTCGATCCGCACCTGGCGCTGAAGCGGATACCAGGGCAGCAGCAGGCTCGCGCGCGGCGTTGCGGAGAGCTCGCGGCCCTTGGCCGACTCCCGATTCGTGTACACCACCAGGGACTCCTCATCTATGCCCTTTAGGAGGACCGTGCGCGACCGCGGCCAGGGCAGCCCCTGCGCGTCGATCGCCACGGTGGAGAGCACCACGGCGGTGGGCTCCGGAAGGTCACCTTCGGTGGTCCGACGGTCAAAGGCCGCCTCCATCCACGCGCTGAACAGGGCGAATGGATCGGCGGGGGCGTCGTCGTCCAGGTGGCCGTGGGTGTAGCTCAGGCGGTCTGCGCCGAGGCGCGCGGCGGTGGCGCGGGCGGCCTGGGCCACGTCGGGGGTGGCTGGTGCGGTGGCGGCAGGAGTCGCGGAAGGAGCGGCGGGCTGATCCTCAAAGGTGGCCATGCCGGGAGTGTACGAAGCGCAAGCCCGGCGTGGGGCGGATCGCGGGTGGGTGGCGGGCAGGTGTGGGAGCCGAGGGGAGCGAGACCTTGGGGTTCAGCCCTCGAGGACTGGGCTCCGGCGTTGGCTCTCGGATGCCCGCGGCGGCGATCCCCACACCGCCCCGCCCCAATCATCTCCGCCTCGGGGTTACCGGCGGGGAATTGGCGGTATAGAGCCGACTGCGGCGTATATGTCGTAGCTGGCCATATAACGCCGGTGCTCTTGTGACACGGTCGCAAGGACACGGCCGCCACGCTAACGCTCGATCCGCCGCCGCTGCCCACACCCCAACCGGGCCTGAACTAGGCCGCGGCTTTGCCGCCCTTGGACTCTTCTCGGCGGGCCTGCTGGATGAGTTCCCACATCCGCACCAGGCGCGGAAGCGTGAGGATCACCAGGCCACCGGCAATGTTGAGCGGGATGACCCAGCAGAACCACAC
>JAEWEZ010000105.1 GCA_023389045.1 Actinomycetes bacterium
CCCGACCCCCTGCTCGCGCAGACCACCTACCTCGCCGACAGCATTGATGACTGGCTGCAAGGCCCGATCGAGGCAGAAGCCGAGCGCGAAGCCGAGGACGCCTGGTCCACGGGCACCGCCATTACTCGACGGGCCAGCCACACCGCGGCCCCGTCTGTCGGCACCGGCACCGAGCACAGCGAGAGCGCAGCATCCGAATCGGGCGACTCTTCTGCCACCCCCGCCACACCCCTGCCCCGCACCCGCCCGGCATTCCGCAGTGAACTGCATGGCCTGCGTGCCGTCGCCCTCGGGCTCGTCGCGGTGTATCACATCTGGCTCGGGCGGGTCTCGGGCGGAGTGGACGTCTTCCTGTTCCTCTCGGCCTTCTTCCTCACCGGCACCTTCGTGCGCCGTCTCGAATCGGGCAGGCCGCTCGCCATTCCCCGCTACTGGCTGCACACCTTCAAACGCCTTCTGCCCCCAGCGGCGGTCACCGTGCTGCTGGTGCTGATCGGCACCGCCGCGCTACTGCCGCAATCCCTCTGGCCCGTGGTCATGCAGCAGTCCGGCGCATCCATGCTGTATGTGCAGAACTTCCTGCTGATCTTCCAAGAAACCGACTACCAGGCCCGAGATGCCGGCGCATCCTCTCCCCTGCAGCATTTCTGGTCGCTCAGCGTGCAGGGCCAGGCCTTCCTGCTGTGGCCGCTGCTGTTCCTGATCGCCATCCCCTTCGCCAAGCATCAACGCAGTGTGCGCCGGCCCCTGCTTCTGGTGATGGCACTGATCGCCATCCCCTCGCTGATCTGGTCGATCATCTGCACGCAGAGCCAGCAGCCGGTGGCCTATTTCGACACCACCACCCGCCTGTGGGAGTTCGCCGCCGGGGCGATGCTGGCCCTCACCCTGCCGTTCCTCGATCGTCTCGGCGGCGCCGCCCGCCCCGAAGATGACACCGCTCCGCGCCTGGGGGCCCTGCGTGGCCTGCTCGGCTGGGCCGGCATCATCGGCCTTCTCGCCTGCGGCATCGTGCTCAACGTGTCGGCTCTCTTCCCCGGCTGGATCGCCATCTGGCCACTCGCGGCGGCCGGTGCCGTGGTGGTGGCCGGACACTCCGGAAAAGCCTGGGGCGTGGATCGGCTGCTTTCCACTCGCGTGGCTGCTTTCGTGGGCGACATTTCCTACGCTCTCTACCTCGTGCACTGGCCGCTGCTGGTCATGTGGCTGCACCACAGCGACCAGGAACGCGCCGGGCTGCTCGACGGTCTCGTCATTCTGGCAGCATCCGTGCTGCTCGCCTGGGTTCTCACCCGTCTGGTGGATGCTCCGATCCGTCACTCCGCCTGGCTGGAAGCCCGCCCCTGGAGAGCCCTCGCCGCCATCGCCGCGAGTATCGCTATGACCATCGGCGCCGCCGGTGGCTGGTGGGCAAGTCTCGCCAGTCCCCAGGCGATTCCACCCTCGAAGAGCACCTCCGACGGGGGTGGTGCTTCCGATGGCGGGGCCTCCCCCGACACCAGCGCCACCATCTCGCCGGACAAGCTGCTCCCCCGTGGCTGGGATCTGGCCTCGCAATGGCCCACCCTGCCGTATGACTGCACCGGCTCCTACGCGCTCCAACCCTTCCACAACACGCGGTGCATGATGCTCCAGCCGGAGGGATACAAGGCAAAGGGAACCCTGGTGGTTATCGGCAGCTCGCACTCCCGCCAGTACGCACCCGCGCTCCTCGACACGGCAAAAAAGCAGGGATGGCAGGTCATCACCGTCTGGATGGACGGCTGCTCCCTCGAGAAGCATCCGAACCCCTCGTCATACTGCGCCGGCTGGTTTGAACACGCCATGGCCTATCTCGATCAGGTCTCCCCCGATGCAGTTCTGACCACGGTCACCACCACCTCGGCCACTAGCAATGCTGAAAAGGCACCCCCGGGAATGGATCACGCGGTGCAGGCGATTCTGGACCGCGGTATCGATGTCCTCGCTGTTCGCGATAATCCGCGCTGGACGCGCGATATGTACACCTGCGCGGAGGAGGTCTTCGACCGCGGTGGCAGCATCGCCGATGCCGACGCTGCCTGCGGTGCTGATATCGGCGCGAAATACGCCGCCGGCAACAAACCCCTGGCCCCCTTCGCCACCATGACCGGTGCTGACGGCGCGCGGGTGGTCACCGTCGATCCCTCCACGGTGATATGTCCCGACGGGCGCTGCAGCCCCATCCATCACGGCCTGTACGTCTACATGGATGACAACCATCTGACCCGTCTGTTTGTGGAACGCGACCTGCGGGCCCTCTTATCCCAGGCGCTGACAACGCTGGCGGCAGCATGACACGCCCCGCACGCTATGTTCCTTCCCATCGGGGCCGACCTCGCCGACGCGCGGGGACGACCCCGAACAGTTCTGTCACGGGACACACCCTGTTCCGTCCCGAGCTGCAGGGCCTGCGGGCCGTGGCCATCGGGATGGTCGTCTGCTACCACATCTGGTTCGGGCGGGTGTCCGGTGGCGTCGATATCTTCCTCCTGATCTCGGCGTTCCTCCTGACCGGATCCTTCACCCGTCTGTTGGAAGCCCGCTGTCCCCTCACGGTGACCGCCTATTGGCTGCGAGCCTTCACCCGTCTGCTTCCCCCGGCCGCCCTCGTCATCGTGGGAACCCTGCTGAGCAGCGCACTGCTCCTCCCCGCTGAACGCTGGCGTGACCTCATGGATGAGGCGATTGCCTCTGTGCTCTACGTGGAGAACTGGCTGCTGGCGGCTCGCGCGGTGGACTATTACGCCACGGACCACTCCACCGCGAGCCCCTTCCAGCATTTCTGGTCACTGTCCATTCAGGGGCAGGTTTTTGTACTCTGGCCCGCTCTGTTCGCTCTGGCGGCGTTCATCGTGCACCGCACCAGCTGGCGCCCCCGCCCGGTGCTCGCCGTGATCTTCGGGGCCATCACGGCAAGCTCTTTTGTCTGGTCGGTGTACATCACCGCCACGAACCAGGCGGTGGCCTACTTCGATACGCGAGCTCGCCTCTGGGAGTTCGCCCTCGGCTCGCTCCTCGCGCTTGCCTTACCCCTGGTGGAGGCGCGCCTCGGTTACCGCTCCCCCACCGATATCCGCGTGAATGCCCTGGCCCGCACCCGGGCTGCGGCCTCGTGGGTCGGGCTGATTTTGATCCTTTCAGCTGGCTGGGTACTCGATATTGAGGGTGGGTTCCCCGGGTATATCGCTGCCTGGCCTTTGCTTGCGGCCTGCCTGGTGATTGCGGCTGGTCCGACGGGGACCCGCTGGGGGGCAGATCGGCTGCTCTCCTCGCGCCCTCTGCAGTGGCTCGGAGACATTTCCTATGCGCTGTACCTCGTGCATTGGCCGGCACTCGTCTTCGGACTGGTGTTGATGGAAAGAGTCCATGCGGGCGCCAAGTTCGGTACCGCGCTCGTTCTTGCCTCGATCCTGGCCGCCTGGGCACTGACCCGTCTGGTCGATTCCCCGGTGCGGCGCTCCGCGTGGATCAAAGCACGGGCCCGACGGGGTCTCGTCGCCGTTGCCCTGAGCATCGCCGTGGTGCTTGCCCCCGTGGGTGCGTGGACCGCCAAACTCGACGCTGAGGAACGGGCGGTGCGCGCAGAAGCCATCCGCAACAACCCGGGCGCGCGGGTTCTGGAGGACGGGTACGAGATGACAGCCGATGCTGATGCACCGGTGCTCCCGCTCCCCGCTGATCGTCAGAGAGACTGGTTCAGCCTGTCGGAGCCGTGTACACCGCTTGAACCGGTGCCTGATTCCTTCACGGACTCTTGCCGAATGGCCGGCAATCGCGGCCCGCTGCTGGTGCTTGTCGGGGATTCCCGCGACGCACAGTTTGCCCCCGCCCTGGTGGAGGCTGCCACGGAACATGGATGGCGGGTGGCGGTCGTGTTCTCCGGCGGCTGTGCCTTCCGGGCTGGAGAGGGCGTGGAAGCAAAGTGCAGCGCGTCGAACCAGGAACTCTCACGGTGGCTCCTGGAGATTGAGCCCGATGCCGTGGCCACCTCCGTCACCTGGCTTCCCTTCTCGGGTCCTGAGCGGGTGACCGAGGGCGGGCCCCTGGTTCTGCAGCCTCTGCTGGATGCGGGCATCGACGTGATCGGCTACCGGATACAGGCGCGCTTGCCCCAGCATCCCGATCACTGCGTGCGAGACCACGGCCCCAGCTGCACTCTGCCCGTGCACGATCGTTTCCCGGGCACCATGCCGTCGCCTCAGCTGCACAGTTCCGCTGGCACGCTCCATCTGATCGACGTCAATGACAGGGTGTGCCCCGACCAGGTCTGCCAACTTGAGATCGGGAATGTGTGGGTGTGGCTCGACCGCAATCACATCAGCGCCACCTACGCGGCAACTCTGAGCCCCGTCGTGCAAGACCGCCTCGCGGAGACGGGATGGCAGTGGTGAACGTCAAAGCCCTTGCATCGTCGGCCCCTCCACTACCATGACACCCAGGGAGCGGCATCGGCGCCGCTGCCCATTCACCGTGACGCGCCCGGTACGCGCCCCGTCTGACGGAAGGTCCCCTCCCCTCCATGATTGCCACCTGGCTCCCCCTGGTTCTTCCCGCGCTGGTGGCACTCGCGTGGTTCTTCCTGCCGGGGCTGCCGATCACCCTCGTGATGCGTCTTCGACCCGTCATGGCAGTGGCGCTCTCCCCCCTGGTGTCAGTTTTCCTCATCACGGTGACGGCAGTCGTCGCCTCATCTGTGGGGATCCCCTGGGGTCCGCTGCCGGTCCTGGTCGTCACCGTGGTCACAGCGGTCATAGCCCTGGGTGTGCATGTGGCCCTGCTGCGTCACGCGGGCAGGCGTCTACCGTCCGCGCGCTCTGACAAGAACAGCGCACCGGCCTCCTCTCGCCTGTCAGAAGGCACGCAAGAGGAAGAGACCGAGCAGGCTGCAGCCCCCACCCCGCAGCATCGGCATCCACGCTGGCGAGTGCGCAACCTTCTGCTCGGCGTCGACGGCATCACGGCGGCTGCCATCGCCATCGGTGCCGTGCTCATGACACGGCATGTGCGTAACGCCCTGGATGCCCCCGATGCGCTCTCCCAGACCTACGACAACATCTTTCATCAAAACGCAGTGCGCCGAATCCTGGAGACCGGGGACGCCTCGACTTTCACTCTCGGCTTACTCACCTCCGCACCGGGCTCCGAGCACAAGTTTTATCCCGCCGGATGGCACGACATGGTCTCCCTTGTCCTGCTCACCCTGGGCTCCGAGAACATTCCCCTGGCCACCAATGCAGTCACGGCAGCGGTCTGCATCGGCGTCTGGGTGTGCGGGTCTGTCGCACTAACCCGGGAGGTCCTTCCCGCCTCGCTGCGACGCCTCGGCCTGCTCCCCGCCGGAGTGCTGACAGCGTCCATTCCCGCGTTCCCCTGGCCCATGCTCGGCTTCGGGGTTTTGTACCCCAACCTCATTGGCTATGCGCTGATCCCGGCCCTGCTCGTGCCGGCTCTACATGCGGTCGGAGCGGTCAGCATCGCGCGGATGCCTCAGGCCAGTGCCATCATTCTTGGCCTCATCGGAACTGTGGGCATCACGATCTGTCATCCCAACGCAGCCATGCTTGCCCTCGCCTTAGCCGCAGCTCTGTGCGTAGCAGCCCTGCTCATGGCCCTGGGGCGCCTGAGCCGCGGTCGCAACCACAAAAAAATGGTCTCGCTGGGCTGGGTGCTCGGGGCAAGCGCTGTTGTCGCCGCCCTCATCGTTGTGCTGTGGCCCCGGGTCCGCCCCAGCGAAGCCTCGGCAAGTTGGCTTCCCAGCACCACGGAAATGGGGGCTGTGGGCCAAGCCCTTCTCTTTGCGCCCCACGTCGGAGCCCCCGCCTGGATTCTGACATTTCTCCTGGCCGCAGGGCTCTATGCGGCGGTGCGCCGACGCCTTTTCATCGGACCTCTGCTGTGGCTCGCTGTGATGGTGCTGTGGGTGACGGTTGCCGGCACCCGCCCCAGCGCAACCCGAATGCTGCTCACGGGAATCTGGTACAACGACTCGTTCCGTCTCGCGGCTGCCCTCGGCCTCGTGGTGGTACCGATTCTCACCCTCGGGGTAACGCATGTATTGGATACGGTGCGTCGCCTACTCCTCCGCCACCTCAAAAGCCCTCGCGCCCTACGCCGGCTGCTGACCACTCCCCTCGTCCTGGGAACTATCTCTGCGCTTGCTCTCGTGGGTCTCACCCAACGCTCCACCTGGATGAATGTGATCATCGACTGGACATCCCACGTCTATGAACAGGATGAGGAAGCCCCCCTCCTCACCCCCGAGGAGCTTGCCCTCATCGAGAAGATCCCTTCGATCGTGCCGCCCGATGCCGTGATCATCACCGACGCGTGGAACGGTAGTTCGCTGGTGTACGCCTACACGGGAATCGAAACCACCACCAAACACACCTCCGAGCACACCTCCGACGAGGATCTTTTACTGCGTGAGCACCTGAACGATGCCACCTTCTTCCCCGGGGTCTGCCAGGCCATCCGTACGATGAAAGCCCAGTACGTGCTGGACTTCGGGCCGAATCAGATCAATAAACAGGAAATTCCTCGCGACGGTTTTGAGGACCTCGATACTGCCCCTGGTTTTGAGAAAATCGCTGGGGACGGCGACGTCGCGCTGTATCGGATCACCGCCTGTCGCTAAAGGAAAAGCATGGGCTTGCCGGTCTCGAGTGAGACAGGGCAGTCGGTGGTTGAATGAAGCCATGAGCTCTCACCCCGCCGCACCCACCGCCGCTGAACGCGAGGCCGCCCTGGACCTCGCCGCCCTCGTCACGGCCTCGCCGTCCTCCTTCCATGCCGTACAGGAAGTGGCCCGGCGCCTGGAGGAGGCCGGTTTCACGGCACTGGATGAGAACGCCGCCTGGAGCGCCAAGGATGTGCGCGGGCAACGGTTCGTGGTGCGCGATGGCGCGATCATCGCGTGGGTGGCTGCAGGGAAAGCCTCTGCATCCACGCCGTGGCGCATCGTCGGCTCCCACACCGACTCTCCCGCGCTGAAGCTCAAGCCGAACCCGCAGCTTCACGCCGAGGGGATGACGCAGGCGGCCGTCGAAATCTATGGCGGCCCGCTGCTGAACTCGTGGCTGGATCGGGAGCTGCGCCTGGCGGGGCGTCTGGCCCTGCGAGACGGCTCCACCGTGCTCGTGCAAACCCCCGCTTTCCTGCGGGTTCCGCAGCTGTGCGTGCATCTGGATCGCGCGGTGAACAAGGACGGCCTGGCGCTGGATCCGCAGCGGCACATGCAGCCGGTGGCGGCACTCGGTGAGGTGGATCTGCTGGAGATGCTTGCCGACTGCGCGGGCGTGGCCCGGGAGGATGTGCTCGGTTTCGACGTGGTCACCGTGGACGGCCAGGCCCCGGCCCTCTTCGGGGCGCGCGAGGAGTTCCTCGCCTCGGCCCGTCTGGACAACCTCTCCTCGGTCCATGCCGAAACCCAAGCCCTGATCTCCGTGGCCTCCGAGGGCCTCGGGGCGAAGGATCCGATCGCGCTGATGGTTGCTAACGACCATGAGGAAGTGGGCTCCGCGACCCGCTCGGGTGCCGCCGGCCCCTTCCTGGAGGATGTGCTGGTGCGGATGCATCTTGCGCTCGGCGGGGATGACGCCACGCTCCGCCAGGCCTTCTCGGCCTCCACGGTGCTTTCGATCGACGCGGGCCACGCCGCCCACCCGAACTACCCCGAGCGCCACGACCCTGTGCACCGTCCGCGTCTGGGTGGCGGTTTCATGCTCAAGATCAATGCGCAGCAGCGCTACGCCACCGATGCCCGCGGCATTGCGCAGGTGCGGCTGGCCTGCGAAAAGGCCGGGGTTCCGCTGCAGGAGTTCGTCTCCAATAACGCCATGCCCTGCGGTTCCACCATCGGCCCCATCACCGCCACCCGCCTCGGCATGGTCACGGTCGATGCCGGCATCACGCTCCTGTCGATGCATTCGGCACGCGAAATGTGTGCCGTGTCCGATGTGCTCGCCATGCAGAAAGCCTGCGCGGCGTTCCTGCGGCCCTGAGTTCCCTGGGGTCCTGGGTTTTCTGGGTCCTGAGTTTTCTGGGTCCTGAGCCCGGGACGCTACGCGCACCCCAACCCACCTGCCCCTTCACCCCGTCGTCCTTCCTATCCCCGACCTCTCAGCAGGTTCCACCTCTCATCGTTTTCAGGAGTTCTCATGACTGACCGCACCGTTCTCGTGACCGGTGGAGCCGGCTTCATCGGCTGCGCCATCGCCCCGGCTCTGCTGGAGCATTTCGATCGCGTGGTTGCGGTCGATAGCCTCCATCCGCAGATCCATCCCGAGCAGAAGCGCCCTGCGGAGCTCCCGCAGGACGTGGAACTCGTGGTGGGGGATGTGTGTGACCCGGACATGTGGGCCTCTCTTCTGGAGGACGTGCGCCCGCATACAGTGGTGCACTTGGCCGCCGAAACCGGCACCGGTCAGTCCCTCACGGAATCCAGCCGCCACGCCATGGCCAATGTGGTGGGCACGACCCGCATGCTCGATGCGTTCAGCACCGTCGGACACGCACCCCACCGAGTGGTGCTGACCAGCTCCCGCGCGGTCTACGGGGAAGGCGCCTGGGAGCGCAACGGGGAGCTGTTCTACCCGGCTCAGCGCACCGCGGCGAGCCTGGCTGATCAGCAGTGGGATTTCCCGGATGCGCAGCCCGTGGCCATGGATTCTCGCAGCGTGGCGCCCCATCCGGTGAGCGTGTATGCCGCAACCAAGCTGGCCCAGGAGCATTTGCTGCGCGTCTGGGCGGCAAGCTTCGGGGTGCAGGCGCAGATTCTGCGGCTCCAGAATGTGTACGGTCCCGGTCAGGCGATGGCCAATCCGTACACCGGAATCATGACTCTGTTCTGCCGTTTTGCCCGCGAGGGTCGCTCCATTCCGCTGTATGAGGACGGTCAGGTGCGCCGCGACTTCGTGCTGATTGACGATGTTGCCTCCGCGGTGGTGGCCGCATGCCTGAGCGAGCGTGTCAGTGAGGATCCGATTGATATCGGCTCCGGCCAGATGCAGACCATTTCGACGGCCGCGCATGAGATCGCCGCCGCCTATGGCGCTCCTGAGCCCCATGTCACCGGGAAGTTCCGTGAGGGCGATGTGCGCCATGCCTGGGCGGATATCAGCGCCGCCCGCGAGGTGCTCGGGTGGGAACCGCGCTACACCCTCAAGGACGGGGTGGAGCGTCTGGTGGCGTGGATTGAGGCGCAGCCGTCGGTGCCGCCGCTGGGGATCTGAGTTCAGGAACCTGCTGTGACAGAGGGTCGGGCCGACGGGGCCCGGCCCTCTGTACCGTTCTCAGGGCTTGGCTATCAGGCCTCGCTGTTGTGGGCCTCGCTATGTTGAGGGCTTGGCCTCAGCGCCGCGCGCTCAGCCCTCGCTCACGTCGCCGCGGGCGATCGCCTCGATGCGCGCCACGCAGGCCCGCACGTCACTGACGCAGTCGGCATCGGGGCCGTGCTCGCGCTGGGCGTCCTTGAGGAGTTCATCAGCCTGGTAGAAGGCGTCTTCAAGGTGCCCAGCCTCGGCGGTTACCTCGGCAAGTTCGGCGCGGAGGGCGAGAGCTTCGAGGCTTGTCGCTTCCCCCTCCTCCAGCAGGGTGAGGAGCCTACGGGTGGCGTCGTGAACACGGTCCTGGGGGCTGCTCATGAGCGCTTCTCCTGGGTGGTGCGGGGCGCCCCCTTGGATTCGCGGGGGGTGTGCCGGGGGCGGGTGGAGGCTACGTCCACGCCAAACAGGGTTTGGAAGGCGGTGACGTAGCGGTCGCCCTCACCGGTACGGGCCAGTTCGCGGGCGCGCACGGTGGGCGGATGCAGGATTTTGACGGCGATTCGCCGCAGGTGGTGTTCAAAGTCTGCCGCAATCTGCGGATCGTATTTGGCGCGGATCCGGGAGATTTCTTCTTCGACGGTGCCGCTCACGGTTCCGCGCAGATAGGTGATGGCGGGGTCCACGGAGCGCATCCGCTGGCGTTCGGTGAAGGAACGCACGCCCTCAGCGAGGATCTCGCGGGCCAGGGCGATCTGGCCGGTGTCGTCAATCTCCTCGGCGAGGTCGCGGAGGCCGATCACGTGCACGTCCTCGCGTTCCCGCAGGCGGGCGTCCAGATCGGAGTGCAGGGCGAGGTCGAGCACCACCAGCCGGCGGCCGTGGCGGGCGGTGAGCTGTTCGGGGCGGAGCACTCCGCCACCCTGCCCGGAGGCGGCAACGATGAGGTCGGCGGTGGCTACGGCCTGGTCGAAGCCGCCGTCGGGCACGGCCGTGACCTCGTGGGTGCGCGCGTAGTCGGCGGCGCGGCCGGAGCCGGAGTGCACGTGCACCCGCTGGCTGCCGCGGCGGCGCAGTTCGGCGGTGATGACGCGCGCATAGGCACCGGTGCCGATGATGAGCACTTCGGCCTCGGTGAGTGGCATATCGAGGGCGGCGCTGGCGCGGTCGAGGGCCACAGCCCCGCCGCTGCGGCCGGCGGCGCCGAGCCCGGTAGTGGTGGAGACTTTTTTGGCGTGGCGCAGGCCCACCTGGAAGAGGTCGTTGAGCAGCGGCGTGGTGTGCCCGGCGGCGAGCGCGGCGTTGAAGGCGGTGCGCACCTGCCCGGAGATTTCGGATTCGCCCATGACCATGGAGCGCAGGCCGGCGGCCACTTCGTAGAGGTGGGTGGCGGCGGCGCTCCCCTGGGCGGTGGCCACGGATTCGGCAACGGCCCGGCGGCTCACTCCGCTCGCCCCGGAGATGGCGTCGAGGGCGGCGTCGATCGCGTCGTCGTCGCGTTCGGCGTCCATGTAGATCTCCAGGCGGTTACAGGTGGAGATCACCACGGCGCCCTGGAGGGCGGGACCGGCGGCAGCCAGACGGTCGGGAAGCTCATCGGCATTACGGGTCAGTGCATCGAGCACCCCGAGGTCGAGGTGCTCATGGGAGGCACTGAGGGCGACGAGCATGACCTCGATGGTACGGGCATCACATCACCCTTTCCCGAATCCTGAAGGCATCTTTGTGACACGACATGCACAATGGTGTCGTCATGACAGAGAACAGCACGTCAGAGGCCACTTTTTCCGACACTCCGTCAGATCGACGCGGCCCCGCGTCACCTGGCGTTCAGCCCGTCGCAGCCCCCGATTCACCGGCTGTGTCGGCGCTTCCGGCGGCCCATCCCCTGCACCGTCCTCAGGCTGAAGGCGGCACATCTAACGCCCCCTTGATCGACCGATATCGCGGACGACACACCGATTCCGCCCCCAGTGTGTGGTTTATGCGACAGGCGGGTCGCTCCCTGCCCGAGTACCGTGCGCTGCGCGAGGGCATCGCCATGATCGATTCCTGCCTTCGCCCCGAGATGGCAGCCGAAATCACCGTGCAGCCGGTGCGCCGTCACCGCGTGGATGCCGGCATCTTCTTCTCCGACATCGTGGTGCCCATGCGCCTGGCGGGCCTTGAGGTCGAAATCGAACCCGGCGTCGGCCCCGTCTTCGGCTCCCCCGTGCGCACCGAGGCTGACGTTGATGCGCTCCCCGAGCTGGGGGACGACTACCTCGCCGCCCTGGATCCGATCCGCGAGGCGGTGCGGCTCACCGTCGCCGAACTCGGCTCCACGCCGCTGATCGGTTTCGCGGGCGCCCCCTTCACCGTGGCGAGCTACCTAGTCGAGGGCCGCCCGAGCCGCGATCACCTCTCGGCCCGCGCCCTCATGCGCTCTCAACCCGAGGTGTGGAACCGGCTGGCTTCCTGGGTTGCACGCGCCTCCGGGCTCTTCCTGCGCGCCCAGGTGGAAGCCGGTGCCTCCGCGGTGCAGCTCTTCGACTCCTGGGCCGGTTCCCTCAGCGAGGACGTCTACCGCGCCGGGGTGCTTCCGCATTCGGCGGCGGTGCTCGAGCATGTGGCGGACCTCCCGGTGCCGAAGGTGCACTTCGGGGTCGGGGCCGCGCATCTGCTCCCGGCACTGCAGGAAGCCGGGGCCGACGTGGTGGGCGTGGATCACCGGCTGCGTCTGGAACGCGCCCTGGAGATCCTCCCGACGGGCACTCCCGTGCAGGGCAATCTCGATCCCTGCGTGCTGTTCACCGATGAGAAGACCCGTTTCGCTGAGGCCGATGCGGTGCTCGCGGCGGGCGCTGGAGCGAGCGGGCACGTGGTGAATCTCGGGCATGGTGTTCCTCCCCAGACGGATCCGCAGGTGCTCACCGACCTGGTCGCCTACCTGCATGAACAGCGGGTGGTTCCAACGGGGCCGACGGGGGTGAGTGCATGAGTGCGCGCACTTCCATGGGCTTTGATTCCCGCGCCGTGGTGGTCGGCGGCGGCCTGTCCGGGCTGCTCGCGGCCCGACGCCTGGCCCGCACCGGCCATCACGTCACGCTGCTGGAATCCCGCGAAGAACTCGGCGGGGCCATTGCCGCTGCCGAGGTGGGCGGACTCACCATCAACACCGGCGCCGAGGCGTACTCCACGCGCTCCGGGGCGGTGGATGCCCTGCTGCAGGAGCTGGGCCTTGGCGATGCGATCGTCAGTCCCGATTCCACTCTCAGTTCGCGTCTGGTCTCTCAGGCCGGAACACACCGCGCCCCGACCGGCAGTCTCTTCGGTATCCCGGCGAATCCGACCGGTCGTGAGGCCCGTGCTGTGATCGGCTGGCTCGGTGCGCTGCGCGCC
>JAEWEZ010000112.1 GCA_023389045.1 Actinomycetes bacterium
CATCATGCGCGGTGAAGGTTTTCTCGGTCGCGCCGGTGGCGGGGTTGACGGTAGCGATAGCCATCGGAAGCTCCTTTCGGGAACGCTCAGTGTGCCGCCGCAGCAGGCTTCAGGATCGGGGCAAAGAAGTCGGTGAGCAGCTCGGGGCGGTCCAGCGGAAGGATCGTCGCCACATACATGTCGGGACGAACCACCACCACGCAGCCCTCACGGCTCACGCCGCGGCGCTCGAAAATGTCGCTGCTCGGGTCAGCGGCATAGACGAGTTCCTCGTCATGCACCTGGAAAGGACCGAAGCGGGGACGGAAAACCTCCGGCAGGGTGACGTGCTCAATCTCGTCATGCCCCTGCTGGAAGATCACCTTCACATCGAAGACCGCACCCGCATCCTCACCCTCACGGCGAGTGGTCACATACGGGGAGGCAGGGTCCGAACCGAGCCACGTTGCCCAGGAGTGCACCGCACCGTTTTCGGCGGCACCGTCACGATCAGCGAAGACATACAGGCGCCAGCGCCCGTCGGCCCGCATATGGTGCCCGATCTGCTGACGGGTCGCATCGCACACCCGGTGCACCGGTGCCGAATGGAAGCGCTGGCCGATCGGGAAACCGGTGGCGAGGCCCTGGAACTCACCCTCGGAGGTGATCATCGAGGGCTCATAGTGCACTCCGAAACCGGAGGCCTGAATCTCGCTCGCGTCATAGAGCTTGCGAACCTCCGCCGGATCCACACCGCCCAGCTCGGGATGCTTGGGATCGAAGGTGCGCGCCGCCATCATCGTGGACCACTCGCGGTCAAAGTCGATGAGTTTCTGCGCAACCACCTGGCGTTCCACCGAGTAGGTGTCCAGCAGCGACTCCTCGGCGCGGCCGGAGAGAACACTGCCGAGCTTCCAGCCCAGGTTGAAGGTGTCCTGCATGGACACATTCATGCCCTGCCCGGCCTTCGCCGAATGCGTATGGCAGGCATCCCCGGCGATGAACACATGCGGGTGCTTGCGGCCACGATCGGCTGGAGCCACATCGTCGAAGGAATCCGTGACCCGCTGGCCCACCTCGTAGACGCTCCACCAGGCCACGCTCTTCACGTCGTAGCGGTACGGATGGAAAATCTGCTGGGCCTTCTCGATGATCGTTTCGATCGGGGTGTCCCGCACCCGGTGGTTATCGTCGGCCGGAATATCTCCGAGGTCGACGTAGACGCGGGTCAGGCAGTTGCCTTCGCGGGGGATATAAAGGATGTTCCCGCCCTCACCGGACTGGATGACGCATTTGGTGCGCACATCCGGGAAATCCGTATCCACCAGCACATCCATCACGCCCCAGGCGTGATTGCGGGAATCGCCGTGCAGCTTCGCACCGATCTCGCGGCGCACCGTGGAGCGGGCACCGTCGCAGCCGACCACATACCGTGCACGCACCTCGCGGATCTCACCCTGCGCCTCCGGCTCGGCTTCACCCACGGCATGGGGGCGAGACACCTTCGCGTAGTCCACGCCGGTGGTGCGCTGGATCCGGCAGCGCACCGGGAACTCCTCCCCGTCCTGAACCTCCAGGTCCAGCAGCTTCCAGCCGTAATCCGGTTCGATCCGTGCAGGACTGTTCCGGGCGAACTCACCCAGATAGTCCTGCACCCGGGCCTGATTGCAGATCACATGCGGAAACTCCGACAGCGGCGAATCCTCGTAGCCGGCCGAGTCATGCGACTTATCCGCCCGATGGATCCGCGAGCGGTCCTCCGGATCGGGCCGCCAGTACTGCATCTCGGTGATCTGATAGGCCTCTTCGAGCAGCCTCCCGGCGAAACCGAAAGCCTGGAAGGTTTCGATGCTGCGGGCCTGCAGACCGTCGGCCTGACCGATCTCCAGACGGCCCTCACGTCGCTCAATAATGCGCGTGGTGACCTCGGGATACTGAGAGAGCTGAGCCGCGAGCATCATGCCGGCCGGGCCGGTTCCCACGATCAGCACATCCATGGTCTCGGGAATGTCGGTGGGGCGATCCACGCCGGTGCCCGCAGCGGGCAGAACCCGCGGGTCCTGGGTGACGTAGCCGTGGTGGTGGAACTGCATGTCTTCTCCTTTGAAGGCGGGGCGGGGCAGCAGGCCGCGTTCTCAGTACTGTGCAGGCTGGTTTTCTGCGGGGCGCAGGCGCTCCAGCGCGGTGACCACACCGCGGGCCAGAAGCGACACATCCGCCCCGACGACGACGAAATCGGCACCGGCCGCAAGCACACGGTCGGCATCGGCAGGGTGGAAGGCATTCACGCCCACGACGGTCCCGGCCTCCCGTACGGTGCGGACGGTCGCATCGACCGCCTCGACCACCTCCGGATGGGAGGGGTTTCCGGGATGCCCGAGCGCACCGGCAAGGTCCGCGGGCCCGATGAACACGGCATCGACACCATCGACCTCGGCGATCTCTCGCGCATGGCGAACCCCGGCGGCATTCTCGATCTGCACGGTGATCGACACGTGGGAATCAGCCTCGGCGATGTAGTTCGGCACGAGGCCCCAACGGCTGGAACGCGCGAGCGCCGCTCCCATGCCGCGGCGGCCGAAGCGTTCCCCGGCCTGACCGGGGTAGCGGGCGGCACCCACCGCCTGGGCAGCCTCCTGCGCATCCGACACCATCGGCACCAGCAGGTTTTGCGCACCCAGATCGAGCACCTGCTTGATCCGCACCGCGTCGTTCCACGGCACGCGCACCAGCGGAACCGTCGGATACGGCTCCACGGCCTGCAGGAGCGCGAGGATTTCGCGCAGCTCAATCGGGCCGTGCTCACCGTCGATCAGCATCAGTTCGGTGCCGCAGGCGGCGATGATCTCGGCTGCCACGGGGCTTGCCGAGGAGTTCCACAGACCCACGACGGGCCGGTGGCCCTGCGCGAACAGCTCGCGCAGGGTGGGCTTGAGTTGGACGTTCACTCGAAGGTCACCTCCACGGACCCCAGATCCTGGTAGTCCACGACCACATGGTTTCCGGGATGCACCCAGACGGGACGGGTAAAGGAACCGGCCAGCACGATCTCTCCCGCCTCCAGGGCGTCACCGTGCGCGCCGATTCGGTCAGCGAGCCAGGCCACCGAGAGCGCCGGTGAACCGAGCACGGCACCGGAGACCCCGGATTCGACGATCTCGTCGTCCACCCGGCACAGCGCCCCGATCCAGGAGAGATCACGCTCGGTGGGGGAGAAGCGCTGCTTCCCAAGAACCATCGCGCCGAGCGCGGCGTTATCGCTGATCGTGTCTACGATCGTGCGTCCCTGCAGATCAATGTGAGAATCGAGGATTTCGAGGGCGGGGATGATCGCCTCGGTCGCCTCCAAAATCTGCTCGGGCGTCACACCCGGGCCCTGGATTCGGTCCTTCAGCACGAAGGCGAGCTCCACCTCGATGCGCACATTCGACCAGCGATCATGCGGCACGGTCTCACCGGACTGGATCACCTGATCCTCGAAGATCACGCCGTAGTCGGGCTCGTCGATGCCGGTGGCCTCCTGCATCGCCTTCGAGGTGAGGCCGATCTTGTGGCCGATCACGCGGCCGCCGGCCTCTTCCCGTCGGGCCCTCCACAGCCGCTGCACCGCATAGGAATCCTCCACGGTCATCTGCGGGTAGCGGGGGCTGATCAGCGGGATGGTGCCGCCGGTGCGGGTGGCCTCGGCGAGCTCATCGGCGAGCTGCTGCACGGTCGCGTCGTCGAGGGCGCGACCGCGCACGCTCTCACGGCTCACAGCTGGTTCCCCAGCTTGAAGCCCTTGGAGGCTTCACCGTGGTACGAGCCCTCATCGTCACCCTGGCGGGTGTAGGAGAACCCGTCTGCGCCGATGGTCACGTCCATCTCGGAGTTGTCGGTGCGTTCGACCAGCGGCTGCAGGTTCCCGTCGAGGTCGAGCACGCGGGAGGCGTCGGTGTACCAGGAGGGAACCACGGGGTTGCCCCACCAGTCGCGGCGCTGGTTGTCGTGCACATCCCAGGTGATGGTCGGGTTATCGGGATCGCCGGTGTAGTAGTCCTGCGTGTAGATCTCGACGCGGTGCCCGTCGGGGTCGCGCAGGTACAGGTAGAAGGCGTTGGAGACGCCGTGACGGCCGGGGCCGCGTTCGATGCGGTCCGAGAGGCGGAGCGCGCCGAGCTTGTCGCAGATCTGGATGATGTTGTGCTTCTCGTGGGTGGAGAAGGCCACGTGGTGCATACGGGGGCCGTCACCGCCGGTCAGAGCGGTGTCGTGCACGGTGCCCTTGCGGTGCATCCAGGCGGCGTAGGTGGTTCCCTCGGAGTCCTTGATGTCCTCGGTGACATGGAAACCGAGTTCCTCGAGGTACTTGCGGCCACGCGGCACATCGGGGGTGACCTGGTTGAAGTGGTCCAGGCGCACGAGTTCCCCGGCCGAGTAGAGGTCGTAGCGCATGTGCAGACGCTCCACATGCGTGGTCTCGAAGAAGAACTCGTAGGGGAAGCCCAGCGGGTCCTCGACACGGACGCTGTCGCCGATGCCCTTGACGAAACCGTCCTTACGGCGTTCGGTACGGCAGCCCATCTCCTGGAAGTACTTCTCGGCCCGGTCCACATCCTCGGTGGAACGCACACGGTAGGAGAAGGCGGCAACGGCCGCTTCGGGGCCCTTGCGCAGCACCAGGTTGTGGTGGATGAACTCCTCGAAGGAGCGCAGGTAGATCGCTTCGTCGTCCTCCTCGGTCACGTGCAGACCGAGGATGTCCACGTAGAACTCGCGGCTCTTGGCCAGGTCGGTAACGACGATCTCCATGTAGGCGCAGCGCAGGATGTCTGGCGGCGGGCAGCTGGGGGTGGGGACGGGATCGTTGACGTGTTCGGTGGCGGTCATGGCTCCTCCTTGAGCGGCATGGGGGCGTCCGATGGGCGAGTAGTGGGTCTGCGCTGAGGCAGGGGGCGTGAGGTGGGCGAGTGGTTGATGAGGTGGTGCGGGGGCGGCGGCTCCGGCGCGGAAGGTGTCGGAGCCGCCGACGGTGCTCAGGCCTTGCCGGCGCCGAAGCGAGCTGTGTGCACATCCCCGAGGGTCACGTGCACGGCCTGTTGATCGGAGTAGAAGTCCAGCGAGCGGTATCCGCCTTCCTGGCCCAGGCCGGAGGCCTTGATGCCACCGAAGGGGCTGCGCAGGTCACGCACGTTGTGGCTGTTCAGCCAGACCATGCCGGCCTGCACGCTCTGCGCGAAGAGGTGGCCGCGGGTGAGGTCATTGGTCCACACGTAGGCGGCGAGGCCGTAACGGGTGTTGTTCGCGAGGGACAGCGCTTCCTCTTCGGTGTCGAAGGGGGTGATCGCGACGACGGGACCGAAGATCTCCTCCTGGAAGATGCGTGCATCGGGAGCGACATCGGCGAAAACGGTGGGGGCCACGTAGTTGCCCTCCTCGCCCAGATGCTCGGGGCGGCCACCGCCGGCCAGGAGGCGGCCCTCGCTCTTACCGATCTCGACGTAGCTCATGACCTTCTCGTAGTGCTCGGGATGCACGAGGGCGCCCACCTCGGTGGCCGGATCGGAGGGGTCACCCACCACGATGTTCTTTGCACGCTCGGCGTAGCGCTCGATGAACTCCTCGTAGATCGGGCGTTCCACGAGGATGCGGGAGCCGGCGGTGCAGCGCTCGCCGTTCAGGGAGAACACACCGAAGAGGGTGGAGTCGAGGGCCTTCTCAAGGTCCGCATCGGCAAAGACGATGGCGGGCGACTTGCCGCCGAGTTCCATCGACATGCCCTTGAGGTGCTCGGCGCAGTTGCGGAAGATGAGCTGCCCGGTGGAGGACTCGCCGGTGAAGGAGATCAGCGGCACCTCGGGGTGCTTCACGAGGGCGTCACCAGCGGTTTCACCGAAACCGTTGACCAGGTTGAACACACCCTGGGGGAGATCCGCCTCCTCGAAGATTCCGGCCCACAGGGAGGCCGAAAGCGGCGTGAACTCCGCAGGCTTGAGAACCACGGTGCAGCCCGAGGCGAGCGAGGGACCGAGCTTCCAAGACTCGAGCATGAACGGGGTGTTCCACGGTGTGATCAGACCGGCCACGCCCTTGGGGGTGCGGTTGACGTAGTTCAGCTGCTGGCCGGGCACCTTGTAGGTGTCATCGCGCTGGGCAACGATCAGGTCGGCGAAGAATCGGAAGTTCTCGGCGGCGCGGCGGGCCTGGCCCTTCGCCTGCGTGATCGGCAGACCGGAGTCGAAGGACTCCATGGCGGCCAGCTCATCCTCACGCGACTCGACCACATCAGCGATCCGGTTCAACACACGGAAACGCTCACGGTTCTTCATCCGCGGCCACGGGCCTTCGTGGAAGGCGCGCGAGGCGGCTTCCACGGCGCGGTCGATATCGGCCTTATCGCCGGAGGCGCAGCGGGTGTAGGCCTCATTGGTCACCGGGTCGAGGACCTCGAAGGTCTCGCCGCTGGCGGATTCGACGCGCTGACCGTCGATGTAGTGGGGGATAACGGCGGGGATTCCCTCGGGCTTGCGGCTCATACATGCTCCTTCACGCGGGGACCGCGGTTGTGGCGGTCTCGGTTCGGTTCGGGTGGGCTCGACGTGACTAGGTGGGTGGTCTGGGTGGGGTGGTGAGTAATGGGGCCGACGGGCGAGGTCCCTGCAGGCAGGACCCCGACCGACGGGATAGTTAGGTCAGGGGGCAGCACTGCCCCAGACTGCGCGCGCTGTAGGCGCGGGGAGTGGCCAGACGGTGCTCACGCACCGCCATTTCGATGATCTGCGGATCGGAGGCGTCCCCGATCAGCCGCAGGATCCGCTCGTGTTCCTGCACGGACTGTTCCGCGCGTTCCGGAACGAAAGCAAAGGTGGAGCGACGCAGGTGGGAGAGGGAGCGCCAGGAGCGTTCCACCAGGTCCGACAGGTGCTTATTGGGGCACGGATCGCTGAGCAGACGGTGGAACTCCTCATTCAGCGCGGTGAACTCCTCGGGGTCCAGGGCGCTGAGTAGGGAACGCATCCGCGTATTGACCTGACGGGCCCGACGCAGCTGCTCGATAGAGATCAGCGGGGCGGCCATGGCCACGGCGGCACCTTCGATCACGGCGAAAGCCTCCATCGTGTCCAGGTACTCGGCCTCATCGAGCATGGCGACGCGGGCGCCCACATTGCGCTCGTAAGTGACCAGACCTTCGGCCTCGAGACGACGCACAGCCTCGCGCACCGGCACCACGCTGGCTCCGATCTCCTCTCCGATGCGGCCCAGCACCAGACGATCGCCGGGCTCATAGGCGCCACCGGTGATGCGATCGTGCAAGAGGGCATAGGCCTGCTCCGATTTGGAGATACGGATGGGCAGCGAAGGCCACGAGGCGGCACGTTTCATCGGGGCTGGTCCCCGCTGTCGCCACCGGAGCGGGTGGCGCATTCAGCCTCGTAGCGTTCACGCCACTGCGCATTCATGGGGAACAGGCCATCGACCGGATGGCCCTCGGCGACCATGCGGGCCATGAAGGCTTCTTCGGCCTCCTGCACTTCCGCTGCCGACACGAGCTCCTCGAGCAGAGCCGGGGGAATCACGAGCACGCCGTCGTCATTACCGACGATCACGTCCCCGGGCTGCACCGTGGTGCCACCGCAGGCGATGGTCTCGTCGATCCCCCACGGCACATGCAGGCGCCCGAGCACCGCAGGGTGCCCACCGGAGTGGTAGGTGGGAACGCCGATCTCGGTCACCTCGGCCAGGTCACGCACGCCACCGTCGGTCACGATTCCGGCAGCGCCCAGGGCTTTCGCTCGCAGAGCGAGGATGTCGCCCAGGGTGCCCGAGCGGGTTTCCTGGCGTGCGTCCATCACGAGCACATCGCCCGGACGCAGCGAATCGAACAGACGCTTCTGCGCGTTGTAGCCGCCACCGTGGGACTTGAAGAGGTCCTCGCGGTTCGGCACGTACCGCAGGGTGCGGGCCCGACCAATCATGACCGTGCCGGGCTGGGTGCTGCGCAGTCCGTCAATCGACACATTCGACAGGTCCTTCTTGCGCATCAGGCTGGAAAGGGTTGCGACGGCAACCTTGGACAGGCGCTCACGCATCTCGGGAGTGAGGAGCTCGTCGACGTACTCCTGCTCCTGCGCCGGGGCGTCCTTCGTGGCCGCATCGCCGGCGGGCTGGAACTCCTCAATCGGGCGACCCGAGGCGTCGGCCCACTGCTCCGGAGTGGGCTTCGGCTGGGCGCTCACCGGGATCACCGGCACGCTGCCCTGCACTGCCTCGGTGATCAGCGGGCCGGTGCTGAGCGAACCCGCCGTGACCTCCACCTCGACCCGCTGGCCCGGAGCGAAAGTGCTGGCCCCGGCGGGAGTGCCGGTGAGGATGACATCGCCTTCTTCCAGGGTGATCAGCTGGGAGAGGTCGGCAACGATCTCAGGCAGGGAGAAGATCAGGCCCGAGGTGGAATCCCGCTGCACTTCCTTGCCGTCCAGGCGCACCGTGATGGTGATGTCGGCAGGGTCGATCTCGGCGGCAGGCAGGAGCTTCGGGCCGATCGGGGTGAAACCGTCCCCGCCCTTGGAGCGCAGATTGGACCCCTTATCGGCCCAGCGGAAGTCAAAGGCGCCGAGGTCATTAGCGGCGGTGACGGCAGCGACGGCGCCCCAGGCCTCCTCGGGTTGGACACGGCGGCAGGTGCGCCCGATGACCAGGGCGATCTCACCCTCGAAGCCAAGGATTTCGGCACCGGCCGGCAGCTCCACGGTGGTGGGCTCACCTTCGGCGGCCGGGGAAGCCAGAGACGTGGGGGGCTTGAGGAAGTAGCCGGGGGCCTCCGGAGTGCGGCCCTTTTGCTGGGCGCGGGAGGAGTATCCGATGTGCATGGCGTAGACGGTGCCCGGGCGACGGCCGAGCAGGTCCCAGGCGCGAGAAGCGGGGAGCAGCGGTGCATCCATGCCCCATATCGTATACGATCGGCATCTTTCCTGCACCTCTTGTTATGGCTGCCGTCACGATATACGATCCGGCAAGCCGTATACGATCGCCTCGACAGCTGTGCGAAACCGTCGAATACCCGTCGACCCCTCGAGAGCACGAGCCGCGCGACCCGCCCCACCAGGGCATCCCTCGCACGACAACCGCATCGACCTCCCCGCTTCCCCGTGCATGCCGCGAAGCACCGACGCTTCCCGGATCCCCCGTGCACGGCCCGCCCCTAGGAGACGAAGGAGTCCCCGTTGAGCACGAACCCCGCCCCCGGGCGCGAAAGCGCCGCCGTCATCCGCGAACGCCGCCGCGTGATCGGCGCAACCGTCGTCGGCACCACCATCGAGTGGTACGACTTCTTCATCTACGCCTTCGCGGCGAACCTCGTCTTCGCCCAGCTCTTCTTCGAGCCTGCCGGATCGGCAATGCAGCAGATCCTCTCGCTGCTCAGTATCGGCCTCTCCTTCCTCTTCCGGCCCCTCGGCGCCTTCCTTGCCGGCCACTTCGGCGACAAGATCGGCCGCCGCCCCGTCCTCGTCATCACCCTGCTCGGCATGGGCGGCGCAACCACCCTCATCGGTGCCCTGCCCACCTTCGAGGCCGCCGGCTGGTCCGCCCCGATCATCCTCATCCTGCTGCGCATTATCCAGGGCATCTGCGCCGGCGGCGAATGGGGCGGCGCCGTGCTTATGAGCGTGGAACACGCCGGTGACCACCAGCGCGGTCGCTTCGGCATGTACCCCCAGCTCGGTGTGCCCGGAGGCATGCTGCTCGCCTCCCTGATGCTTGCCCTCATGAGCTGGATCGCTCCCGGCGAAGCCTTCCTGGTATGGGGCTGGCGTGTGCCCTTCCTGGCCTCCCTGATCCTGATCGCCGTCGGCTGGATCGTGCGCATGGCCGTGGACGAATCCCCCATCTTCAACGAAATCAAAGAGGTGCAGGCGCAGGAATCCGCCCCCATTGGCCGCCTCTTTGCCCAGCACTGGCAGCGCGTGCTGCTGGCTGCCCTGGTCTTCGCCGGTAACGGCGCCGTGGGCTACATGGTCACCGGTGGTTTCGTGCAGGGCCTCGCCTCGCGCCCGCCCCAGGATGGCGGCCTCGGCTTTGACCGCACCGGCGTGCAGATCGCCGTTCTCGGCGCCGCCGCGATCTGGCTGACCAGCACCTTCATCTCTGGCTACCTGGCCGACATGATCGGGCGGAAGAACACCTACCTGATCGGCTGGGTGCTGCAGCTCGCCGCCGTGATCCCCCTGTTTGAACTGGTCAAAACCGGGGTGCTCGGCGTCTTCATCGGTGGCGGACTGCTCGCCATCGGCCTCGGCTTTACCTACGGCCCACAGGCTGCCTGGTACGCGGAAATCTTCCCCGCCTCGGTGCGCTTCTCCGGCGTCTCCATCTCCTACGCGATCGGTGCGGTCGCCGGCGGCGCCTTCGCCCCCACGATCGCGCAGGCACTCCTGCAGTCCTACGGGACCACCTGGGCAATCATCCCGTACCTCGCCGGCATGACGATCATCGGAGCGATCGCCACGATCCTGCTGCGCGAACGCAAAGGCATTCCGCTGGACGGTGCCTTCGAGAAGTCCGGGCAGTGGGAAAGCTGGAAGCCCGGCGATCAGGTGGTGGTGGCCAAAGGCTGAGGCCGCCCGCTGAGAACTACCAGGCTGCATTGCCGGTCTGACCTCTAGGATGGGCCGTGGCTGCGTGACAGAGCCGAGGAGCTTTCGAGCCCTCCCTCATCGCGGCCACGGCCCGTCGGCCTCTATGCCGCACGCGCCCCGCTTCCCGGCCCGTCGGCCCCCGCTTCCCGGCCCGTCGGCCCCTACATTCCGGCACACACCGGCCCACACACCACCCGGAGGTTCCGTGGACTCCCTCACCGTCCAGATCATCGTGACGGTGATCGTTGCCCTCGCCTACGCCGTGGCCCTGGCAGGGATCGTGGTGCCGATCCTGCCCGGCACGATCATCATCCTGATCTCCACCCTGATCTGGGCAATCGTGATGGGAAGCTGGCCCGCCTGGATCTGCTTCGGGATCGTCACCGTGTTCAGCATCCTCGGGATGACAGCAAACTGGCTGATCACCGGCCGCAGCCTGAAAAAGAACGAAGTGCCCACCTGGCCGATCCTGGTCGGCATCGCCTCCGGCATCGTCGGCATCTTCGTGATCCCCTTCCTCGGGCTTCTTATCGGATTTGTTGCCGGTTTGTATATTGCTGAATCACTTCGCCTGAAAGACTGGTCCCAGGGTCTCCGCTCGGCCTGGATCGCGATCAAAGCGCTTGGGATCGGGCTCGCCGTCGAGCTGCTCCTGGCCCTCGGCTCCACCCTCACCTTCGCCATCGCACTGACCATCCACTTCTTCACCCGCTGATGCCATCCACCTCCACGCCCCCCGCTTCCACTAACTCTCCCGACCACCACACCACCGCTCCTGCTCCCGGCGCCACCCGCCCATCCCGTCCAGCCCCAGCCCTCGACCGCCAGCACCCTGCCGTGCTCGTGCCCGGTCTGCTCCGCCTGCTCAAAGGCTCCTGGGAAGTGCGCGGCTGGTTCGCCCTGGCTGTGCTCGGTGCGGTCGCCTTCGCCCTCCTGCAGATTGCCACGGCCACCATCATTGGGCGCGTCACCGAAGAGGTCGTCGTCCCCTCATTCACCTCCGGCGACCTCGCGCCCGGCGCTATCGCACTCGGCGGTCTCGCAGTTTTGGGCATCGCCGTGGCGCGTGCCGTCGGCGTGCTCTGCCGCCGCGTTTTCGCCGCCGCCTCCCAGTACGACCTGTTCCGCATGTACCGCGAACGGCTCGTCGCGGTCTACGCGCGGGTGCCGCTGCTATGGCACCGCCGCCAATCCACCGGCACCCTGCTCTCCAGCGTCTACTCCGATGTGGAAGCGGCCTTCTTCGCCATGGCGCCCTTCCCCTTCGCCCTCGCCACGATCGTCATGCTCGTGTACGCCACCGTCGTGGTGGCCCGCATCGATCCCGTGATCCTGCTGGTCATGCTGGTACTGATCGTTGTGCTGATCGTGCTGAACATCGTCCTGCAGCGCTTCGCCGCTCCGATCGCCGTCCGCTCCCAGCAGCTTCGCGCCCAGGTCGCCGAAATCGCCCACGAATCCTTCGATGGTGCCAATGTGGTGAAGTCCCTGGGCCGTGAAGACGTGGAAGAAGCCCGCTTCACCGCCGCCGCCGAAGACCTGCGCCGTAACGGCATCCGCTTCGGTTACGTGCGCGGCTGGTTCGACCCCGCGATCGACGCCCTCCCGAACCTCGGCATTCTCGCCGTGGCGGTGCTCGGCGCCTGGCGGATCGGCGAAGGGCACCTCACCGCCGGACAGCTCGTGGAAGTCTCCTACCTGTTCACGCTGATGGCGCTACCGATCCGCTCCTTCGGCTGGGTGCTCGGAGACCTCTCCCGCACCGTCGTCGGCGGTGGGCGCGTGCAGCAGATCCTCGACGTCACCGCCTCCCGCGAATACGGCACCCGCTCCCTGCCCGAGGGACCCGGCGTGCTGCGCTTCGAGAACGTCGACCTCACCTACCGTGACGACCCGAGCGAAACGATCCTCGGGCGCACTGCCCGGGCCGACGCGCTCCGCGCCCGCGAAAGCACCGCCCTGCACGATGTGAGCCTCACCGCCGACCCCCAGGCTGGGTCCCGCGCCGTCGCGATCGTCGGCTCCACCGGCTCCGGCAAATCCACCCTCGCGCTCCTCGCCGCCCGCCTCATGGACCCGAGCGCCGGACGCATCACCCTCGACGGTGAAGACCTGCGCGAACTCAGCGCCGACGCCCTCACCGCCGACGTCGCCCTCGTGCTGCAGCAGGCCTTTGTTTTCGACGGCACCGTGCGCGAGAACATCACGCTCGGGGAACCCATCGACGACGACACCATCCGCTGGGCGTTGCGCGTGGCCCAGGCCCACACCTTCGTGGACGCCCTCCCCGAAGGGCTCGACGCGGAACTCGGCGAACGCGGCGGCTCCCTCTCCGGTGGGCAGCGTCAACGCATCGCGCTCGCCCGAGCCATCGCCCGTCGGCCCCGACTGCTGATCCTCGACGACGCGACCAGCGCCTGCGACCCGAGCGTCGAACTCGCGATCCTCGACGCGATGCGCGCCGAACTCACCGACTCGACGCTCCTGCTCGTCGCCTACCGCAAATCCACCATCTCCCTCGCAGACCGGGTGGTTTTCCTCGAACACGGCCGGGTCACCGCCGAAGGAACCCACCAGGAGCTGCGCGAGCGCGTACCCAGCTACCGGGCCCTCGTCGATGCCTACGACGAAGCCGCCATCGCCCACGGCCTGCTCGAAGCCGACGCCCCACCACCCTCCGACGGACCCGACCCCGGCACCGACGTGCCCGAACGCACCGACCGGGCCGTGCGTGATGCGCAGCGACGCGAGGAGACCGAGGACACCGATGAGGAGGCGCAGCGATGAGCACCAATGCCCCCCGCACCTCCTCCCGCCTCGGCGTCGAAACCACCGTTGATGAAGGCGCAATCGCGACCATCCGCCGCGGCCTCGCCCTCACCCCGCAGGTACTGAACGGCCTGTGGATCACCCTGCTCCTGGCCGTGATCGCCACCGCCGGCAAGATCGTCGTGCCGATCGCGGTGCAGACCATCCTGGACCGCGGCATCATCGAACCGGACACTCCCGACGTAGCCTTCGTCGCGACCGCCGCGGGCCTCGCCGCCACGATCCTGCTGGTCACCGCCAGCTGCAATGTGCTGATGAACCGGCGACTGTTCCGCACCGCCGAAACTGCCCTCGCCACCCTGCGCACTCGCGCCTTCCGGCACATCCATGACCTCTCTCTGCTCACCCAGGGCACCGAGCAGCGCGGGGCGCTCGTCTCGCGCGTGACCAGCGATGTGGATACCGTCAGCCAGTTCATGAGCTTCGGCGGCATTATGCTCGTGGTCATGAGCCTGCAGGTGGCCCTCGCCACCATCGTCATGGCCCTGTACTCCTGGCCGCTCGCGATCGTGGTGTGGCTCTGCTACGTGCCGATCTTCCTGCTGATGTCGGTGCTGCAAAAGCGGATCCGTGCCCGCTACCAGGCCGTTCGTACGGCTGTTGGCAAGATGCTCGGTTCTGTGTCCGAATCCCTCGTCGGCTCCGCCACCGTGCGCGCCTACGGAATCGAGGAAAGCACCCGCGCCGCCCAGACCGAGCGCGTGCGCGCCGTGCGAAACGCCCAGTTCGGGGTGCTGAAACCGCAGTCCGCCTCCTTCTTCCTCTCCGAAACGGGAGACGGCCTCGCCACCGCCGTGGTGATCGTCATCGGCATCCTGCTCGGCACCGGCGCACTCGGTATCGACCTGCCCGGCGCCGACCTCACCGCCGGCACCCTCGTGGCCTTCATCTTCCTGGTGTCGCTGTTCAGCCAGCCGGTGCGGATGGGCATCGAAATGCTCTCCGAAGCACAAAACGCGGTAGCCGGTTGGCGGCGCGTGCTCGGGGTGCTCGACACCCCCGCCGATGTGGCCGACCCCGGCGGCTCCATGGACCCGCACACCGGCAACCGCACCGCGCCCGTGCCCGGCGCCCAGCCCCTCCCCGACGGGGCTCTCGGCATCGACATCGACCAGGTGCGCTTCGCTTACCCCGACGGGCCCGAAGTGCTTCACGGCATCGACGTGCGGATCCCCGCCCGCTGCCGCGTGGCCATCGTGGGCGAAACCGGCTCCGGCAAAACCACCCTCGCCAAACTCCTCACCCGCATGATGGACCCCGCCTCCGGGCAGGTGCGGATCGGCGGGATCCCCGTGGACCTCGTGCCGTACTCCTCCCTGCGCTCCCGCGTGATCATGGTGCCGCAGGAAGGATTCCTCTTCGACACCACCGTGGCCGGGAACCTGCGCTACGGGCGGCCCGAGGCGAGCGAAGCCGACATGCTGCACGCCATCGACGAGCTCGGGCTCAGCTCCTGGCTGCAGAGCCTTCCCGAAGGCCTCCACACCCCGGTGGGACAACGCGGCGAATCGCTGAGCGCCGGCGAACGGCAGCTCGTGGCCCTCGCCCGCGCCTACCTTGCCGACCCCGATGTGATCGTTCTCGATGAGGCCACCAGCGCCGTGGACCCCCTCGCCGATGTGCGCCTCCAGCAGGCCATCGAAGGGCTCGCCCGGGGCCGCACCACCGTGACCATCGCCCACCGCCTCTCCACCGCCGAACGCGCCGACATGATCCTCGTGCTCGACCACGGCAAGCTCGTGGAGAAGGGCACCCACTCCCAGCTCGTGAACCTCGAGGGCGGGATCTACGCGGGGCTGCACGCCTCCTGGGTCGCGCATCGCGCGGGGCGCTGAAATGGGGCCGACGGGGCTCGGAGAGGGGATGGTCGCCGGAGTGCCGCCGGTGTCGCGGCGTTCCCAGCCACGTTTCTCGAGCCGCGCTCGCCGCGATGAACTCGCCGGGGCGTTCCTTGCGCAGGGCGCCGACTACGACCGGCTCCGCCCGGGCTACCCGCCGGCTGCAGTGCAGCTCATCGTGCAGGCTGCCTGGGCCACCCGGGCGGCCCGGGCAGCGGGTGGCGGGGAGCCTCTGCAGGCGGTTGATCTCGGTGCCGGCACCGGTCAGCTCACCCGCGCCCTGGCCCGGGCCGGCTGCCATGTGACGGCCGTGGACCCCAGCGCCTCCATGCTCGAACGCATCGGGGAGGGCGCGGATGATGCCGTTGCTGATGTGAAGCATGGGCCGGAGCGCGAGGCGTTGGCTCAGGCGGGGGCCGAGGCGGCCGATGCTGGGGTTGGGTCTGGGCGCATCCAGTGCGTGATCGGCTCGGCCGAGGCCACGGGCCTTGAGGAAGGCTGCGCCGATCTGGTGACGGCCGCGCAGGCCTGGCACTGGTTCGATGTGGAGGCCGCGAGCGCCGAGGCGCAGCGGCTTCTGCGGCCTGGCGGGGTGCTTGCCCTGCTGTGGAACACCATGGATGTTCAGGTGCCGTGGGTGCATCGGCTCGCCCGGATCATGCACGCCGGCGACGTGCAGCGCGATGGCTTCACCCCGCCGGTCGGGGAGGGGCTGCATATCGTGGAGCGCCACGTGTTGCGTTGGGAGGACCCGATGGTCACCCCGGACCTCATCGACCTGGCCCGTACCCGTAGCTACGTGGCCACTGCGAAGGAACAGACCCGGGCAAAGGTGCTGGCCAACCTGGACTGGTATCTGCATGAGCACCTCGGACACGCCCGAGGTGCCACCGTGCACCTTCCCTACCGGACAGACCTTTTCCTGCTCCGGGCCACGCCTGCCCGGGTGTGATGCGGCGGGGCCGGTTGCGTGCGCGAAGCCGGTCTAGGGTGGAGCGGGTGAAAAGGGGACGGTAGCGGTCGTTGCTGTGCACTATGCATGGCTGATGCCGCCTGCGTCCTGTTCCGTCACGCCGCCCCGCGCCACTGGCCCCGCCAGCCCCCAGCGGCCGTCCTTTACCGTGGAGGCGTGAGCAAACCGGCACAGCGACTCGTCGTCATCCTCCTCGCGCTGGTCCTGATCCTGCCTGTCGGCTTCCTGGCCGTGCAGAGCGCGTGGAACCAGGGCGAGTCTTCGCATTCTGATGCCCCCCAGGTGCCCAAGCCCGAGGAACCCGCATCCCTACGCGAGCAGAGCCCTGCCGGTGCCGAGGCGACGATCCGCTTCATGCTCGAGGGCTACACCTCCATGATGACCTCGGGCGATACCTCCCTGTGGGAGGCGCATATCGACCCCTCCTGCGCAGTGTGCAGCCGGTTCATCGGTAACGCGAAGGTGCTGCATGATCAGGGCGGTTACCTGCGCAACGGCGAGTTCGATGTGGTGTCAACGAGCTTTGAGGGCCAGGGCGACTCACCCAAGGAAGGTGTCGTCACGGCTGAGTTCGCGCAGGAGGCCTCCACGATCGTGCTCGGCCCCGGGCAGGGGGAGGAGCAGACACCTGCGGTTGCCGGGCGGATCCAGGCGCGGATGGTCTGGGACGGTAGCCAGTGGCGGGTCGCGGATATGACCCTGCTCCCGCAGCAAGGGGCTTCCGATGCCGGCGGGGCCTCCGACGCGGGTGGTGCGCCCGGATAAGTACGGCCTCCACGGGGTAGATCCCGGGGATGCCGTGACGGCACTCCACACAACGACCGTCGCCCACTCCCGACGTGATGCGGTCCCGCCGGACTGGTGCGGGAGGGTCTACCGGGTCACTCGGTGCCTCGCTCGTCGGCTCTCGCGACCTTGGCCGCGCGGCACCTGTGCCGGCAGAACCGGCTACGCCCCACACCGGACGAGCTCGAGAAAACCGGTCGTGTTTGTCAGACCCCCTGCGTAGACTTGCGAAGAACCTGCGGGCGGTCTGCGCAGGCAGCGCTGCCGTGGAGTTTCGCCCCAGGTCGCGTACACCTTCACGCTCCCGCCACACCTGCCCCGCAACCCGTTCCACCAGCCCGGCCACACCGCCCCGTGGCACCCGCCTATCCCGCCGCCGCTCCGGCCCCTGCCCGTTCGAACCACCCAGCCGCCCCCACCACAAGGACATCTCGTGACCCTGCTCCGCCTGACTTTCCGCGCGCTGCGGCCGTACTGGCCGCTGCTCGTGGCGGTGATGGTGCTGCAACTCATCGGCGTGCTCACGAACCTGTACCTGCCCACCCTCAACGCCGACATCATCGACCACGGCATCGCCGAGGGTGACGTGGACACGATCTGGCGTCTGGGCTGGCTGATGATCGCCGTGACGGTGGTGAATATCGTGGCGGCCGTTGCCGCGAGCTGGTGCGCGGCCCGCTCGGCCATGAGCGCGGGGCGTGATCTGCGCTCGCAGGTTTTTGCGCGCGTCGGCACCTTCTCCCCGCGCGAGATGCACGATTTCGGCACGCCCTCCCTCATCACCCGGTCCACGAATGACGTGCAGCAGGTGCAGATGACGGCCTTCCTCGGCCTGAGCTTCCTGGTGCAGGCCCCGATCACGGGCATCGGCGGCGTGGTGCTCGCGCTCATGGTGGAGCCGGGTATGGCCTGGCTGATCGCGCTGATGGTGTCGCTCATGCTGCTGGGCCTTGGCGCCTTGATCGTGCGGGCGGCGCCGCTGTTCCGGCAGATGCAGGCCACGATCGACCGGATCAACCAGGTGCTCCGCGAGCAGATCAGCGGCATCCGCGTCCTGCGAGCCTTCGTGCGTGAGCAGCATGAGCAGCAGCGCTACGAGGAGATCAACACCAAGCTGACCGACCTGAACCGTCGGATCGGCTACCTCATGATCCTGATCGGCCCCCTGATCATGTTCATGCTCAACATCTCGAGCGTGCTCGTGCTCTGGTTCGCGGCGCCGCGTATCAACGCCGGCACCATGGAGGTCGGCGCCATTACCGCCTTCATCGCCTACCTCATCCAGATCTTGATTGCCGTCATGATGGCCACCTTCATGACGATGATGATCCCGCGGGCCATGGTCTGCGCCGACCGTATCGAGGAAGTGCTGAGCGCCCGCAGCAGCCTGGCACGACGTACCGACGGGGTGCGCACGCTCAAGGAACCGCTCGAACTCGCCTTCGAGAACGTCTCCTTTTCCTATCCGGGGGCGGAGCAACCGGTTCTGCAGGAGATCAGCTTCCGTGCGCGTCTCGGGCAGACGGTCGCGATCATTGGCGGCACCGGCGCGGGTAAAAGCACTCTGCTGCATCTTATCCCTCGGCTGATGGATGCTACCTCCGGGCGCATCACCCTGGGCGGGGTGGACGTGCGCGAGCTGGACGCTAAGGTGCTCTCCAGTCGCATCGGCCTGGTGCCGCAGAAGCCGTACCTGTTTTCGGGAACGGTCGCGTCCAATCTGCGTTTTGGGGCACCGGGAGCGTCCGACGAGGATCTGTGGCACGCCCTCACGGTGGCCCAGGGGCGTGACTTCGTGGCGGCGATGCCGCAGCAGCTCGACTCAGCGATCGCCCAAGGGGGCACGAACGTTTCCGGTGGGCAGCGTCAGCGGCTGTGTATCGCCCGGGCGCTCGCCGCGAACCCGTCGGTGTATCTCTTCGATGATTCCTTCAGCGCCCTGGACCTTGCCACGGACGCCCGCCTGCGAGCAGCGCTCGCCCCGCACACCCGCGACCACCTCACGGTGATCGTGGCGCAGCGCATCAGCACCATCGTGGAGGCAGACCTGATCCTGGTGCTGGATCATGGTCGGATCGTGGGCCAGGGCACCCATGCTGAACTCCTCGCGGGTTGCGCAATGTACCGCGAGATCCTCGCGTCCCAGGGGCTCGACGAGGAGGCCGCCTGATGACCTCCTCTCTCGACACGCAGGCCCCGCTGGGCGGGGATGAAGCAGCCGAGGCCGCAGAGATCGCCGCCGAGAAGTCCGCGGGCCGCGGGCTGCGCCCGGGGCAGCGCTCGGAGAACTTTGGGCCCTCGGCGCGGCGGTTGCTGCGCGAGATGTCGGCTGAGCGGGTCTTCCTGATCTCGGGCCTGATCGTCGGGGCGATTGCAACGGCGATGGCAACGATCGGCCCCCTGCTCATCGGGCGTGCGACCGACATTATTTTCACCGGCGCCCTGTCGGGGCAGATGACCCCCGGCACGACGAAAGCCGAGGTGCTCGAGAAACTGCGGGCTGAGGGGCAGGACCGTCTGGCCCGGCTGGTGGAGCGCCTGGATCTGGTTCCCGGGCAGGGGATCGACATGGATGCCCTCACCCGCGTGCTCCTTCTCGTCGCGGGCCTGTATATCGGGGCGTCCCTGCTGATCTGGGTGCAGAACCTTGCCCTGAACCAGATCATTTTCCGGGTGACGCAGCGGCTGCGTTCCCGCGTGGAAGCGAAGATTCACGTGCTGCCGCTGTCTTACTTCGATCGGATGCGGCGCGGCGAGATCCTGTCGCGGGTCACGAACGACATCGACAACATCCAAAACACCCTGATCAATACGGCTATGGGGCTCGTGAACTCGATCCTCACCGTGGTCGGGGTGCTGACGATGATGTTCCTGATTTCCTGGCAGCTCTCGCTCATTGCCCTGGCTGTTATCCCGGTGACGCTGCTGGTCACCGGCATTGTGGGGGCTCGGGCGCAGAAGCTTTTTGCCCAGCAGTGGGATGCCACCGGGCATCTGAACGCCGAGGTGGAAGAGGCATTCACGGGGCATGATCTGGTGACGGCCTTCGGGCGGCGTCGCGAATCCGAGGCTCGGTTTGAGCAGAGGAACGAGGCTCTGTTCCGCGCCACCTTCGGTGCCCAGTTTGTGTCCTCGTTGATCGCGCCGCTGATGATGTTCGTCGGCAACCTCAGTTATGTGGCGGTGGCTGTGGCGGGCGGGCTCGCCGTCCTCTCGGGGACGCTCACCCTCGGTGCCGTGATCGCCTTTGTGCAGTATTCGCGGCAGTTCACGCAGCCGCTCAGCCAGATCGCCTCGATGGCGACAATGCTGCAGTCCGGTGTGGCGAGTGCGGAACGCGTGTTCGCCCTGTTGGATGCGTCGGAGCAGAGCCCGGAAGCAGAGAAACCCGCCGCCGCGCAGAGCATTCAGCGCGGCCGGGTGGAGTTCGAGAACGTCCGCTTCTCCTACAGTCTGCAGACGGAACTGATCCGGGATCTGTCGCTTGTGGCAGAGCCGGGGCATACGGTCGCGATCGTGGGGCCGACGGGCGCCGGGAAGACCACACTGGTCAACCTGATGATGCGCTTCTACGAACTGGATGGTGGACGGATCACCCTGGACGGGGTGGATATCCGCGACCTCACCCGGGAGCAGCTGCGGCGCCGCACCGGCATGGTTCTGCAGGACACCTGGCTGTTCGAAGGCACCATCCGGGAGAACATCCGCTACGGCCGCCTGGATGCGAGCGATGAGGAGGTTGAGCAGGCCGCGCGAGCCACGCATGTGGATCAGTTTGTTCGGCAGCTCCCCGAGGGCTACGACACGATCGTGGACGACGACGGCACCTCGCTCTCCGCCGGGGAGAAGCAGCTTCTGACCATCGCCCGCGCTTTCCTGGCCCGCCCCAGCCTGCTGATCCTGGATGAGGCCACCTCAAGCGTGGATACCCGCACGGAAATGCTGGTGCAGGAGGCCATGAACACCTTGCGTGAGGGTCGTACGAGTTTCGTGATCGCGCACCGCCTCTCCACGATCCGCGATGCCGACCTGATCCTGGTCATGGAGCAGGGGAACATCGTCGAGCAGGGAACGCATGAGGAGCTTCTGGAGGCCGACGGTGCCTATGCGCGGCTGTACCGCTCACAGTTCGAGGGGGCGGCCACCGACGTGGAGAGCCCGCAGCCGGAAGAGAACCTGCCAAGCCCGCCCCCGGTTCCCGGCCCCTTCGGCATGTAACCACGCCCATCACCCACCGCTGGTTAGGATCCCCGCATGACCACCCCGGATGCCACCCCGCAGTTCACCGACGACGATCTCGCCACCGCGATGGGTCTGATCTCGCAACCGATCACCCAGCTCACCGAGCTGATCGTGCTCAGCGATGAGGAGATCCGCACGATCGACGGTGTCGATCACGAAGCCGTCACCCCTCTGCCGTGGATTGAGGATCACGCCGATTCGCCGGAGGAACGCGACCTCGCCGCTGCGGTGGCGATGCGCTCGCTCATGGCGCGCGGGCTGATCACCTCGAACGCCGTCACCGATCCGCTGGCCCGCACCAGTGCGGATGAGCAGCCGATGACCTTCGAGCCGGCACCGGAACTGCGCGGCACCGCGGTGCTTCGTCGCACCTCCGATCACGTGGTCCTGATGGAGCGGCGCACGGCAAGCGGCAGCGTCTTCGCCTTCTTCCACGTTTTTGACCTGCAGGAAGGCCGACGGGTCATGTCGGAAGTGTTCGACGCTTCGGGCTTCCACCACTTCCACCTGATGCCCGGCGACCTGCTGATGGAACGCTGTGAGCGGGTGGTGGATCCGAGCGGCGCGCTCGGCACCACGGACACGGAACCGGTGACGATCCCCGAGGAAGACCTTGAAGCCTCTGAGCAGGTGCAGCATCTGGCGCAGGCCGAGGCGGTCACCGAGGTGATGGTCATGCAGCGGGGCACCCAGACCGTCACGGCCGTGACCCTGTTCGCCCTCGCGGATCACCTGGAGATGCTCGAGCGGGATCAGGAAGCGGGGGCAGTGCGCGTACGCCAGATTTCCCGGGAGCGTTTGACCTCGCTGCTCGAATCGCTTCTCGTGACCGCCTCCTGAGCATCACGGGCTCCTCGGCGCGTCACCGCACTGGTCAGAAGCTGGCCGTTTACCCTGGCTGAAACCTGACACCGTGGTCGGACGATAGAGGAGATACCCGATGGCGGCACGGCGGCCTACCACTCCGCGAGCACAGGGCACTCCGCATCCGCGCCAGAACCCTCGGCTCGAATTGACCACGGCCGGCAAGGTCGTGGTGGGGCTCATTGCCGTCGTGCTCTGTGCGGTGTTGGCATTTTCCGGGTTCATGTTTGTTCGTGCCATGAGTGGCTGGGCAGTGGCTGCTGCTTCTGCTGTGATGGGCGGCTCTGAGGACAAGGAACAGCAGGAGCCCGGGATTGCGCCCGTGAAGGCGAGAGGCCCGTCGAACACCACCGGGATGGAGCACGTTCAGCGGATCACCGGCGAGATTCGTCCGAAGTCCGTCGTGGCTGATGGTCATGGCACGGTGATTGCCAACAACATGATCTACAAGCACACGCTCACCGTGTATGACGCGGGGGCGATGGGGCTGGTGAAGACCGTTCCCGACACGGTGAACCTCGCAGAATTCGGCTACCCCGAAGAGCGGGCAGGGAAGACGCAGGGCGCGCCGGTGGAGGCTGCGTTTAGTGCCGACGGGAAATACGCCTATGTCACTCAATACGGGTTGACGGGTCCCGGCTCCGGTGCCCCCAGCACCGATAAGTGCAAGGGCGGTGACGAGATTGGCCGTTCGGCAATCTTCCGCCTGAACATGTCTAAGCATGTGTGGGATCAGGTGATTGAGGTTGGCCGGGTTCCGAAGTTCATTTCGATTTCCCCGGATGGGTCCACCGCGATTGTTTCTAACTGGTGCGATTCCTCGGTGTCAGTGGTGGATCTGGCTAAAGGCAAGGAGATCAAGCAGATCCCGGTGGATGAGGCGCCGCGTGGCAGCGTGATCCTAGCTGATAACCGCACCGCGTATGTGACGGCGATGTATGCCAATGAGCTATACCGCCTGGACCTCGTCGAGGGCACCAGCAAGCTGGTGATGAAAACGGGTAAGAAGCCGCGCCACCTGGTGCTTTCGCCGGATGGGAAGCGGATGTACCTCACCGAATCGGGTTCGGATCGTTTGCGCGTGTTGGATCCGACGACGGGTGAGGTGATCGAGGAGACCCGCACCGGGCGCGAACCGCGATCGATGTCGATTTCTGCGGATGGCACGGCGCTGTACGTGGTCAACTATTACGCCAATTCCATGTCGAAGTTTGATGCGCACACGCTGAAGGAATTGCAGCGGGTCAAGGTGGGGGTGCACCCGGTGGGTGTGGCCTATGAGCCCGTCCATAAGCGCGTGTGGGTAGCGAACTACAACGGCAGCATCGATGTGTTCAACGACAATGCTGCCCCCTCGAAGGATTCCGAGGGGGCAGCACAGGAGTCGTCCGAGCAGGGCTGACTCGCGCTCAGTGAGGGCCGGCGGCCCCTACTCGCTGTCAGGGCCGGCGGACCACTCACCACTCGAGGATCGCCCAGCGGTTCTTCTTTGCCACCGAGTACAGGCCGAGGTCGGGGGAGACCGCAACCGGGGTGCCGACGAGGGTCAGCCAGGCGGCGTCGGAGTGGGAATCCCCGTAGCCGTAGGAGGCTTTGAGGTCGGCGCCGTGCATCGCCGCGTACTTGCGCAGCCAGTTGGCGCGGGCCTCATCAACCACCGGCGGGGTGGCCAGGTAGCCGGTGAGCACACCGTTTTCGTCCTCGTGCATGGAGGTGGCGACCACCTCATCGAAGAGGTCCGCAATCGGTTCGACCATGATGTCGAGTGCGCCCGTGACCAGCACGGTGCGGTGCCCGGCGGCGCGGTGACGCTGGATCACGTCGAGGGCGGCGGGGCGGATGGCGGCGCGGATCCGCTCACCCATCTCGCCGTGGGCCATCTCGCGCATATCGTCGGCCCGGAAACCTTCGTAGCGGCGGTTGACCATACGGATCAGTTCAGAGCGGTCACGGCCATTGGCACGCAGGTAGCCGGGCACTTTGGCGAGGAGCCCACCCACCTCACCGGGCCAGGCGCTGCGCGGCTGGGTGGCGCGAACCATCGCGAAGTACTGGCGCACCACATTGGTGGCGAGCACGGTG
>JAEWEZ010000118.1 GCA_023389045.1 Actinomycetes bacterium
GTGGAAGCCGGGGCTGCCGTCGGTGCAGGGTCCTTCGGAATGCTGTCCGTCGTTGACGGTGCCGAGTCCTGCGGCGAGTCCTGCTTTGGGGCGGGGGAGGAGTCGGACGCGGAGGGGGCGCTGGCCCGGGCTCCGTCGGCCCCAGAGGTTTCCCCGAGAGAGCGGAAGTAATCCGCCCAACTGGGGTCGACGCTCGAGGGGTCTTCACGCCACTGCTCATGGAGGGCATCCACAAGCCACTGGTTCGGTCCGAACTCCGACACGGAGGAGTTCTGTGTCTGCTGTGACACTCTGATTTCGCCAGCCTTCTCAGATCGAATGCGCGGATTGCCCTCCAGCCTATCTGGTTCCCGGCGTGCTCGGGACCAACGACCCGGGATCGAGACCAGGAAGTTCTCCCAGAGCGAATCGGGAGGGCATTTTCGAGTGCCGGCGCCCGACATATCGGGAGATTCGCGTGATGGGTGTCACGAATCGCGCGGATGTGGCCCTGTGCTGTGATCCGTCGGTTCCGCGCCCCATGGGCCGACGCAGTTACTCCGTCTCGACGGAGGGCAGCTCCAGAGGAGGAATCGTCACTCGGATCAGGGAGGAACGCCCCTCCGCCCGACGGTCCGAGCGCGGATCATCCATGACCTCGATGGTTCCGCCGTGCAAGCTCACCGCCCACCGTGCAATGGCCAGACCCAGGCCTGTGCCACCGGACGAGTCAGCCTTTCCTCCTCGCTGGAAACGCTCGAAGACACGGGCGCGGTCCTCCACCGCAATACCCGGCCCATCGTCGAGCACATCGATCCACACATCGCGTCCGGAGGGGGCACGACGGGCCGTGAGGCGGATTTGCCCGCCGCCGGGGGAGTGACGGGCGGCATTGTCGAGGAGATTGGCGATGACCTGGTGGATGCGGGCAGCGTCGGCCACCGTCGATAGATCCGGTGGTTCCACATCAACCACCCAGTGCACATCCCGCCCCCGCGCCCCAAGCGCCGCCGCATCCACGGTCTCGTGCAGGAAGGGCGTCAGCGCGATCTGTTCCAGGTCCAGGGCCACGGCGCCGGCGTCGATACGGGAGAGATCCAGCAGATGATCCACGAGCCGCGAGAGTCGCTCCGTTTCGGAGAGCGCCACCGAGAGCGCCGCCGGATCCGGCTGCGTCACCCCGTCGACCAGATTCTCCAGCTGAGCACGCAAACCAGCCACCGGAGTGCGCAGCTCATGGGAGACATTGGCGACCAGGTCCCGTCGCATCCGGTCGGTCTGCTCCAGTTCCTTCGCCATCGCGGTGAAGGCTTCGGCGAGCTGCCCGACTTCATCGTGACTGGTGGCGCGGATTCGCTGACTGTAATCGCCGCGCGCCATCGCTCGGGCCGCCCGGGTCATCTCCCGCAGCGGAGAGGTCATACCGCGGGCGAGAACCTGCGTGATGAGCACCGCGACACCGACCACGAGCGGGACCGCGAGAAGCGGCTGCATATCGGCACTCGCGCTGATCCAGGTGAGCAGGGCAGTCAGGAAGGTGACCGCCACGACCAGCACACCAAGCTTCAGCTTGAAGGAGCGGAACGGATCCAGCGGACGCACATCGAGCACATCCAACTGCTCCCGGACCACATGCCGCGGAGGTCGCTGACGCGAACTGGCCACGGGTGCTTAGCCTTCCTGGCTTTCCGCGGACTCCTCCGGATCAGCCGGCACCTCCAGGGCATAGCCGACCCCGTGCACGGTGCGCACCAAATCCGAACCGAGCTTCCGGCGCAGCGCCTTCACATGCGAATCGACGGTGCGGGTGCCGGTCGCATCTACCCAGTCCCACACATCGGCGAGCAACTGCTCGCGGGTGAGAACCGTGCCCGGAGTGCTCGCCAGGCACAGCAGCAGATCGAACTCGGTGGGGGTCAGATGCGCGGGCTCACCCGCACGCATCACCCGGCGGCCTGCGCGGTCGATAACCAGATCGCCGATCTGCAGGGCCATCTGCTGCTCCGGGGCGGCCGGTGCTGCAGGCTCCGCCGTGCGTCGCACTCGACGCAGAAGTGCTTTCAGGCGCGCCACCAGCTCACGCATGGAAAAAGGCTTGGTCATGTAGTCATCGGCGCCGACCCCGAGTCCCACCAGCATGTCGGTCTCGTCATCGCGCGCGGTCAACATGAGCACCGGGACGGGACGCTCCGCCTGGATGCGTCGGCACACTTCAAGGCCGTCAAAGCCCGGCAGCATGACATCCAAAACCACCAGGTCCGGCTGGCTTTCCGTGACCAGACGCACCCCCGAGGGGCCGTCCAGAGCGGTCAGCACCTGCCAGCCTTCAGCGGAAAGGCGATCGGCAATCGCGCGCGTAATAGTGGGCTCATCCTCAATGACCACGACGCGCACGGCACCGGGCTCGGCACCACCGGGGCTGGGCGATGTGGCGGAGTCTTTGTGTGACATGCCGCCACCATAGCCGCGTCTCCTGCGCATTCCCGTAGACTCGCGCCCATCATGAGTGATGCCAACGCCCGAAGTACCGGCCCGAGTACCGGCGCGCGCTCGCAGCGGCCCCTGGCCCGACCGAGCGCGCGATGGGGGTCGATGACCCCGTGATGACCTGGATCCTCTTGGGTGCCGGTGTGCTTCTGACCGCCGGAACTGCCCTCTTCGTCGCCTCTGAGTTTTCCCTCGTGGCCCTCGACCGCCATACGGTCGAGCGGGCCGCGGCAAGCGGTGATCGCAAAGCCAATGGAGTGCTCACCGCGATCACCCACCTGTCCACGAATCTGTCCGGCGCACAGCTCGGGATCACCATCACCACCCTGCTGTTCGGCTTTGCCGTGCAGGATCCGCTGGCCGATCTGCTGATGCCAGTGGCGGCAGCGGTCGGGGTTCCCTCCTCGATCGCCTCGGTGGTCTGCGTGGTCACCGCGATGGCGATCGCCTACGCCTTTTCGATGCTCTTCGGTGAGCTCGTTCCCAAGAACCTCGCGATTGCGGCGCCAATGGCCACGGCCCGTGTGGTCGCCCCGCTCCAGCACGGTTTCACGATGCTGTTCAAGCCGGCGATCGTGCTGTTCAACTCGACGGCGAACCTGGTGCTGCGCCTGGTGAATATTGAGCCGCAGGAGGAACTCTCCGCTGCGCGCTCCCCGGCGGAACTGGACTCACTGGTGCGCCACTCAGCGCGCGCAGGCACCCTCGATCTCGGCACCGCGCGTCTGCTCAGCCGCACCCTGCAGTTGGCAGAACGCGAAGCCGGGGACGTGATGACCCATCGCGGTGCGATGATCTCCGTCGGCCCCGAGGACACCGCCCAGGACGTTCTGGAACTGTCCCGCACCAGCGGGCACTCGCGCTTCCCCGTCATCGACGGCAGTGAAGACGACGTGCTCGGCATCGTGCAGGTGCGGCAGGCGGTGAGCGTGCCCCGCGCTCGCCGCGCCGAAACGCCCGTGCGTGAACTGCTCGTCGAGGTCACCAGCGTTCCCGAGACCGTCGGCCTGGACTCCCTGCTGATGACCCTGCGCGATGCGGGCGCCCAGCTCGCCGTGGTCGTGGACGAATACGGCGGTACTAGCGGGATCGTGACCCTCGAGGACGTGATCGAAGAGATCGTTGGTGAAGTGAGCGATGAGCACGATGCCGATGAGGCCGAACGCTTCACCTCCGATAGTGCCGCCACCTGGACTCTCTCGGGTCTCATGCGCCCGGATGAGGTAGCCCGCGAAATGCGCGTGCGGGTGCCGGAATCCACCGAATACGACACCCTCGGTGGTCTGGTTATGGACCTGCTCGCGCGTATCCCGCAGGTGGGGGATGTGGTCGAAACCGACGGGGTGCGACTCGAAGTGCTCGAGATGGACGGCCGACGCGCCGACACCCTGCGCCTGACCGTCTTGGACGACGCAGTGCGCCTGGAACGTGAGGAGGACGAGGATGAGTGACACCGCCGCCCTTCTCGTGGGCCTCACCATGCTGCTGGGTAACGCCTTCTTTGTGGGCGCCGAGTTCGCCGTGATGAGCGCCCGCCGCTCCCAGGTGGAACCGCTGGCGGATGCTGGACGCCCCGGTGCAAAAACTGCGCTGTGGGCCATCGAGCACGTTTCGATCATGCTCGCAGCCGCCCAGTTCGGCGTGACGGTCTGCTCGGTGACCCTGGGCGCCGTGGCCGAACCCGCGATCGCGCATCAGATCGAACCGCTGCTGGAAAGCGCAGGAGTGCCCCATGCGCTCGTGCACCCGATCGCCTTCGCCATCGCGCTGCTGATCGCCTCCTACCTGCACGTGGTGCTCGGGGAGATGGTTCCCAAGAACATCTCGATCGCTCTGCCCGTCGGGGCTGTGATCGTTCTGGCCACCCCGCTGGTCATCGTCGCGAAAATCTTCGGACCGATCATCTGGGTGCTGAACCAGATCGCTAACGGCATGCTCCGCGTGATGCGGATTGAGCCGCGCGATGAGGTCGAGAGCGAGTTCACCGCCGAAGAGATCGCGGCCATCGTGGATGAGTCCCGTCGTGAGGGTCTCGTGACCGATGAACAGGGCCTGCTGCGCGGCGCGATTGAGTTCTCCGATCACACGGCGCGTGACGTGATGGTGCCGATGCAGGACGTCGTCACCGTCACCTACGACGCGACGCACGGCGAGATCGAAGACCTCGTGGCCCGCACCGGTTTCAGCCGGGTGGGTGTGCGTAACGACGCCGGGGACCTCGTCGGTTACCTGCATTTGAAGGATGTTCTGCTTCCCGCCGACGCCGATGACTCCGCCTACGACAAGGTGATTCACCCCGGCATCGTGCGTGCCGTGGTATCGGTGGCCGATGACGATGCCGTCGAGGATGCCCTGCGCGCCATGCAGTACAACGGCGCGCATATGGCCCGGGTGGATGCCGCCGGGGCCCGCAGCATCGGCGTCGTTTTCCTCGAGGACGTGCTCGAAGAGCTCGTCGGTGAGGTCAACGACATGATGCAGGCCCAGCGTGCGTGATCCTCTCGGAAGGGTGGAGGCCGACGTCTGCTACGCCACATCGGCGAGGGCACAAATGTCAAGAATCGGCCACTGTGGGCTCCCGAAGGCAAAAAGTTCGCAATGACCGGACCTGTGTCACAGACGTCCCGATGGGGCTGGGCATAGTGTCGAGCAGGTCGGCCCGCCGACGGCTACTTCCCCTGGACGCCCCTCTGGAGAGCGCCGAGAGCCTTGACGAGCCCGCCGACCGCAAGACTTCACGAGAGAAACGACGGAAGCAGGACCAACGTGGCGAATCATCGCGCTGAAGGACGGGCACGCATCCGACCCCTAGCCACCGCCCCCGGCACACATAGGGATTCCAGCGTCTCCGCCGGCGCCGCCAAGGTGGGCGTGCTCGGCGCCCTGGCCACCGCCACCATCGCCGTCCCCCTGGCTTCGGCCACCGCCGGTGACCAGCTCCAGCTCGACGCCTCCCCGCAGCAGCAGGAGCAGCCTCAGGCCTCGGTGAAGACCGCGCCGTCCTCGGTGGAAATCCCGACCGTGCAGGATGCCTCCACTCAGGTGCGTGCAGCTGCAGAAACTGCCAGCCGTCATGCCGGGCGCGACAAGGCCCCTGCTGATAGCAAGGAGAAGGGCGAGGATTCCTCGCTGGCTTCTCAGATCACGGTGAAGGCCCCGGAGGATGAACCGGCAAGCCTGCAGGAGCTCAACACCCGCAGTGCAGAGAGCTCGGTCCCGGTGGGGGGCAGCGGCTACATGCGCCCGGTGGATGGCCCCGTGACCTCCCCCTACGGGTTCCGAATCCACCCCGTTCTCGGTTACCGCAAGATGCATGAGGGCGTGGACTACGGCAATGCCTGCGGCACTCCGATTCACTCCGCCGCCGGCGGTGTGGTCACCGCTCGTGAATACCATCCGACGGCGGGTAATCGCGTCCATGTCGATCACGGCAATGGCGTCACCACCGTGTACTTCCACCTGCAGGGATTCAATGTCTCGAAGGGGCAGAAAGTGCAGAAGGGTGAGATCCTGGGCTACGTGGGCACCACCGGCCGCTCCACCGGCTGCCACCTGCACTTCGGCGCCATGGACTCCTCGGGTAACTACTTCAACCCCAGCAAGCTGTTCCGGTGAGCGCCCGCGTTCCGGTTGTCCTGGGAGTCGAGTCCTCCTGCGACGAGACCGGCTTCGGCATCGTTTCTGAAGGGCGCCTGCTCGGCCAGGGCCTTGCCTCCAGTGCCGCCCAGCATGCTGATTTTGGTGGTGTTGTTCCCGAAATCGCGGCCCGTGCGCATCTGGAAGCCGCAGTGCCCACCTTGCAGCTGGCACTCAAAGACGCCGGGGTCGACCGGCGTGACATCACCCATGTGGCCGCGACCTCCGGCCCGGGTCTTGCCACGGCCGTTCATGTGGGGCTGGCAGCCGCGAAATCCATCGCCTGGTCTCTCGACGTTCCCCTGTACGGGGTGCACCATCTAGCCGGGCACGCCGCCGCCGACACCCTCGAGCACGGACCGCTTCCCGAGCGCAGCATCATACTGATCGTCTCCGGCGGTCACACCTCAATCCTTCAGGTCGGTGATCTGGTGCGCGACCCGATCGAACACCTCGGCGACACCCTCGATGACGCCGCCGGTGAAGCCTTCGATAAGGTGGCGCGTCTCCTGGGCCTCGGCTATCCCGGCGGCCCGGTGATCTCCCGCGCCGCCGAAGATGGTGATCCCACGGCGTTCTCCTTCCCGCGGGCGATGCTGCGCCCCGGAGATGCCCCCTACACCTTCTCCTTCTCGGGCTTGAAGACGGCGGTCGCGCGCACCGTCGAGAGCATCGAGCGCTCCGGTGAGGCGGTTCCCGTGGCCGACATCGCCGCCTCCTTCGAGCAGGCCGTGGTGGATGTGCTGGTGGCCAAGGCCGTACGTGCCGTGCGTGATCGAGGCCTCGACACCCTCGTGATTGTGGGCGGGGTGGCAGCCAATGCCCGTCTGCGCGCAGTGGCCTCCGAGGAATGCGCTCGCCACGGGATCACCCTGCGGATCCCGGCGCCGCGTCTGTGCACCGACAACGGCGCCATGATCGCCGCGGTTGGTGATCTGCTCGCCCGTGCCGGCGCGGAACCGAGCCCCCTGGGGATTGCGGCGGACCCCTCCGCAGTTCTGCACGGAGCCCAGCTGCCACTGCCACGGTGACCTCTGACATACTCCCGGCGTGAAGCCACGCTCTGTGGCGCCCGGGAGGCCCGGCGTTGTTAGACTGCCGGAGTTGGCCCGCGTAGCTCAGTGGATAGAGCGTCTGCCTCCGGAGCAGAAGGTCGTAGGTTCGAATCCTGTCG
>JAEWEZ010000169.1 GCA_023389045.1 Actinomycetes bacterium
ACCCTGGAGTCCCCCGGTGCCCCGTTCTGGCTGCAGCAGGATCAGGTGCTGAACCTGTCCCGCGACTACGCCTGCTACGGCTACCTCGCACACATCACCCCGCACCCCGGCGGCATCCTCCCCGTCACCTTCGGCTCGCCGGCCGCCGACTGATCCCCATGGCACTCGACAAGGCCGCACTGGCATCCCGGCTCGGCGCCCACGTGGGCGTCGGCCGGGGTGCCAGCAGCGACGAGTACCTGCAGCAGTGCGTCGAAGAGGCGATCGAGCTGGTGCAGCAGCACGTCGGCACCGTGTCCGTGCCCCAGCCGATCCTGCAGCGTGCCGTGATCGAGTGTGGCGCGGATCTGTACTGGCGACGGCAGGCCCGCTCCGGCGTCGCCACCTTCGACAGCGAAGGGGCACTAGAGACCGTGCGCATCGGCTTGGACCCCATGCGCTCGGCCCGCGCCGTGCTCGCCCCGTACCTGGGGGTGCCGATCGCATGAACGGGTACACCGTCGCTCTCGACACCGCCGCCGCGCTCACCGAGGCCCTCACCGGCACCGAGCACGAGGTGCTGGTGACCATCGACCCCGCCGAGGCCGGCGCCGCCCTGGACGGCGACACCCTGGCGATCCTGGTCAACCCCCCGACCACCACGCACCGCACCGCCTCGATCGCCGATCACGAGATCGAGGTGCTGACCATCGGCCCCGTGATCGACCCCGTGAAGGCATGGCCGATCCTCGCCCCGGTCGCCGAGCTGATCGCAGTGGCCCTCGCAGCGGACACCACCCGCTTCACCCTCTACCAGCCGGCCCACGGTGACCCGTGGCCCTGCACCGTCACCACCACCACCGTCACCACCAGCTAAGGAGCATTGATCATGGCAGTCACCGCGCACAAGCTCGGCCCCGGACACCTGAAGTTCGGCGAGACCGGAAGCGAGCAGGAGTTCGGGTCTCACGTGACCCGGATCGAGATCAACCCGTCGTGGAACGAGGAAGATCCCATCCCCGTCCTGAACGGCGACAGCTACGTGGACGAGGAAGGCGGCGCGTTCGAGGGCACCATCGCCGGTGAGTTCCTGCAGGAATACACCATGGCCGGCCTCGTCAACTGGACGTGGCAGAACAGCGGCAAGGTCGTCCCGTTCACGTTCACCCCCCGCGACGACGCCGAGCTGACCTACACCGGCCGCTGCCAGGTCCGGGCCGTCAAGGTCGGTGGCGACGTGAAGGCCGCCAACACCGCCGAGTTCGAGTGGAAGGTGCTCGACCTGCCCAGCGTGACCAGAACCACCACCGGCGACTGACATGGCCAAGCGTCCCCTGGTCGAGATCGACGGCGCACGGGAGCTTCGACGCACGCTCCGCGCCGCCGGCGACGACATGGAGGACCTCAAAGCGGCGAACCTCGCCGCCGCGAACATCGCCGCCAGTGCAGCCCGTGCACGCGCCCCCCGGCTCACGGGCGCACTGGCCGGCGACATCCGAGCCTCGGGCACCAAGACCGCCGGCATCGTCCGCGCCGGCCGCAAACGCATCCCCTACGCCGGCGCCGTGCACTGGGGTTGGCCGGCCCGAGGAATGAAAGCCCGCCCCTACATCACCGAAGGCGCGCAGCAGACCGAACCGGTATGGGTCCCCCTATACCAAAAAGAAATCGACAAAGCACTATCCAAAGTAAAGGGCAAATGAAATGCGCAAGATCATCGTGACCGCCGAAATGGCGGACGGCACCGTCCACGGCCCCGAGCGTGTCATCTTCGCCGACAAGATGCGCACCGAGAAGTCCTGCCGCGCCGGCGGCTGGGCGATCGGTCAGGACGAGTTCCGCACGCAGTCTCTGATGACGTGGGCCGCGCTGCATCGCACCGGCGCGGTCACCGAGGGGTACGAGCAGTGGCTCGATCAGGTGGTCGATATTGACTTCGACGTGTCCGGGGACAGCACCGACGACCCTACGAAGGCGGACACCTCCGCCTGATCGTCGCCCTGGCGATCCGCTCCGGCATCACTGTCGAGCAGTGGCTCGCCGGCGACCCCGACTACCTGGAAACCGCACTCGATCTGCTGATCGAGGAACACGAGGAGGCGAGCAAGCATGGCCGGTAAGACCGCGATCCTGTCGGTGCGCATCCTCGGCGACGCCAAGGGCGCCGTGAGCGCGATGGGGCAGGCTGAGGGCAAGGCCAGCAAGCTGACCGGGCTGATGAAGGGCCTCGGTGGCGCAGCCCTCGGCGCTGCCACCGTGGCCGGCGGCGCCCTGATCGGCCTCGGTGTCGCCGGCGTCAAGGCAGCCGGCGACCTGGAACAGTCCGCCGGTGCCGTCGATAGCGTGTTCAAGGGGCAGGCCGGCGTGATGCACGGCTACGCGAAGGAAGCCGCCACCGCCCTCGGTCTCACGCAGAACGAGTACAACGAGTTGGCCACCGTGATCGGCACGCAGCTGAAGAACGGTGGCACCAGCATGGACGAGCTGGGCGGCAAGACCAACGAGCTGATGGGCCTCGGTGCCGACCTCGCCTCCATGTTCGGTGGCTCCACCGCCGAGGCCGTGGGTGCCCTGTCGTCCGCATTGAAGGGCGAGCGTGACCCCATCGAGAAGTACGGGATCTCGCTCACGCAGGCCGCGATCGACGCGAAGGCCGCCGAGCTGGGGTTCCAAAAGACCGGTGGCGCGCTCTCGACGCAGGCGCAACAGGCCGCGACCCTCGCCCTGATCATGGACCAGTCGGCCGATGCTCAGGGCAACTTCGGCCGCGAGACCGGCACGTTCGCTGGGCAGGTCTCGATCCTTACCGCACAGTGGGGCAACTTCGTCTCGCAGGTCGGCATGCTGCTGCTGCCGCTGCTCACCACCCTACTGACGTTTGTTACGGGCAGTGTGATGCCCGGCCTACAGGCGTTCGCTGACGTGGTGGGGCCGCAGATCTCCGGGGCGATCTCCACCGTCGCCCCGATGCTCGGTCAGCTGCTGTCCGGGTTCCTCGGCGTCGCCGGCGGTGCCAGCCCGCTGCAGGGCGTGCTCTCCGCTGTCCTCCCCCACCTGATGAGCATCGGGCAGGCCGTGATCGGGTTCCTGCCCACGCTGCTGTCCCTCGGGCAGACCGTGTTCCCCCTGATCGTCTCGGCAGTCTCGACCGTGCTCCCGATCATGGCGCAGATCGCCGCGACCGTGATCCCCGCAGTGCTCGGCGTGCTCGGACAGCTGCTCCCCATCCTCGGGAACATCGCCGCCGTGGTGATCCCCGCCGTCGTCTCCGCGTTCCAGACCCTCGCACCGATGGTGCTCGCCATGGTGCCCCCGCTGGTCTCGATCGCCACCACGATCATCGGCATCCTCGGCCCCGCGATCGACTGGCTACTGCCCCTGGTCGTCGGGATCTTCGGTGCCCTGGTCGCACAGATCAGCGGCGCTATCCAGATCATCACCGGCGTGCTGACCACCGTCGCCGCGTTGCTCCGAGGCGACTGGTCCGGCGCCTGGGAGGGCGTGCAGCAGATCGTGACCGGCGTGATCACCGTCGTGCGCGGTGTGATCGAGCAGGGCCTCACCTGGATCGCCAGCCTGACCGGCACCAAGGTCTCCGAGGTGCGCGGCCTGTTCACCGATGGGTTCGAGGCAGCCCGAGGCGCCGTCACCAACGCCGTGTCCACACTCGTGTCGGCCGTGACCGGGTTCATTAGCGGCCTCGTGTCCAAGGTGACCGGGTTCATGTCCTCGATCCGCAGCTCGATCTCCGATGCAGCGACCAAGGCCAAAACCGCCGCCGTTACCGCGTTCCAGAACCTGGTCTCCGGCGTAACCGGCCGTGTCTCCGGCCTGCTGTCCACGGTGCGAGCCCTCCCCGGCAACATTCGATCCGCCCTCGGCAACCTCGGTAACCTGCTCCGCTCCGCTGGCCGCGACCTGATCCAAGGTCTGATCAACGGCGTCGGCTCCATGGGCAGCGCACTCCGCACCAAGGCCAGCAACCTCGCCGGCGGTGCCGTGAGTGCTATCAAGTCCCGGCTAGGCATCGCCTCCCCGTCCCGCGTGATGCTGCAGGTCGGCCGCTGGACCGGCGAGGGTTTCGTGCGAGGCATCGACCGCATGCAGACCGGTGCCGCTGCCGCGATGCGTGATCTGGTCGAGGTGCCCCGCACCCCGCAGCTCGGCGTGCCCCGCCTCGGCCTGGCCGGCGCCGGTCGCGGCGGCGTGACTATCCGCGAGGGCGATGTGCACGTTACCGTGCAGGGCATTCTCGATGACGCTATGGCCGCGAAGATCGAGCGAGCGATCGTCAGGGCGAAGCAGCGCACCGCTGCTGCCGCAGGCTCCCGCCTGGTGGTGGCCCGATGATCAGCGTCACCGACCTGGCGATCCGCGTGGACGGCGAGCTGCTGCCGTCGTCCCCCGACGCGGCCCCGGCCCCCGTGGTGCTCGGCGAAGGCATCGTGATCGAGTGGGGCCGCGAAACCGTGCTCGATCACACCGGCGCAACCTCCCTCACCTTCGGGATGATCCGCCCCGCCACCTCCCGCATGCCCCTGCCCCGCATCGGCTCGGTGGTCACCCTCCACGGTGTGCGCACCGAAACCCACGATGAGCTGAACCGCTACACGGACTCCAGCCCCGTGCTGCTGTTCCGCGGTGTGATCGACGGCGTGGTGGAGCACCCCCGTGAGCGCGTCCGCACGCCCGCTGACCTGACCGGCGTCACCCGGCACACCATCACCGCGACCGACTCCGTGGGCGTGCTGCAGCGCATGAAGATCGGTGCGCAGCCCTGGCCCCGCGAGACCCCCGCCGCCCGGTACAACCGAGTGCGCGCCCTCGCTGCCGAGCACATGGAAGGACCCCTGACCGTCACCTCGGACGGCATGCCCGGTGGCGAGGTGATCCCCCTGGACGTGGACAACCGCTCCGCGTGGGAGGTGCTCGACCAGACCATGCAGGTGCCTCACGGGTACCTGGTCACCAACGGCACCGGTCGCGTGACTGTTCGGGGCATCGCCGAGCCGAACAGGCGATACCTGCAGCGCAACCAGCCGCAGGTGCTCGCGCAGGACGGCACCTGGTATCCGTTCGGGCTGCTGGACGCCGCCGGCATCGAGGACATCGAGCGCGCCGAGGCGTGGGACACCGGCGTGTCCACCGTGACCGTCGCGCAGCATTTCACGACGCAGAAGCTTGCCCCCGCCGAGGACTATGCCGAGGCTGAGCGCTCCGTGACGCTCGGCCGACGCGCCGACCCTGGGCAGGCCCTGCAGATCGACTCCCACCGTGTCGAGTACACCCGGGCAACCACCTCACAGGCCCTCGGCGAGCTGAACGTGTCCGGGGCGATGTACGCGCCCGCCATGGCGCTCGCGCAGGCGATCCTCGACGCGACCACCGACCTGCCGCCGTCACTGCCCGCGCTCCGTATGAACTTATCCCGCTACCCCCACCAGTCCGGGTCGATCATCCGCGAGGTGCTCGCCTGCGGTGTGGCACGCACTCTCGCCGAGGTATACATCGTCGGCCTGCCCTACGGGATCCCCGCCGGCCACGTGCTGCTCGGTGGCCGCATCGAGCTGGCCGTGGACACCACCGACCAGTGGGTCGAGTTGACCCTCGCCCCCCACCAGATGATCGGCACGCAGCCGCTCACCTTCGCCGGCATGCAGCCCTACCAGGACGTGACGTTCGCCCGCCTGGACGGCGTGGCATCGAACCACATCTACAACGCGGCGCGGGTCGGCCCCGCCGCCTGAGAGGACACCCCATGGAGAACTTGTACGGCCTGCCCGTGATCCACGACCAGGACGCACTTTCGGTCGTGCCCGCCTGGTCCCTGCAGCTCGCCCGCGTGATCGCCGCCCGCGACGCCGCGATCGTCGCCGCCACCGGCGCCGTGCCCGAGGGCGACCCCGACACCGTGGCCGGCATGGTCGCCCGCCTCGGCGCCCTAGAGGCGCTGCTCGATGAGCTCACCCCCGATCCATGGGTGACCCTCGCACTCACCAACGGCTGGCAGGCGTACAGCGGCGGCGGCGGCTACTACAGCGGCCTCCGCGTCCGCCGCACCTCGGTGGGCATTCAGATCGACGGCATGGTGCGCTCCGGCGCGGCCGGCAGCGTGGTCGCCGTCCTGCCCGACGCAGCACAGGACGTAATGGCGAAGCAGTTCACCGCCGCCGCTTCGGGCAGTTCCGTCGCCCTGCTCGCGATCAACAGCAGCGCATCCCACCAGGGCCGCATGGTCGTGACCTACCTCTCCGGCCCCAGCGCCCCCAGCTTTGTCCACATCTCCACCATCGCCACCACCGCCTAGGAGCCCCCGTCATGGCACTCGCGATCACCACCTCCCGCACCTCCCCGAACCGCTCCGTACGCACCTCCAAGATCCGCCGCATCGTCATCCACCACTGGAACGACCCCAAGACTCCCGGCACCCTCGCCGGCGTCGTCGCCTGGCTCTGCAACCGCCGCTCCAAGGTCTCCGCGCACTACGTGGTCTCCGGCACCACCGTCTACCGCCTCGTGCCCGAGTCCGTCGTCGCCTGGCACGCCCGAGGGGGCAACGCCGACAGCATCGGCATCGAGTGCGACCCGAGGCAGCAGGACTCCACCTACGAGACCGTGGCGCAGCTGATCCGCGAGATCCGGGGTCGGCACGGGGACCTGCCCCTGGTCCGGCACCGCGATGTGAACGGCTCGGTTACCGCCTGCCCCGGCACCTACGATCTCGCCCGCCTGGACCGCCTGGCACGCGGCACCAAGACCAAGCCGGCCCCGGCGAAGGTGCCCGTCCCGGCGAAGGCCCCCGCGTTCCCGCTGCCCCGCCGGCGCGGCCTCATGTGCTACTACGGCCCCGCCGGCGGCCCCATCACCTCGGTGTCCGGTAAGGGCCTGAACACCCTCGTGCCGGCCGACGTGCAGAAGGTCAACGGGCGCTGGCGCTCCCATGGCCTCGCCCGCTGGCAGCAGCGCATGATCGAACGAGGCTGGACTGAGCTGGCCTCCGCCGGCGGCGCTGACGGCCGGTTCGGCAAGACCACCGAGAAGGTGGTGAGGCAGTTCCAGAAGTCCAAGGGCCTGCCCGTGGACGGCAAGATCGGCCCCGCCACCTGGGCAGCCGCCTGGACCGAGCCTGTGCGCTGATGCCGCCCACGCTGGACACTCCCGAGGAAGTGGCCGCGATGCTGGCCGCTCTCCTGGGCGTGCTCGGTGTGGTGGGCGCCGGGATCATCACCGCCGTGGCCGGCCTCGTGGTCGCGTGGCGCGCGAAGATCAAGCCGCTGCTGACCGAAACCAAGGATGCCGCCGAGCACGCCGCCACCCAGCTCACCCCGAACCACGGCAGCAGCGCGAAAGACAGCCTCGCCCGGATCGAGCGGGCCGTATCCGACATGGACCGGAACAATAACCAGCGATTCGCCGACCTCCGCGCCGACATGCGCACCGAGCGCGAGGCGACCGATCGCAAGCACTCCGAGATCTTCCGGCGGCTGCACGCCCTGGAATCCCCACCCCGAGAGGACACAATCCCGTGAACCGCTACCGCAAGGCCGGCCCCGCCCGCAACGGCAACCCCGCCCGCATCATCACCGACCCGAAGACCCGCCGCTGGCTGTACATCGTCGCCGCCGCTGTCGTGCCCCTGCTGGTGTTCTACGGCGTGATCACCGAGGAATCCGCGCCACTGTGGATCAGCCTCACCGCGTCGATCCTCGGCGCCGGCGCTCACGGCCTAGCCGCCGCGAACACCCCGCCCACCGGCCACGAGGACTAGGCCGCCACCCGCTCGACCGTGGAGCGCATCGAGGACGTGTCCAGAGCGACGTAGCGGCGCGTGGTGGCCGGCGAGGCGTGCCCGAGCAGCTGTTGCACGGTGAACACGTCCCGGTCGAGCTGGTACGCCCGTGTGGCGAACCGATGCCGCAGGCTGTGCAGTGTCCAGTCGTCCGGCAGTGCTGCCGCCGCGAGCTTGCCCACGTACTGAGGGGACAGGTGGCCGTCATCGTCGCCGGGCAGCATGTAGCCCCATCGCTCGCACTGCTCACGGATCACCGAGGCAAGGCCCGCCGGCAGCGGCACCACACGCACCCGGTCACCCTTCCCGTGCACGATCAGCGACCAGCCGCCGAGATCCTGCAGCAGATCCCGCCGATGGATCTGGGCGATCTCCGCCCGCCGCAGGCCGGTCTCGGCCGCACATCGCAGGATCAGCCGCACCCGAGGCGCTGCCGAGGCGATCGCCTGCCGATAGGCAATGTCATCGACCGGGCGCGGCACCCCGGTCGTCGCCCTCACCCGAGGCAGCGCGTCGGCAGGGTTGTCCTGCCGCCGGCCCGTGGCCACCATCCACTGCCAGAACGCCCGGTGCGTGTTCCTGTGCCCCCGCCGCGTCTCCGGTGCCCACTGCTGCCGCGAGAACCACCGCACGAGGCCCTCCCCCGTCACCTCGGCCGGCGTGGACCAGCCGCCGGCCCTCGCGCAGCGTTGCACGTGCTCCCGCCGTGTCCGTTGCGTTGTGGCCGGCACCCCACCGGCCTGCATCGTCTCGCCCCATTCCGTGATCGTCTGTGACCAAGCTGCTGACATCATGGCCCTCGATTATGCCGCGTCAACCAACATAAGCGCAGGTCGTGGAGCCGAGACCCCAGAACAGAAGGTTGGGGGTTCGAATCCCTCCGGGCGCGCCCCACCCGAGGCCCCGCCACCACCAGGTGGCGGGGTCTTCGTTATATCGATAACCCTGGCGCCGAGGGCGCAACAGAGCATTCCCGCCACAGCGGCGATCTCTCGCAACCAGCCGCTGAGCTCATAGGACCGACATCGACAGACAGGCACCGCTGTCCCCGCATCTCACACACCGATACAGGCAGATGCACAACAAGCCTTACCTGCAGGTAATAACAGCCCGCACCGCAACCCCGTCCCACGATGTGATCCGATCGTGACCCATAGCGCAGGCGTCATCCGATAGCGTGACGTCAAGGCCCCTCAATGACGCGGGGCCTTTTCTTTGCCTGAACTTCTGCACGCGAACCCTGCATCTAAACCCCGCGCCCGCAGCCCGCGCACCGGATGCCGCACCCCTCCCGATCTCACCCCCATGCGTGCACGCTCGCCGTCGCCCTTTCGTCGGAACAGAGCACCTGCGTCGGCACCTGAGTCCCACTGCCCTAAACCTTGGTCCCAGAGGTCACGTTTTAGCAACACGCCGCTGCGACCTGCATTTCTGGTGCTGTGACGAGAAGCGGTGAACACTCCCGAGCGGTACCGCTGTGCGCCGCGTCACCGGGCGACACACACGGCACCCATCCCTTCCAACCGCGGCTCGTCAGGAGTTCACCCATGGCCCTGCCCATCCCCTCCACACCGTCTCGCCGTTCCCTCCTCCTCGGCGCTGCAGCCGTTGCCCCGCTCGTTGCCCTCGGCGGCGCCAGCGCGAGCGCCAACCCCGGCCTCCGCGATGCCGGCGGGCTGCACATCATCGGCCAGTGGCACCACCCGGATATCCGCACCACCGATGTGCGCGTCGAAACCCCGCGCATCCGCACCTTCCCGCCCTCGATCCGGATCACGGTTCCCCCGAGCTACGCCAGCAACCCCGGCCGCCGCTACCCCGTCCTGCTGCTCCTGCACGGCGGCTTCGGCTTCTACCAGGACTGGACGAACCACGGCGGCGTGATCGAGCAGACCGAGCGCCACGAGGTCATCGTGGTCATGCCCGATGGTGGCGGCGGTTCCTTCTACTCCAATGCGAACTTCCCGCTGCCCGGCCGTGAAGCCGCCTGGGAAACGTTCATCATGAACCAGGTACTTCCCTTCGTGCACGAAAACTTCCGCACCGATCCGCAGCGCATGGCGATCGCCGGTCTGTCGATGGGTGGCTGGGGCGCTCTCGCCCTCGGCCAGCGCTACTGGGGCCACTTCCGCTCCATCAGCGCCTACTCCGGCCCGGCCGACTGCCTGGTGGAAGACCAGCCGGTACAGCAGAAGATCGCCGCCGGCGCGGTCCAGGCGATCATCTGGGGCGGCCCCGCCGCGGATGCCCTCAAGTACTTCACCACCGCCAACCTGCCGGGCGCGACCTGGGGCAATGAGGTCAACCCGAAGGTCGCCTACGGCTACAACCCGGTGCACAACCTCGACCGTTACCGCGGCAAGCGTCTCTTCCTGCGCTGCGGCACCGGCACCATGCCCGAGATCAACCTGCTGAAGACCTCCCTGCCGGAGGCCTTCGGCCAGGTGGTCGAGCAGGCGAAGCGCATCGGTGCGGACATCCAGGAACTGGCCGTGCGCCAGACCAATGAGCGTTTCGTGGCGGCACTGCGCGCCAAGGGCATCGACCATGACTACAAGGTGCTCGAGCACAAGACCCACGACTGGAATGTGTGGGCGCCCGCGCTGGCTGAGGACCTCCCCGGCATGATGGCGGTTCTGAACCACTGAGCCGGGTTCTCGATCCTGACGCAGGGCCGTCGTCCCCGGATTGACCTCGGGGGCGGCGGCCCTTCTTTCGTGCCATAGGCCAGCACTTAATGCCAACGGCCAGCACTTTTGTACCGATTACCGCAGGGTTGCGACACGCCGGCACACGCTGCAGGTCTTGGATCTGCATGAGACCCGGGACACACTAACCGCTCAGCCGGGATGCAGCGCGAGCCCCAAGGAAGTTCATCGCGCACGCATCCCGTGCAGTCCCCTTCATGCCTCGCAGCCACTCCCGCAGGGCCTGTCTATGTCAGGAGCAGAAAGCATGCATCGCACCCCCGCCCTCACCCCGTCGCGCCGCTCCCTCCTGCTGGGCGCCGCCACCCTCGCGCCCCTGGTCGCCCTCGGTGGCGCCAGTGCCCACGCCGTCGGGGACCTCAAAGACGCCGGCGGCCTGCACATCCTGAAGACCACCGACCTTCCCGAGATGCGCAGCGTGGACGTCACCGTCGATACCGGCGGAGTGGTGCAGACCTTCAACCCGAATATCCGCGTCACGCTCCCGCCGAGCTACGCCACCTCCGGTGATCGCCGCTACCCGATGCTGCTGCTCCTGCACGGCCAGGGCGGTGACTACACCAACTGGACCGAAAAAGGCGGTGTGGTGGAGCAGACCGCGAAGCACGACGTCATCGTGGTGATGCCCGACGGCGGCTCCGGCTCCTTCTACTCCAACGCGAACTTCCCCCTGCCCGGCCGCAAAGCCGGCTGGGAGTCGTTCATCATGACGCAGGTGCTGCCGTTCATCCACGCGAACTTCCGCACCGACCCGCAACGTATGGCCATCGCTGGCCTCTCCATGGGCGGCTGGGGCGCCCTCGCCCTCGGCCAGCGCTACTGGGGTCACTTCCGTTCCGTGAGCTCCTACTCCGGCCCGGCCGACTGCAACCCGGCCACCCCGGACGGTGCCGCGGTGCGCGCCGCGATCTACTTCTCCCCCGTCTTCGAATTCGCCAAGCGGCCCACCTCGAACCTGCCCGGTTCCACCTGGGGTCCGCTGCCGTACCCGCGGATCGCCCGCGGCTACAACCCGATGGAGAACCTCGAGCGCTACCGCGGAAAGCGCGTGTTCCTGCGCACCGGAGACGGCGCCTGGAACGACTTCCTCGAAGACCTCGAGAAGAACCCCGACATCGCCAAGCAGCTCGAGAAGAAGTTCGGCACCCTCGTGGCCGACACCATCGAAGCGGCCGTGCACCCGAACATGACCCGCTTCCATGAGGCGCTCGACGCCAAGGGCATCGCGAACGACTTCAAGCTGCTGCCCGGACGCACCCACGACTTCGGGCTGTGGAGCGAGAACCTCGCCGAGGACCTCCCTGGCATGCTGAAGGTACTGAACGCCTGAGCGATCCTTACTCCGTGACCACAGGCCGGTGCGGGCCGAGCCGACGCAGTTCGGCATTGCCCAGATGAGGCACCTGCCTGTGGTCATAGGGGTCCATCCCCGAGGCCAGGGCCAGCGCAATCTGCAAAACGTCACCGTGCGCTACCAGCACTACCGGGGCCGACGGGTCCTCGCGCAGGAGATCATCGGCCTCGGTGAGCACCCGGGCCACGCGCGCCGCTACCGCGCAGACGTCTTCGACCTCGTCGATCTGGGCGGCCCGCTCATGGTCGAGCACCCAGATCCGCTCATACGCATCGGCCGGGCCCTCGTCGTACCGTCCGAAGAAACGCTCCCGCAGACCTTCGCGCACCAACGGCGTCGGCGCCTGGAGCACCGACCCGAACTCCTCGGCGGTCTGCAGGGCACGCGCAAAATCGCTGCTCAGCAACCGCACCGTCGGCCCCATCCCGTGATCGCGGGCGGCGCCGAGCGCTGCCTGCCGCGCCTGCTCGCGACCCAGCTCCGTCAGCCCCACCTCGATGATGGCGCGCGGACCGGGAGCCGACACGATCACGCCCGCGACATTGGCGAGGGACTGGCCATGCCGAAGCACCCACACACCGGCGGCGGCGCCCGCCCCCAGCGGGGTGGCGCCGACGCTCGTGGGTTTGTGCCCGCTCAGGGGAGAACCTTGCCGGGGTTCATGTTGCGGCCCGGATCCATGTGCTCGAACAGGCCCTGGACCATGTCCGCGCCCACCTCGCCGAGGTCATCGGTGATCCAGGGGCGGTGCTCGGTGCCCACACCGTGGTGGTGGGAGACGCCGGAGCCAAGGTCGATGAAAGCCTGCTGCACAGCGTTCTTGGCCGTGTAGTACTCATCGAGCGCCGTCGCGTCATCGTCAAAGGGAACCGCGAAGGTGAAGTAGAGGCAGGCCCCGCCGTGGTAGCTGTGCGACATGTGGCAGAACATGAAGCCGCGGCGGCGAGCGCCTTCGCGGGCCTTGTAGAACGCGTCGTACACGCGCGAGTGCACCTTGTTGATGTTCGACCAGGTGGCGCCGGTTTCGCAGACGTCGCCGAAGACCTGGTAGTTCAGCAGGAAGTCACGCAGGTAGGGGGTATCGAACTTCTTCTGGTCGTACACCGCGCCCGGGCCAGCGCCGAGCGTGATCCCGCCATTGGAGCCGACGATCCGCTTGACCACGCCTTTTTCGCGCTCGACGCGCTCTTTGCTGCCCTCGAAGCAGACATAGGCGATGCACATTTCGATGCTGGTGTCCCAGCCGCGGGAGCGCAGGAAAGCGAACAGGCCGTCCTGCACCTTCGCCATCACCTTGCTCTTGGTCGATTCGGGTTCCTTGACCAGAGCGAGGCTGAACTTGGTTTCGGGGCCGTCCGAGAGGCGTGCGAAGACGGGGCTCACCTCGGAGCGGGTGATGGCGTGCATGCCGCGGATGCCGTGCTCCCAGTCGGGGAACATGTAGGCGATCACCTGGCGCACCTCGGGGCGGCGATGCACCTGGACGGTGCATTCGGTGATCACGCCGAGGCGGCCCTCAGAGCCCAGCAGCATTTCGTGCACGCTCGGGCCGGAGTCGCGGCCCGGATGCGGGCGGGTCACAGCCACACCCTTCGGGGTCACCACGCGCATGGCGCGCACGATGTCCTCGATGTCGCCGTAGCGGTCTGACTGCATGCCGGTAGAGCGGGTGGCCGCCCAGCCGCCAAGCGTGGAGTAGTTGAATGAATCGGGGAAGTGCCCGAGGGTCCAGCCGAGGTCGTTCAGCTGTTCTTCCAGGTCAGGGCCGTAGGCGCCGGCTTCGATGCGGGCCAGCATGGAGGTGTCGTCGATCTCCAGCACCTTGCGCATACGCCCCAGGTTCAGGGTGAGCACGGGGCGCTTCTCGTCCACATCGGGGGTGACCGAGCCGGAGATGCAGGAGCCGCCGCCGTAGGGGATCAGCACCAGGTCATGTTCGAGGACGACCTCGAGGACCTTGCGCACCTCGTCTTCACTGCCGGGGTAGACCACCGCGTCCACGATGCGGCTGAACTCGCCGGTGCGCACGCGGAACAGGTCCGGCAGGGAGCGCCCGAAGGAGTGCACGACCCGCATTTCGTCGTCCACCAGCAGGTTCTTCTCACCGACGATGCCGCTCAGGGCTTCGCTTGCGGCGTTCGGCAGGATGCTCTTCGGCACCGTGAAGTCGCTCAGCTGCGGTTCGACGGGCTCCGGCATGGTGGTCAGGTCCATCCCGATGACCTCTTTGGCCAGCGGGTTGAAGCCGGGCTTGTTACGCCAGTTGAAGGAAACGTCGTCCAGGCCCCAACCCCACCACTTGTGGCGTTTGACGTCAGCGGCGCTCATCGGCGATGCGCTCATGCTTTTTCTCCTTCGGTCTCGGTGCGGGCGCCAAGAATCTCATCACGATGGGTGTCATAGAGGGTCGCGACCCTCTCGCGGATACGGGTGGTGAAGTCCACGGCAGACTCCCCCGGGCGGGCGATCAGCGGCTCCCCGAAAACCACTCCCACCGGCGGTTTACCCTTGACCGGCCAGTTGCGACCCTTCGGCATGGCCTCGTACCCGCCGATAATCGCCGCCGGGATCACCGGAACCCCCACGCCGATCGCGAGAGCCGCAGCCCCCGGCTTGAACTCTCCCATGCGGCCGGTGCGCTGGCGGGTGCCTTCCGGGAACACGAGCACCGGAACGCCGGAACGCAGCAGTCGACGGGACGTTCCCGAGTTACGTCGGGAACCGTCACGGTCAATCGGGAAAGCATTAAAAAGAAGACGCACAAAGATCCGGCGGTACCAGACCTTGAAGAAGTAGTCAGCAGCCACCCCGGTGGAGAGGAAACGTGCCTGCGACCACGGCAGGCTCTGCGCGAGCAGCGGCGCATCCAGGTGGCTGGTGTGGTTGGCAACCAGCAGGTACGGGCCGCGCACGCTACGCACTCGACGGTGCACCTGCGAGGACGGGGTCACGGCCGAGCGCACGACCGCCCGGAAGACGATCCGCTGCAGCACGAAACGCGCGGCGGCGCGCACACGCGAGGTGTACTTCGCGAGATCCGCCTCGGGAACATCCCAGCCCTGACCTCGGGAACGTGCCGAGAGCGACAGGGGACGCTCGGCAGCGGCGTCCTCGGGTGAGGCTCCCGTCGGAACCTCCTCGGGCTGCGGCCGCCCCGGCTGAGGGGTGCGGTCGTTGCGATCGGGTCGAGACGTGTCCCTGGGGGCCACGGGATTAGCGCTCCTTGCTACGACGATGGGACAGAACAGCGCTCAGCCCCGCCACCAGCGGACGCGGGGTGGAGCGAAGAACAGCCATGATGAGCTTCCAGCGGGTCGTCGGCACCGACACGGCTTTCCCGCGCGCCACATCCTGCAGGCACTCCTTCACGAGCAGGTCTGCGTCGATCCACAGCGGATCGGGAATCGAGGAGCCTTTAATGCCGGCACGGGAGTGGAACTCGGTGCGCACCCAGCCCGGCATGAGCAGCGTGACCTGCACACCGGTGCCGCGCAACTGAACACCAAGCGACTCTGAGTAGTTGTTCGCCCAGGCCTTGATGGCCGTGTAGTTGTTCTGGGTGACGGCACCCGAGACCGAACCGACGTTGATAATCCAGCCGCGGCCACGGCGGGACATGGCCCGGCCTGCCGCGCCACCGAGCTTCAGAACGGCCCGGCACATGACCTCGAAACCGAGGTCATGCTCGCTGAGATCCTCGGCAAGCAGGCTCGCGCGCACGGAGAAACCAGCATTGTTCACGAAGATGTCGACGGGGTTGGTGTCCGACTCGAGTCGGTCGGCCACCGTCTGCTGAGCCTCACGATCGGAGAGATCCGCGCTCACGGTTTCGACGTGAACACCGTATTCAGCGCTCAGATCATGGGCGGCCTGCGCGAGACGCTCCTCGCTGCGTGCCACCAAAACCAGGTCGATGCCTCGGGCAGCGAAAGCCTTCGCAAATGCGGCCCCGATGCCCGCCGTTCCTCCAGTGATCAGGACCCTGTGCATGGCGGCTACGATACACTAGCGCCGCCCTGACCAGCGCTGGGACGCGGCTCGGCCCGATCTCGCATGAGTCCATCGTGACCTGGGGAAAACGCCACCGCAGTGTGCCGCTCGTGACGAAGCGCATCACGCGTCGACCACGGGAAAGCCACAACAGATCAACCCAGCCCGACCGCAAACCGAGGGGACTCCATGCCGACCACTCCCGCAGACGACACCGCCCGCCAGAGCACCCCGTCGACCTCCCGCCCGCAGGGTGCCCAGCGCATCCTGCTGACCGGTGTGACCGGCTTCCTGGGGCAGGCCGTTCTGCAGTCCCTGCTCGAAACCACGGATGTGCACGTGACCGTGCTGGTGCGTGCCAAGGGATCGGTGACCGGCCGTAAGCGCCTCGAGAGCCTGCTGCGTAAGCCCGTCTTTAGCTCCTGGGCTGAGCGCGTTGGCGCCGAGGAGGTCAAGAAAGCGGTCGCGGAGCGGGTCGATGTGCTCGAAGGCGACCTGACCGCCATGCCCGAACTCACCGAGCACTACGACACGGTGATCCACTCGGCCTCCTCCGTCTCCTTCGACCCGCCGATCGACGAAGCCTTCCGCACCAATGTGGGCGGCGCCCGCAACCTGTACGAGGCGCTACTCGCCTCCGGGCAGGACCCGCACGTGATCCACGTGTCCACCGCCTACGTAGGCGGAATCTCCAAGGGGCTGCGCCAGGAGGGGCGCCTCGTGCACGACGTCGACTGGAAAGCCGAGTTCGACGCTGCCCTCGCTGCCCGCACCCGCGTGGATGCCGAGTCCCGTCGGCCCGAAAACCTGCGCTCCCACCTGCGCGAAGCCCGCGGAAACGCCGCCACGATGGGCCCGAAGGCTGTGGCTGCCTCCGCTGAAGAAGCCCGCCGCGCCTGGGTGGATGAGCGCCTGGTGGACTTTGGCCGCACCCGCGCCCAGTCCCTCGGCTGGACCGACATTTACACCTTCACCAAGGCGATGGCCGAGCGCGTTGCCGAAGAAATGTGGGCCGATGCCGGCCACCGCGTCTCCTTCGTGCGCCCCTCGATCATCGAATCCGCGCTGCGCCGCCCCTTCCCCGGCTGGATCGACGGCTACAAGGTGGCCGACCCGCTGATCATGGCCTACGGCAAAGGCGTGCTGCAGGAGTTCCCGGGCCTGGCCGACTCGATCCTCGACATCATCCCCGTCGACTTCGTGGTGAACGTGATTGTCGCCCTCGCCACGCAGGAAACCAGCCGCCGCGGCGATGACGCCTACTTCCAGGTGGTCTCCGGCACCTCCAACCCGCTGCCTTTCCACGGCATGGTTTCCGCGGTGCAGGGCTACTTCCAGGAGCATCCGCTGGAGGACGATAAGGGCCGCCCGATCGAGGTGCCCACCTGGACCTTCCCCGAGGTGCAGCTGGTCGAAGAACGCTTCCGCGCCAAGGAGATCGCCGCCCGGCTCGGGCAGCGCGTGGTGCGCCGCCTGCCCGCCACCCGCCGCACCCGCGAGTGGACCTCCTCCCTGCACAAGGCCACCTCGGGACTGTCGCTGCTGCGCAAGTACATCGAGCTGTACCGCCAGTACACCAAGACCGAGATGGTTTTCGACGACGCCAACACCCGGGCGCTGCGTGAGGAACTGCCCGCCTCGTTCCTCGCCGAGCATGACTTTGACGTGACCACGATCGACTGGCGCAGCTACTTCCAGGACCTGCACCTGCCGGCCGTCACCGAACTGACCAAGGCCTACTCTCGTCGCAAGGCCCAGCTCAAGGCCCGCGCCGAGCGTCCCGCCCCGGCCCTGACCGAATCCGACACCGCGATCGCCGTCTTTGACCTCGACGGCAC
>JAEWEZ010000012.1 GCA_023389045.1 Actinomycetes bacterium
GCGTCTGGGTTGCCGCGTCTGGGTTCCCGCGTCTGGGGCTCCCTGTTCCTCAGCCGCGGCCCCTGCATTTACTCTGCGGGCTCTTCCGGCGTTGCCGCCGTGGACCCAGCGTTTGCCTCGACGATCCTCGGCATGAACCGGTCTTGGCTCAGCGGAGCAAGGCCACCGTCGCAGAGAACTACCTGCCAGCCGATCGAGGCGCCGTGATCTGCGCCGATGGAGCGGACCACCTCGCTCACGCGCACGCTTGCCTCCCGGCCGCTGCCGAGGAAACCGGCACCCGCGTAACCGCCGAGGCGCCGCCCGCTGCTGCGTTCTGCCGCAAGCGCCCTGCTGTCCAGGGCCTTCGCGCTGCGGCGCAGGGTCGTTCCGATCGTCCCCAGGGCGCTGTACTGGACCGTGTTCCACCGCTGCTGAAGGTCGGTGTAAATCTCTCGAGCCGGCTCGTTGCCGCTACCGGTTCCCTGGGCAAAGGTGTTGGTGATCCGTAGACGCAGCAGGGAAATCCTGTCGGCCGCGCGACGGAGCTGCACTGCCTGCGCCCGCAGTGCGCGAGCGTTCGCTGCCGGTTTCATTCCCCCACCTCCTGCACCTACGAGAGCAGCCTCATGGCTCCATCGTAGAGGGATGCTCGCCGAGTTCTGTGAGCCATGTGCGCAAGGTACGCATTGCAGCAGCCCGAGCGTCCGCATCGGAGAGGAACACATCGTGACGCGCCCCGTCGATCGCCGAGATCTGCACGTCTTCCCCGAGGCGTCTGGCCGCCCTGCGCAGGGAGTGCACATCCAGCACCGCATCGGCGCGACGCATCGACTCGGTAAAGACGGGGCCGATGCGGCTTCGCGTCGAACACAGCACGAGGATCGGGATGTCGAGGGCGGGCCCGCGGCGGAGCTGGTCCTGCGCTCGCAGCACGGCGGCCAGGGTGCAGGCTGGGAAGGGATGCCCTCCCGGGGGTTTGAGCTCGAGGTCGTACTCGAAACGGCCCCCGTGCTCGCGGTGCGTGGTGCGGGCATAGTGGGTGCTCCCCTGCGGGAGCAGGAGACGCGCGCCGCGCCGTGCCGCGAGCCGGCAGACCGGGCCGGTCAGCAGGCGGCGCACAGCTGAGCCGAGATGCATTTCGAGCCAGGGCGAGTTCAGGGCGAGACCGCGCACCGCGCCGGGGTAGCGCTGGGCGTAGAGGCTTGCGGTGAGGCCCCCGGTCGAGTGCGCGAGGATGATCGGGGGCGTGTCGCGTCCGATCCGGTCCAGGGCGGCGTCGATCTCGGCGTCGTACTCCCGCAGATCGTGGATCGCGGTAGGGGTTTGCCCCGGCCGCAGGGATCGGCCGTATTTGCGCAGATCGAGGGCCCAGGCGGGATGCCCATCGGAAACCAGGGTGTTCAGCAGTTCGCGGTCAAAGACGTAATCGGACCAGCCGTGCATCACGAGGATCGGTGCGCGGTCAGGGGCGCCCTCGGCGGCACGGCGGTGCACGAGCGTGGCGTGCAGCGGGCCTTCTTCGTCAGCACCCAGGTCGATCCGTTCGCTGATCCAGCCGGGTCCGAGGATCGGGTCCTCGGTCATGCGATCGGCGCCGTCGGGGGTGCGCTCGGGGCCTGGGCTCACGGGCTGAGCATAGGCGGTGGGCCTGGGCATTCACATCGCAACCGTAGGAACCGCGCAGCGCGTCCCCCGGCGGGAGGCGCATCGTGAGCGGAAGAAGCGGTGCTCAGGAGTCGTTGGCGCCGTGAGCGTCAGCGCCGGAAGCGGATTCGCGCCCGCTATTGCCTTCGAGGAGCTCCATCACCTCGCGGCGGATGATGGTTGCCGGTGTGGCAGATGCCCGATCGTACCCACCTGGTCTGCGCGGAAGGTGAGTACGAGGGGCGAACAGACATGTTTGGCCCGCCCATCCTGCGCATGGCGGGACCGGACTGTCTCATCAGGTGACCAACTCCGAGTAAAAATGCTGTTCGGCGACCGGATTGCCTGCATTGCGATTCTGGGCAAATAGGTCGAAGCGCCCTTATCGCATCACTGAGATGTCAGACGTCACAGCATCGCAACAAATGGCGGAACGCTACGCGTGTCGCCCCATAGCCCTCTCCGCCTGGGCCCCACAGACTGCACAGGCAGGGTTTCTGAGACCGCATACACCCGCGCGTCACGGTGCGATGTGGCGCACGCGGCACACCCTGCGCGCTGAAGGTTCGCCCCTCGGCGCCGTGACCATGTAATATCAGGTCCCGAATCACAGCCATCTTCCGGGCATCACTACGCCCGCCGCCGACGCACAGGGGGTCAGATCCATGGGTCGTGGCCGACAGAAAGCCAAGCAGACCAAGGTGGCACGGGACCTCAAGTACTACAGCCCGCCGACCGACCTCTCTGCCCTACAGCGCGAGCTCCAGGCCAAGTCCTCCGCCGACACGGAGAAGGACTGGGACGAGGAGAACGACGACTGGGCTGAGGACGACTTCCGCCGCTGAGGTCGCACGGCACCGCCGGTACCTACGCCCCGATGTACCGCATCGGGGCGTTGTGCTGTCTACGGGCTGGGGATCTCCCTGTCTCAGGGCTGGAAAGTCTCGGTACCGGTGATGCGCAGTGGCCGAGTTGATCTCTCAGTAGCCGAGTCATCAGGCCCAGCCGGGGTACTGCCCCGTCATCATGACGGCGCCACCCTCAACGCCCTTAGCCCCGCGGACCACATACTCGAGCCCCTCACCGGACGCCTCCGGCAGGCCGTCGGCCGGGAGCACCTCACCGATCACCCGCGCGCCCAGGCCCCGCTCAGCGCAACGCGCCAGAACAGCCTCAGCCCCGTCGGCCGCGACCACGGCGACCATACCGAGCCCCATGTTCAGGGTGCCCTCGAGGTCCTTCTGCGGCACGGAGCCCCAGCGGCGCACCAGATCGAAGATCGGCTGCGGCGTCCAGGTGGAGCGGTCCACGCGCACCGCCACCTCCGCCGGCACCACGCGCGCCAGGTTGGCAGCGAGGCCACCACCGGTCACGTGGCTCAGGGCGTGCAGGGCGGGGCCGGCCTGCGGGTCATCCAGAAGGGCGACCACATCACCGGCATAGATGCGGGTGGGTTCGAGCAGTTCCTCACCGAGGGTGCGGCCGAGCTCTTCCACGTGATCGGTGAGCGCGAGACCGCTGCGCTCCACCACGGCGCGCACCAGCGAGTAGCCATTGGAATGCAGGCCAGAGGCGTCCCAGCCGATCACCACATCGCCGGCGCGAACACGGTGCGCACCGAGCATCGCCTCGGCTTCCACCACACCCACGGCGGCGCCCGCCACGTCGTAGTCCTCGGGGGCCATGAGCCCCGGATGCTCAGCGGTTTCGCCACCCACCAGGGGGCACTGCGCACGCTGGCAGCCTTCCGCGATACCGCGCACGATGTCGGCGATGCGTTCGGGAACGACGCTGCCGCAGGCGATGTAGTCGGTCATGGCGAGCGGGCGAGCACCCACCACCACGATGTCGTCCACGACCATCGCCACGAGGTCCTGGCCGATCGTGTCGTGCACATCCAGGGCGCGGGCGATCGCGATCTTGGTTCCCACCCCGTCGGTGCTGGAGGCGAGCAGAGGTCGCTCATAGTCCTTCAGCGCGCTGACGTCCACGAGCCCGGCGAAGGCGCCGATTCCACCCATCACGGTCGGGCCGTGCGTGGCGGCTACCGCGGCTTTCATGAGCTCAACGGCGCGGTCGCCGGCGGCGGTGTCCACTCCGGCGCTCGCGTAGGTGATCCCCTCCCCCGTCGGTTCCGCAGCGGCGCCGGGGTGATGCGCGTTCTCAGCGCTCATGCGTGGGACTCCTCAAGGACAGCAACGGTCTGCTGGGTGCGTAGTTCCAGCACACCCTTGCCGAGGGCGGACTGATCGGGCAGTTCCACCGGGTATTCGCCGGTGAAGCAGGCGGTGCACAGGCGCTCGGCAAGCTGCTCCGTGGCGGCGATCATGCCTTCCAGGGAGATGTAGCCGAGGGAATCAGCACCGATCGAACGGGCGATCTCTTCGGGGCTCAGGCCGTTGGCGATGAGCTCGGCGCGGGTCGCGAAGTCGATCCCGTAGAAGCAGGGCCAGCGCACCGGCGGGGAGGAGATGCGCACATGCACTTCGGCGGCGCCGTTCTCGCGCAGCATCCGCACCACGGCGCGCTGGGTGTTTCCGCGCACCACGGAGTCGTCGATCACCACGAGGCGCTTGCCCTCGATCATTTCCCGCAGCGGGTTGAGCTTGAGCCGGATCCCGAGCTGTCGGATCGTCTGGCTGGGCTGGATGAAGGTGCGGCCCACGTAGGCGTTCTTGACCATGCCCTGGCCGTAGGGGATGCCGGATTCCTGCGCGTAGCCGATGGCAGCGGGGGTTCCAGAATCCGGGGTGGGGATCACGAGGTCAGCATCGACGGGATGCTCACGGGCCAGTTCCCGCCCCATCGCGATCCGAGAGTCATTCACGGCGCGCCCACCGATGCGAGTATCGGGGCGGGCCAGGTACACGTACTCGAAAACGCAGCCCTTGGGCTTGGGTTCGAGCACCTGCTCGCTGCGCAGACCGTCTTCGTCGATCGTGAGCAGTTCCCCGGGCTCCACTTCGCGCACGAAGCTCGCCCCACAGATGTCGAGGGCTGCGGTTTCGGAGGCGACCACCCAGCCGCGCTCCAGGCGCCCCAGCACCAGCGGGCGGATCCCCTGGGGGTCGCGCGCCGCGTACAGGGTTTTCTCGTCCATCACGGTGAAGCAGTAAGCGCCGCGCAGATGCCCCATCAGTTCCTTGATGGCCTCGCCGAGGGGACCGGAGGTGTTCAGCAGGGCGGTGACCAGCGCGGTGTCGGTGGTGTTGCCGCGAGCAATCTCGCCCTTTCGCATGTCGTGGTTGCGCTCAGCCAGCAGGTCGAGCAGTTCCCCGGTGTTGACGAGGTTGCCGTTGTGCGCGAGCGCCACGGTGCCATCGGGGCGTGCACCGAGGGTGGGCTGGGCATTGCACCAGATGGAACCGCCGGTGGTCGAGTAGCGGGTATGCCCGATCGCGAGATGCCCTTGGAGGGTCTCGAGCGACGCCTCGTCGAACACCTGGGAGACCAGACCCATGTCTTTGTAGACCATGATCTGGTGGCCATCGGAAGCCGCAATACCTGCGGATTCCTGGCCTCGGTGCTGCAGGGCGTACAGACCGAAGTAGGTCAGTTTGGCGACCTCTTCACCGGGGGCGAACACACCGAAGACCCCACAGGAATCCTGGGGACCCTTCTCGCCGGGGAGGAGGTCGTGGGAGAGGGAGCCATCACCGCGTGCCACCGTGCCATTCTGCCACAGTGTCGGGACGTCAGGCTGTGGGCTCCCCCTCAGCGGGAGCGGTGACGGACCTTATCCACGAGAGCCGCAATCGCGGTGAGCGGAACCCCGATCACGACGGCGCTGAGCATCGCCACGTTCATGATGGCGGCAAGGCCCATCACACCCATCAGCACGGCCGCAAACGCCCCACCGAAGAAGGTGATGAGCAGCAGAAGAACCACCCAGAAGCCGAGCGAGGGGGTGCGACCGCGGCGCACGTACAGGGCTGTTCCCGTCTGGCTTGCCGTGGGGTGCGCAGCAGCATGACCAGCGGGGCTGTCGGTGCGCGGGTGCGAAGAAGGGGCCGACGACGGGGCGGTCGCTGTGGTTTCTTCGCTGCCGTGTGCAGCGGCTGCCTCCACGGCAGGTTGAGGAGCAGGCGTGGCAGCCTGCTCAGCGGTGGGCTCAGGATCAGTCTGGGGCATCTCGTGGAGTGTTCGTCGGGCGGGATCGGTCGGGCTGGTCACAGTGCTCCTGCGGCGTCCACGGCGGCCGTGGCCACGGCAGGATCGGTGTCGGTGCTCGGCTCGCCGGGGGCGGGCTGCACACCGGGACGGCGCCGCGCGGAGAGGTGCACATCGCTGATCCCGGTAGCTTTGACGAGCCCCGCAATGTCTGCGGGGCGCACGCTGCCACCGGCGCACACATCGACCACACCGGCGGAGGCCTCCACCATGGCGGCGAGGTCACCGGCACCGTCCATGGCACATTGTGCCCCTCCGGAACTGAGCACTCGGTGAAAGCCGAGCGGAATCACAGCCTCGACGGCGGCTTGGCGCTGCGCACGGCCCGGCAGGGTGTCCACGGCACGGTGCAGGGTGAGGGTGACTCCCCGCATCTGTTCCTGCCCGGCCTGCAGGGCGGCATCACGCATCTGTTCAAGGGCGGACAGGTCAAGGCGCGCATCGGCGGTGAGAGCACCGAGAACCACACCGGCGGCCCCGGCCTGGACGGCGTCGGCGGCCTGCCGGGTCATGCTCTCGATCTCCGCGGCGCTGAACACAAACTCTTCGGGGTGGCCCAGGAAGTCGGTCAGCTCCGCGCGGCAGCGGATGAGCACGTGCACATCGAAATGTGGGCGTGCCTGCCCGCGCGCGGCCATCTCGGCAGCCCGTTGTGTGCAGGCCGCGATCAGGTCGAGCGGCGGGGTCACGCCGCCGCGCACCAGATCAGCGCACAGTTCCACGCGATCGGCGCCGGCAGCGGCGGCCACTTCCAGGCCGGCCAGGTCTTGTACGGCAATCTCAACGGCGATGCTCATCGCGGCTCTCCCCCGTCGGCACTCATTCCGTCGGCACTCATTCCGTCGGTACTCATCCCGTCGGAACCGACCCCGTCGTTCCCCGTCCCGGTCGGCGCCTGCGCCCGCAGGCCGCGCACGAGACGTCGCGGCCCCGGAAGCGGCAGAAGGTCGGAGAGGTCTGAGCGTTCCCCGCTTGCGCCCAGGCGGCCCTCCGCCAGCGCTTCATGCCAGTGCATCTCACCGCAGGCGAGGCTCAGCCAGGTCTGCGGATCAGTTTCGACAACGGCCGGCGGAGTGCCGCGCGTATGGCGAGTACCGGCGATGGCCTGCACGGCCGCGTAGGGAGGCACGCGAATCTCCACGGCGCCGCCGGGTGATTCCTCAGCCAGCAGCTCGAGGGTGTAGCGCACCGCGGGAGCCAGCACGCTGCGACCCGCGCTGTCGGGATCGAGTGCCCAGGCTGTGAGTGCATCGGCGCCCGCGGCGGGGTCGGTGCGACGTCGCGCCATCGTCACTCGCCCGCGGCGGCGGGCAGCAGATCGTGCACCACGATCGTGTCGGCCCGGTCCGGACCCACGCCGATTGCACTGATCCGGCAGCCCGCAAGTTCTTCCAGGCGCTGCACATAGTTGCGGGCAGCTGCCGGTAGGTCCTCCAGGCTGCGGCAGGAGCTGATGTCCTCGCTCCAGCCGGGCATCGTCTCGTAGATCGGTGTGGCGTGGTGGAACTCGGTCTGGGTCATCGGCATGTCGTCGTGCCGCACCCCGTCCACCTCGTACCCGACGCACAGCGGGATCTCATCGATGCCGGTGAGCACATCGAGTTTGGTCAGCACAATGTCGGTGAAACCGTTGATGCGCACGGCGTGACGGATCATGAGCGCGTCGTACCAGCCGCAGCGGCGGGGCCGACCGGTGTTCACCCCCACTTCGCCGCCAACCTTCTGCAGGCGCTCACCCCACTGGTCGAAAAGTTCCGTGGGGAAGGGACCGGCGCCCACGCGGGTGGTGTACGCCTTGACGATTCCGATCACCCGGTCGATGCGGGTGGGTCCGATGCCACTGCCGGTGCAGGCACCGCCCGCAGTCGGATTGGAGCTGGTCACGAAGGGGTAGGTGCCGTGGTCCACGTCGAGGTAGGTGGCCTGGCCACCCTCCATCAGCACCACCTCGCCGCTATCGAGGGCGTCATTGAGCAGACGGGTGGTGTCCACGACCATCGGACGCAGACGCTCGGCGTGGGCGAGCAGTGCCTGTGCGATCTCGTCCACCTCGATCGCGCGCCGGTTGTACAGCTTGACCAGTAGTTCGTTCTTCTGCCGCAGGGCGCCTTCGATTTTCTGGCGCAGAATCGACTCGTCGTACAGATCCTGAACGCGGATCCCGAGGCGACCCACCTTGTCCATGTAGGTGGGGCCGATCCCGCGTCCGGTGGTGCCGATCGCGCGCTTGCCGAGGAATCGTTCGGTCACGCGGTCCAGGGTCTGGTGGTAGGGCGCGACGATATGCGCATTCGCGCTGATCCGCAGGCGGGAGGTGTCCACGCCACGCCCCTCAAGCAGGTCGATCTCCTCGAACAGCGCATCCAGGTTGACCACCACGCCATTGCCGATCACCGGGGTGACCTGCGGGGACAGGATGCCGGCGGGGAGCAGTTTCAGTTCGAACTTCTCCCCCGCCACCACCACGGTGTGCCCGGCGTTATTGCCGCCATTGGGTTTGACGACGTAATCCACGTGTTCACCGAGCAGGTCGGTGGCCTTCCCTTTGCCCTCATCTCCCCACTGGGCTCCGACGATCACGACGGCGGGCATGGCAGCTCCTGACTGTTCGGGTGCAGGCTGATAACTGGCCCCGGGCACATACCCAGAGGCCAGAGGGATCCTACCAATGCAGCCCGATGAGCCCCGGGCTCAGCCGAGCAGCGTCGGATCGGCCTCGCGCAGGAAGTCCTGCACGCGCTCTGCCTCCACCTCATCGCCCAGACGGCGCGAGGTCTCACCCAGCATTGCCAGTGCCCGCAGGAATCCGCGGTTGGGCGCGTGGGAGGCCGGGATCGGGCCCTGACCACGCCAGCCGGAGCGGCGCAGCGCGTCGAGTCCGCGGTGGTAGCCGGTGCGGGCATAGGCGTAGGCCGCGACGTCATCACCGTCGGCGAGCGCGTCCTGCGCGAGAAGAGCCCAGGCCAGAGGGGAATCGAGGTAGGTGCGGGCGAGGTCGGCCGGCTCATCGCCCGCATCGATCCGCGCGGCCACCTCGGTGTCCACGAAGTCCTCCGGCAGCAGGGTGGGCGGGACAGACAGCAGGTTCGGGCCGCGATGCCCAGAAGTGGTGTCGCTCATGTCCTCATCGTACGGGGCGCGCTGTTCATGCACGCTATACGGCCCGGAACTGGTAGAAACGACCCATGGCACGAACCCAGGACGGCTCCGAGCTGCTGACCGGGCCCGGCGCGGGAGGACTCCTGCGCAGCGCGGTCGGGAACTCGGGCGGAGTGCTGCATAGCTGGCAGCTCGACCACGTCGATCATCGCCCGGGGCGCAGCACCAAGGCGCTGTACCGCACGATGGTCTCGTGGCCCGATCTCGACGGCCCGCAGGCCTCACCCCGTGAGGAACTCTTCGGGGCGAGCGCCCATATCGGCGAGCGCGAGAAGGACCTGTACGTCGCGGAGCAGACGCTCGTGATGACCGACGGGGATATTAATGTGCGCGTCTGGCGCTACCCGCACGATCCGTGGCTGCCGATGCTCCCGCATGTCTGCTACCCCGATGCGGTCGGCCGAACCCTGCGTGACCTGGGGGTTGATCTGGGTGGCGGCGAAAGCGCCCCCATCAGCATCGAGGTTGTCTCCTACCGCCCGGGGCGCCGCGCCGTGCTGCGCGCCTCGCAGGGAAGTGGGCCGCAGCAGCGCGCCGTCTTCCTGAAGGTGATGCAGCCGCTTCGCAGCGGCGACATCGTGGATCGGCATCAGCGACTTCTTGCCGCGGGGGTGCCGGTTCCCGAGGTCATCGCGCATCACGAGGGCCTGGTGGTACTCAAGGAACTGCCCGGGCGCCCCCTGGCTATGGCGGTGGTGGAGGAAGGCGAAGCCTCCTGCCGCGGGGAGGACCTGGTCGCGCTCCTGGATCGTCTTCCCGCCTCGATGTACACGGTGAGCCTGCGCCCGCCGTGGACCGACTCGGTGGAGTTTTACGCCGGCATCGTGTCCTCATCCCTGCCGACTCTCGCCCCGCGTCTGGACGCTCTGGTGCGCTCGATCCGCGATGGGCTGGCAGCGCTCGAACGCCGCCAGGACATGCGGCCCCACGATGTGGTGCACGGCGATTTCTATGAAGCCCAGGTGTTCGTGGAGGGCGGGCGCGTGGTGGGCCTGCTGGATATCGACACGGTGGGTCCGGGCCGACGGGCCGACGATCTCGCCTGCCTGCTCGCCCATTTGAGCGTGCTCGCCGACTACGGCAATAGCGGGCGGATTGACCGGGGTATGCAACAGCGAGTGGAGGGCGCGGTTGCCGCCTGGCAGCGCGTTTTCGATGAGCGTGTGGATCCGACAGAGCTCGCCCTGCGCTCGGCCGGTGTGGTTCTTTCCCTTGCCACCGGCCCGCACCGCCAGCAGGAGGCGGCCTGGGAGGCGGCGACCGAGGCAATCGTGCGTGTGGCCGAGGGCTGGGTGGAGCGGGCGCGGCGCCTGGAGCTCGACCGGGCCCGGGCCGCTCAGGCGGCTCAATCTGCTCAGTCCGTGCAGACGGGGCAGTCGATGCAGACGGGCCAGTCGACGCAGGCAGGCTCAGTTCCCCCGGCCGCACCGTCGGTGCCGCCGATGAGTTCGGCGCCCGTTCCCTCGGGACCTGTTCCCTCGGCGCCCGTTCCCTCCGGGCCTGCCCCGTCGGGCGCTATTCCGTCGGGCGCTATTCCCTCGGGCCCCCTGCCTTCGGCACCTCCCGCCTTGGGTCCCGCCCCGTCGGGCACGATTCCCTCGGGGCCTGCGGGGGTGGATGCTCCCACCGAACCGATTCCCACCGGATACATCCCCGCCGCTCAGCAGGCGACCCACCGTGCCGAGCCAGCAGGCATGCCCTCCGACGAGGATGACGAGCCCACGCAGGAACGCCGTGTGGACCAGATCCTGAGGGATTAAGGCCCACTCCTCATCGCCCTCTCATGGCGTGACGGTCGCCGCTACCCCCTGACGGCCTGCGGTGGGGCGGTGACTCTGGCGAGCACCTACCATCGAGGGATGCGCGCTGTACTGCAAAGAGTTGATGGGGCAAGCGTCGAGGTCGAGGGGAAGGTCATCGGCCAGATCGACGGGGAAGGGCTGCTCGCCCTGATCGGCGTCACCCACGAGGACGGCCCCGACCAGGTCGAGACCATTGCCCGGAAGATCTGCGAGCTGCGGATCCTGGAGGGCGAACGTTCTGTGCTCGATGCCGGGGCGGGGGTGCTCGTGGTTTCCCAGTTCACACTGTACGGGGATACCCGCAAGGGGCGGCGCCCCTCGTGGTCCAAGGCAGCCCCTGGACCCGTCGCCGAACCTCTCGTGGACCAGGTGGTCCAGGCGATCCGCTTCCGGGGTGTGCACTGCGAAACCGGGGAGTTTGGGGCGCATATGCGGGTGGGGCTGCTCAATGACGGGCCCTTTACCGTGCTACTGGAGGCCTGAAAGGCGCGTAGGGTTGAGGTATGACCTACACACTCGTGCTGCTCCGCCACGGCGAGAGCGAATGGAACGCGAAGAACCTCTTCACCGGCTGGGTCGATGTGCCCCTGTCGGACAAGGGCCGCACCGAGGCTGTCAGCGGCGGTGAGCTGCTGAAGAAGGCCGATGTGCTGCCCGACGTGGTGCACACCTCCCTACTGCGCCGCGCCATCATGACCGCGAACCTCGCCCTGGATGCCGCCGATCGCCACTGGATTCCGGTGCGACGCGACTGGCGTCTGAATGAGCGTCACTACGGTGCGCTGCAGGGCCTGAACAAGACCGAGATCCGTGAGAAGTACGGCGAGGAACAGTTCATGGCGTGGCGTCGTTCCTACGACACCCCTCCGCCGAAGATCGAGTTCGGCACCGAGTTCAGCCAGGACCAGGATCCCCGCTACGCGGACCTCGGTGAGCAGCTGCCCGCCTCGGAATGCCTCAAGGATGTTGTGGCCCGCTTCCTGCCCTACTGGGAAGAGGGGATCAAGCCCGACCTCGCCGCCGGTAAGACCGTGCTGATTGCCGCGCACGGCAACTCCCTGCGCGCCCTGGTCAAGTACCTCGATGACATCTCCGATGAGGAGATTTCGGGGCTGAACATCCCCACCGGCCAGCCGCTCGTGTACGAGCTGGATGAGGACTTCCGCCCGGTGACCAAGGGTGGCCGTTACCTCGACCCGGTGGCGGCGAAGGCTGCCGCTGAGGCTGTGGCGAACCAGGGCAAGAAGTAAGAGCGAGACCTCCGCCCTGTGCCCGGGAGCCAGGAGGTGAGCGTGTGAAGCGCTCGCAGAACCCTCGCTGACCAGGCGCACTATCGCATCAGGCCCCGCAGTCCCGATCTGGGATCGCGGGGCCTGATGCTGCGTGAACGGCGTGTGAGAGTCCTCTGCGGTGCCCCTGCGTGTCACGTCCGCTGCGCGTGATCGCGCCCGGGGATCGTCGCCACCAGGCTTCCGTGCGGATGACCGGGAAGAACACATCGTGTGTCCGAGGAGGTTCGCACCGAAGTGCCGGTTCATTGGTGCCGGATCCTTGGTGCGAAGTTGGCACCCCTGCGGGATGTGAAGCACGCCACCGGCTTCTACGGTCGAAGACAACGACCGACACTCCCAACCTCAGGAGGTCATCATGACCACCATGACCCGTCGTTCCCTGTTCCGTGCCGGTGGCATCACCGCCCTGGCCGGTTTCGGTGCCGCAGCCATGAGCGCTCCCGCCCTGGCTGCACCAGGCGAGATCGTCACCGGCTACAAGTACCAGGCGCAGAGCACCCCGTATAACTGCGGCCCCACTGCCGGTGCTATGTGCCTGAGCGCCAAGGGCGTGCATGTGAGTGCCGATGAACTCGGGCGCGCCATGAAATTGACCACCGAGGGAACCACCTTCGGTAACGTCGCCCCGGCTCTCACCCAATACATCAAGCGTGCTGATCCGAATGCCAGCTACACCGGGCAGTGGATTGACGGCAATGATGCCACCCCGCAGCAGGTGGAAGAGATGTGGAACCGGTTCGTGAAGAACGCCCAGGGCGGCTTCGGTTCGATGTGCAACTGGTGGGTCCCCGCCGGTAAGTACCCGGGGGCTCCGGATAAGGGCGTGATCTACCACTACGTTGCCGTGGTGGGTGTGAACACTGACAACCACCACGTGCTGATTGCCGACTCGGCTCGCTTCCACGGCAACGAGACCTACTGGCTACCGAAGGGCGAAGTGGCGACCTTCTGCGCTGGCCGCGGCTACTTCTGGTGAGCTAGAGCGGGGGTGAGCGCTCAGCCGCCTCTCCCTCCCACAGCACCCGGCTCGCGAGTCTCAGCGCATAGCGGACCGTGTCGTCGGGTCACGACGACGTAGCGGGATAGGCACCGCGTAGCGGGATACGCAATGACAGCCGCCCCGGGGATTGACCTCGGGGCGGCTGTCATTGCGTCGCTCGGTTATCGGTTCAGCGGCGGCGCCGACGGGTGCCGAACAGGGAGCGGGTGATTTCCCGCCCCAGCACGGTTCCTGCCGAGCGGAGGAAAGACTTCACGGCGGGGTTATCGAAGAAGCCTTTATCGTCGGCTTCCTTCCGAGCGCGAGACTCACCACCGGCCGCGCCTCCCTGCGCGGGAGCTGCCGGTGCGGCGGCAGCCTCGGCGGCTGCCTCTTCCTTCTGCGCTCGCGCCGCGAGGATATCGTAGGCAGATTCGCGGTCCACGGCCTCGGCGTAGGTGGTGCGCAGTGCGGAGGCTTCCACGGTGCGGGCGATGACCTCCTCTCCCGCCGGTTCCATGGAGGATTCCGGGGCTCGCACTGCCGTGATCGCGACGGGCGTCGGAGCTCCGTCTTCACTCATCACGGTCACGATGGCTTCACCGGTTCCCAGCGCCGGGATCACCTCGGTGAGGTCGTAGTCGCTGGTCGGGAAGGTCGAGGCCGTGGCCTTCAGGGCTTTCGCGTCCTCCGGGGTGAAAGCCCGCAGAGCATGCTGCACCCGGTTGCCGAGCTGGGCGAGCACATCCCCGGGAACATCCTTCGGCGTCTGGGTAATAAAGAAAACGCCCACGCCCTTAGAACGGATCAGGCGAACCGTCTGCACCACCTGGTCGAGGAAGGCATCGGAGGCGTCCTTGAAGAGCAGATGCGCTTCGTCGAAGAAGAAGACGAGCTTGGGAACCTCAAGGTCGCCCACCTCGGGAAGCTGCTCATACAGTTCCGCGAGCATCCACATCATGAAGGTGGAGAAGAGTTCGGGGCGGGAGGCCACCTGCGGCAGTTCCAGGCAGGAGATGATGCCGGTGCCGTCCTCGGCACGACGCAGCAGATGCTCGACCTCGAAGGCGGGTTCACCAAAGAAAACATCCGCCCCGGAGGCTTCAAAGGCGGTGATCTTACGCAGGATCACGCCGGCGGTGGCGGTAGAGATACCGCCGATTCCCTTCAGCTCCTGCTTGCCTTCCTCCTCGGAGGTCAGGAACTGCACCAGGGCACGCAGATCCTTCAGATCCAGCAGGGCAAGGCCGCGGGTATCGGCGTAGTGGAAGATCAGCCCCAGGGAGCTTTCCTGGGTCTCATTCAGTTCCAGCACCTTGGACAGCAGCACCGGGCCGAAGTCGGTCACGGTGGTGCGAATCGGGATTCCGGTGCCGAGCCCGCCGAGGGTGTAAAACTCCGTGGGAGCGGCGCGGGAGACCCACTCCTGGCCACGCGCGGCGGCGCGGGCGATGAGCTTCTCGGAGGCCTCCCCCGGCACGGCGATCCCGGAGAGGTCCCCCTTCATATCGGCCACAAAAACGGCGGCGCCCGCATGGGCAGCCTGTTCCGCGATCACCTGCAGGGTGCGGGTCTTGCCGGTGCCGGTGGCGCCCGCGATCAGGCCGTGCCGGTTCAGCATCGCCACCGGCAGATTCACGGGAACAGCGGGGTTCGGCGCCTCACCCTCGATCATGGCGCCGAGGTGGATGCGCCCACCCTCGAAGGCGTAGGCATCACGGATCGCAGCAGCCGCTGCGCTCAGCTGATCGGCGTGTGCCGGATCAGCGGGCGCTGCCTCCGCGGCGGCATTTTGTGCGTCAACGCGATCTGCCGGCCCATTTTCTGCAGGCACATTCTCGGAATTGCTCATGCTCTGCATCGTAGAGCGCGCATCTGACAGATTCGGAGCGGGGCGCGCACTCCTCACCGCCCCGAATGAAGACTGCCCACTAGGCTGGCAGTATGAGCGATCCCCGGGACCCCCACGCCCAGTACGAGACGATCGGCAGCCCCGTCACCGCGATCCGCCCCGGTTTCGATATGGAAGAGGCTGCCGTCCGACTCATGCTCACGGCCCCGTCGGCCCCAGCCCTGCTGGACACGTTGGGAATCACGGGCCAGGACGCGGAGGAACTTCTCGCCCTGATCCCGGCGGTCGTTGAGGATCCGCAGATGCTCACGGCCGTCACCCAGGGAGCCAATCTCTTGCGGCGTCATGTGGGGCTTGAAGCGTCACCCGCGGACCTCAGCGCTCATACCGAGGCCTGGAACGCCCTCCAGCAGCCTCTCGCCCCGGGCATCGGCCTTATCGCGATCCTCGCGCATGTGGTCAGCACCGACGTGGTCCGCACCTTCCACCGCGAGCGCGGCATCGACGAGGCCACGAGCTGGGCAACGCTCGCCGACCTCGGCCAGCAAATGCGAGTGCACCGCACCTGTTCGGGACGCCTTGGCCTGCTCAAGCATCGGTGGACGGCGCTGAACTGGACCGGCCGTCTGATCGCGCTCGGGCGTTTGCAGTTCGATCTGCACCGCCGGCGTCTGCCGGGGCGTGACGAGGAGCAGTGGCTGCTCGGCGCACACATTCCCGCCACCGGCCCTCTCGAACCTGCAGCCTGCGATGAGTCCTTCCGACGGGCCCGCGCTCTCGCCTCTGAGCAGTTCCCTGACCTGGGGATTGACGGGGTCATCGTCTGCGACTCGTGGATGATCAGCGAGGGGTTCCGCGAGGTGCTCGGCCCAGAGTCGAACCTCTCCCGTTTCGCTGCCCGCTGGGAGATTCTGTCGCGAGAAGACGCGACCGCCGACGCCATCTACTTCGTCTTCAACCGGGAGAACACCAAAGACCGCGCCGATCTCCCCCGTCGGACCCGATTGGAGCGTGCGCTCGCCGAGCGGATTAGCTCCGGGGAGGGCTGGCAGGGCGGGCTCGGGCTCCTGCGAGACCCGGGGGCGGAGAGCGACGAGGGCACCGACGAAACCGGCGCCGCCTGACCACCGTCCCCGGCCCAGCGTTCGCGCCATCCAGCACGGACGTGTGCTGATCCGTAAGTTCTTACCGGTCAGCAGGGTCTTGCCGGTCAGCAATCAGCAGGGTCTTGCCGGTCAGCAGAGGGGTTCGCCCGCGTCGATCCGCTCCAAAACCCGCTCATACTCCTGCACCACATCCGTGCCACGTCGCATGGCCAGTGCGAAGGCCGTGCGCACCGCCGCGAAACCCATGTGTACGACGAGGAGCGCCCGGTCGATCTGTGCCCCGGGGTCGTCGGGGCTGAGCCTCTCGGCGGTTGCCTCGACCAGCTCAGCCTGCAGGGAGGCGAGGATTCCACTGGAGACATGGTGTAGGCGCGGATCGCGTTCGATCACGGTTTGTTTGAGGTCGCGCAGTTCCGGGTCGCTGATCGCGCCGGCCAGCCAGGCCCGCATGGCGGCGCGGAGCGCGTGGGTGATCGGTTCTTCGGCGGGGCGTTCCCGCAGCGTGCTCAGCACCTGCTCACGGCGGCCGGGGTTCAGGCCGAGTACTGCGGCTTCCTTCGTCGGCCAGTAGTTGAAGAAGGTGCGCTCCGACACCCCCGCACGCTGGGCGATCTCCTCCGCGGTGACATTCGCGGTGCCGCGTTCGGCCGCCAGTTCCACGGCAGCGCGATGCATGGCGAGGCGGGCTCGCGCTTTTTTCTGCTCGCGCAGGCCCCCACCGGTGGCGCTCTCCTCCACGTCGGGCGCCTCGGGGGCGGGCTGATCCTGCGGTTTCTGCTGGGTCACCGCGCAAGAGTAACGCGTACGACAGAAAAAATGCAGTCCCCGCAATTGTTCAGTCACTGAAAAAACAGTAGAGTCTGTCTCCGTCGGCCCAACGGTGCGCCCCACCACCCGGCGCCCGCGACCCCATCGCGTTCACGCCCACACCCCGAGCCCCAGGAGAACGAGTGAGCAGTACCCGCGATATCCGCGCCGACCAGTCGGCCCCCACCCCCGAGACCTTCACCGGCCTGGACCGTGGCGGCAAGCTGATCTTCGCCGGGCTCGCCATCGGCATGTTCGTCTCGTCCCTCTCGCAGACCATCGTCGGCCCTGCCATGCCGCGGATCGTGGCCGAACTCGGCGGCATGGCAAATTACAGCTGGATCGCCACCGCCGCCATGCTGGTCTCCGCGGTGGTCGTTCCCATCGTCGGCAAACTCTCCGATATGTACGGCCGCCGCTGGTTCTACCTCGCGGGCCTGGCCACCTTCATGATCGGCTCCGCTCTCGCCGGCCTCGCCCAGGGTTTCTGGTTTCTGGTGTTTGCGCGCGCGGTCCAGGGCCTCGGCATGGGCACCCTCATGCCGCTGAGCCAAGTCATCATTGGCGACATCATCCCGCCGCGCCAACGGGGCCGCTACCAGGGCATTATGGGCGCCGTCTTCGGGCTCTCCTCGGTGGCCGGACCGCTGGTGGGCGGATACATCACCGACAACATCGGCTGGCGTTGGCTCTTCTACCTCACGCTCCCCCTCGGCGTGCTCGCCTTCGCCTTCGTCTTCCGTTTCCTGCACCTGAACACCCATTCCGGGCACGGCAGCGTGGACATGCTCGGCATCATCACCCTCACCCCGGCCCTGATTCTCGGCCTCCTTGCCCTGTCCTGGGGTGGCTCCACCTACCCGTGGCTCTCCCCCGTCATCCTCGGGATGGGCGCGGCAACTCTCGTGCTCCTCGTCGTCTTCGTACTGGTCGAGAAGCGAGCCGAGGATCCGCTCCTCCCCCTGGAATTGCTCGGGCGCCCCATCGTGGCGCTCTCCGTGCTGGCCTCCTTCGCAATCTCCGTGGCCATGTTCGGCGCGATCATCTACATCCCGGTCTACGCGCAGGGTGTGCTCGGCGTGTCCGCCACCGACTCCGGCGCCATCCTCATCCCGCTGAACATTTCCCTAATCGGCGCGTCGATCATCTCGGGCCTGCTGATCTCCCGCATCGGCCGCTACAAGGGCGTGATGGTGGGCGGCGGAATCGTGCTGACCATCGGCTACCTGCTGCTGACCCGCCTGCACTACGGCTCCCAGCCCTGGCAGCTCACCGGCGCAATGATCGTGATCGGCCTCGGGCTCGGCCTCTCCCTGCAGGTGTACACGCTCGTGGTGCAAAACGCCGTGTCCCAAAAGAACCTTGGCGTGGCCACCTCGGCAGTGCAGTTCTTCCGCAATGTGGGGTCAACGGCGGGCGTGGCGATCCTCGGCACCGTCATGAGTTCGCGGATGCAGCAGGACGTTGCGGCGCGGATCACCGCACTGGACCCCGTGCTTCTCGCTCAGATGAAGGAGCAGGGGGTCAACGCCCATGACCTCGAATCGAGCGTGCTCGACCCGGCGGCTCTGGCGGGGATGCCCCCTGCTCTTATCGAGGCGATCCGCAGTGGACTCGGCGATGCCATGCACATGGTGTTCGTGATGGCGGTTCCCTTCGTGATCGTCGCGCTCATCCTGTGCCTGTTCATCCCGCAGGTGCGTCTGCGCGACACGCTCACCCCGGAGCCCCAGGCCACAACCGGCATTATCGAAGTGCCCATCGAGGACGGCGTGCACCATCCCGGCGAGGAAAGCCTCGGCCGGCACCGGAGCGGGCACGGGCATCACGAAGGGCCTCCCGCGCACGGGCGTGCCTGATCGTCGCAGCGATCCCGACTTCCGCCCCGTCGGTCCCAAACTCTCTCCCCGCACTCCCCGCCCCGACTTCCACCCCGTCGGCCCCACCAGGGCTTATGAGACGATGGACGGGTGCTTCTGACCGATCATTTCCCGCCAGTGATCCCCGATGCCCTCCAGGGC
>JAEWEZ010000055.1 GCA_023389045.1 Actinomycetes bacterium
ATCTTGGCGCGGGGGTGGGCACAATTGGGGCCCCTACCCCGGCTCCTGTCTCAGGTTCCTGTCTCACGAGGCTGCGCGGAGGGCGCACCCCGTCGGACCGGAATCAGTCACGGATGTGGTTGTAGCGGAAGGCGTGGTAGCCGGGCAGACCGTCGTACCCGAACTTAATCGGGCGCATCGTGGTGCCCACGCCACCGGCCTGCTCCATGCCCTCGTAGGTGCCCTGATCGTCCAGCCAGCGGTGGAACAGAACCACGTGGCCAATGCCGGTGCTCGAATCCTGGTTGCGCTGCAGCACGAAATCGCCAGCCTTGAGGTCCTGCGGCTTGATCTCGTGGGAGATGTTGTAGCCGAGGGCCGGGTGGAGCGTTTCGGTGGTCTGCCCGGTGGGGTTGTCGGTGAAGCGGGCCTTCAGCGCCATCGACACGAAACCGGAGCAGTCGGTACGCCACAGGATATTGCGGTCATTTTCGGGACCGACATCAAAGCCCTGCATGTTGTAGGGGCGCGGATTGTTCACCCAGAACATGGCGCGGTCAATGACCTCCTGGCGGGAGATCGGCACCACGAAGCCCTCGACGGGCGGGGCCGGGTATGCGTTCGCGCGGCCGGCAACACCGGGCAGAGCGGGGATCGTCAAACCGGCGGCAACGGCGGCGGCACCAAGACCGGCGCCTCGCAGGAAACCGCGGCGGGTGGGAGTGGCAACGTTCTGGTCGGACACGATGGTTCCTCCAATGCGATCTTTGGATGCGGCGGGTCCGGGAGCCTCTACCCGCGGGGGCGGGCGGTGGCTGTGATGCCCGGGCCTCGGACCGGCTCGGGCGGTCCGTTCCGCGTCCTCGAACACTTCGAGCATCCCCATCTCGCGGGGGTGCGCTTCAAGGGGATCGCACTGGCCTTCACATCTCCTTCACATCGATGTCACCTTTCCTGGAACAAGGCAGGTCAGACGGTCTTTTCGTGGTGGCACGAAGGTGCGACAAAGGGTGTGGTCCGACGGTGCAAAGGTGCGTGGGAGTGGCACTCAGGGTGCAGCGGGAAAGGGGGCGTGCGGCGCGGTCGTACGGCGGGGCGGGCGGCGCGGGCGTACGGCGGGGCGCATGGGAAGGACGCGTGCACGCACGGGAAGGACGCGCGCGCGTGCGGAAAGGTCGCACGACGGGGGCGGGGCGCTCTGGCGCGCAGGGCGCCGGGAACTCGGCGGCTGCTAGGCCGCCGTGCACCACTGCGGCAACAGGGTGCGAGTGATCTCCCGGATCCGCGCATCGGCCTGGGCCCGCTCGATGCCACCGGTCATCACCGCGAGGTAGCGCACGTCGGCCCCATCGGGATCACCGATCACCGCCACATCGTGCCGGTACCCATCAACCCACCCCGACTTCGAGCCCCACGGCACGTCAGCCTGCAGGGCTTTGGCAATGATCGGGATGCGCTGTGCGCGCAGGGCGTACCGGGCCAGATCGCGCGAACGCAGTGAAAGGCCCTCCCCCGTGACGAGCACGCGCAAGATGCGCACCAGATCCGTCGGGCTCGTTTCCAGGGTGCGACCAGCGGCGAGCGCTGAGGCATCGCCGATCAGACGCTCCGCGCGGCTCGCCGTGAGGCCGAGATCGCGGCACACCTCGGCCACGGCCTCGAGCCCGAGGAGCTGCAGCAGATGGTCGGTGGCTTCATTGCTGGAGCGGTCGATCATGCGCACTGCCAGTTCATCGACGCTGATCTCCACACCGTCGGCCGGATGCGTCGGGTCGAGGTGATCGCCGCTCAGCGTGAAATCGGCGCCGTCCATGCCGGTGAATGTGCGGGTCGCAGGGACGAGGCGGTCCAGGTCCAAGCTGCCCGCATCGGCGGCCCGGAGCGCCGCGAGCAGCACGTGCAGCTTGATCGTGCTCGCGGAGTAGAAGGCGGCATCGGGGTTCTCGGCCTCGAGCACGCTGCCGTCGGCGGCAGTGAGGCACCAGCTGATGCTTTGCTCAGACGGGGCGGTGGCGGTGGGGATCGCGGAGGACGACATGACAGGACCCTACCCACAGCGCCCTGGCCTGCCCAGTGCGGCGGAGGGCTTGGTGTGGCGTCACTGTCGGCCTGCGCTCTTCGACCCTGTTCCCTCCCGCTGCCCTGTCCTCACCCCGCGCAGCAGGGGCCGCGTGAGGGTGCTGGGGCAGGAATACCGTCGGCCCTCCATCTCCCCGCGCAGCAGGAGGCCGCCCTCCCGGCCGACGAGGCCAGGAGGGCGGCGCAGATGCGTGAGTGCAGCGGGACAGCGCGAAAACTGAGTCCGTCTCCGGCGATGAGTGATAGCTCGTCGGGCACTTCGCGTCTACCGCGATGAGCCCTGTCTACCGACGCTCGCGCAGATTTTCAGCCTTCGGTGCTCAGCTGTTCGGATTAGTCGCGGATCTTCTTGTAACGGAAGGGGTGGTAGCCGCGGCCCGCATTGCCGTAGGGGAAGTCGGTCACGCGGTTGATCGTGCCGCCCGCCGATCCGGCCTGCTCATACAGACGGTAACGAGTCTTGGAGTCATTAGCCCAATCCACGAACATGACCACGTGCCCGAACTGGGAGCCGGAGTCCTGGGCGCGCATGATCAGCAGGTCGCCGGTCTTCAGCTCCTCCTTGCTGATCGGCTCCGTGAGCCCGTAACCGGCATCCGGGTGCAGGGTCACGGTGGTCAGGCCCGTCGGATTGTCACGGTGGCGAATATTCAGTGCCATCGAGACGAAGCCCGAGCAGTCGGTGCGCCACCGGATATTGGGGTCGTTCTCCGGGCCGATCGAGGAGTTCTCCATCGAGTAGGCGCGGGGGTTCTTCACCCAGACATTGGCTCGGTTCAGCACCTGCTGACGGGTGATCTCCGTATTCGGGGCCCCGCCCATGTCGTTACCGGCCGGCGGTTCCTCGCCGCCACCCTCATCCGGACCCTTGGTGCGCGGAATCTCCAGCGCCTTCATGGTGGGTGCATCGGCTCGGCCGTTCTGCTCCAGGCCACCCCAGCGGCGCTGGAAATCTTTGACACCGGCCTCGGTGCCGGGGCCGTACCAGCCATCCTGCGTCTGGCCGGTGCGCTTTTGCACATGCTTCACCACGGCGACGAGTTCGGCGATCGTGGCGTCATCGGCCTGACCGGTGGCCTTCAGCGAGCGATCCTTCTGGAAGGCCTTGCAGGCCTCGGCCACGGTCGGATCATCTGCGCCATGGGCGGCGCCGTTGTAGTAGGCCAGACCCCAGAGGCCACGCTGGACACCCTTCGCATCCAGTCCCGCAGCGATCGCGGGCATTCCGGGGAGGGTGAGACCCGCTGCGGTGACGGCAGCGGTGATCCCCATACCGCGCAGCAGACCACGGCGGTCGATATTGCGCTGTGAGAAGTCGGTGAGGGACAGGGTCGCGGGAGTCCAGAGAGCCATCGTGATCGCCTCCAAGGTGGGGATGGGCTTTATCCGGGGGAAATCCAGTGGATATCTACACATCGACCCTGGTCAGAAGGCTAGAAGCGGGTCAATGGGGAGTTCTCCCCATGGGCCCTAGGGATGAAACCTTGAGGGCGGGCAGGGTGGTGGCGTGCCGCCCCGCTCACCAGGCGTGTCTCATGATGCGAGATTATGGGGCGCATAGTGGGCGCAGCGGATTCGGACCTTTCGTGCCACGTGCCGGCCACCTTTGGGTGGGGCGTAAAGCTCGCTTCCCGCCGGCCGGCATACTGCGCGACACTCCCTTCGCCTTGCCGCGCGCGCACCCCGCCAAGCCCGGCACCCGCCCACCCCTGCACAAAAGGGGCCTCACACAGCACACGCTGAAGAAAAACTCCAGCACACGCCACCACAGGCCCCTTTCGTGCACGCACGCTCCCGCACGCCCCCGCAACCGGCCTCGCTCCGCCCCAGTCACGCCCCAGCCACGCTCCTGCAACCCCGCATCGGGCCCTCACCGGCGGTTCTGCTTGCCGCGCCGCCCGCTGTGGACGACGATGGAGAGATGAACGCCCTCGCCTCTGCAGACATGATGATCGAGCACCTCTTGCCTCTGGTGGATACCGCCCCCGGCGCCGACCCGGAGAAGATCGATACCGTGCTGCGATCTGTCGGCCTCCCCGACGCCCCCGCCTACCGCGCCCTGCTCGAGCGCAGCAACGGCATCGAGATGACCGGCGCCGTCATGTACAGCGTGGATGACGAGGGCGATATTGATGCCATCAGCGAGCCGCTGGACTTTTACTCCCCCGTGATCCCGCTGGTCGGAAGCACAAGCCACGCCCACGGCTGGCATCGCGATGAAGAGGTGTGGTGCCGCTTCGACCCGATCGGCGGCCTCATTGAGGAGACCTACCCCTCGGACCTCGCCGCCCTGCACGAAGCCTTCGCGCACTACGTCCCCGGTTACGAGGCCTCGGTCCGCAGCGGTATCCGCGCCGCCGATGCCGATGCCCTTCCCGCCGGCACGCTGCCGGAGCGTCTGAGCGATCTGGATGAGGATGAGGCTCCGCGTGATGGCGCCCCCTTCCCCACGGATGAGGCCGTGGAGGAGTTCGTGGAAACCGCCGATGCCACCCCGCCGCTGGACTACCGCGACTTCCTGACCCGCTTCGATGGCCTGGAAGCCGGCGACCTGGTGGTCTTCGGCGCCGCAGACATGGTCGAGCAGCAGAAGGACGCCCCCGAGGATGTGGTCCTGGTCGGCACCCTCGCCGATGACGTGCTCGTTTTCGATGCGCGCGGCCGCTGCTGGGCGATCATCGACGCCGACCTCGCCCTCGACGAGGTGGAGGACACCTGGGACACCTTCTCTGAGCTTCTCGCAGAAGCCCTCGAC
>JAEWEZ010000063.1 GCA_023389045.1 Actinomycetes bacterium
GGCGTGAGCCCCGACGTTGATCGTGCGTGGGCGCGGTTCCGTGGGATATGTCCGACGGGACCGCGCCCGCTGCTGTGCGCGGGCTCGGGGCGGGGTAGTGCTGGGGCAGGACGCTGCCGGGTAGGGCGGCGACTGCGCGGCGCCGCCCGCTGCCGCGTTCTAGCTCAGCTGTGCTCCACCAGTGCGCGGTAGGCGGGGCAGTGCTCCAGGAGGTGCTCATGGGAACCGTCACCCACTACGCGCCCCTGATCCATCACGATGATCCGCGGGGCCTGCAGCAGGGTCACCACGATGGTGCGGCTGCCATCGTGCTGGCGCAGGGCCCGGGTAATAAGCGCTTCGTTCTCGCCGTCGAGAGCGCTTGTGGCCTCGTCGAGCACGAGCAGTCCGCAGCGCCGCACGAGGGCACGGGCGAGGGCGATGCGCTGTCGCTGCCCACCGGAGAGCAGGCTTCCGCTTCCGCCGACGGGGGAGTCGATGCCGAGGGGGAGTCGCGGAAGAAACTCGGTGACGCGCGCATCGTCCATGGCTTTGGCGATCACAGTGTCATTCGAGCTGCTGGGCGTGCCCGCCCTGGCGGTTTCGTTGGCGCTACCAGGTGCGTTAGCCCCGTCGATCCCGTCGGGCCCCTCGGTCGCGGTGGTTCCGTCGGCTGCCTCAGGCCCGGCGGCCCGGTCAGTCCCGTCGGCCCCGCTGGGACCAATGCGCCCATCGAACCCGTCGGCGCCCCGCAGCGCATCCCGCTGCGCCTCGGGGTAGCGGAAGGTGACCGCTTCGCACCGCAGCTCGGGAGGGCCCGACAGATCAACAGGCGTGGCGGTCGGACTACTGGTCACTGCGGGTTTCCGATCCAGTAGTGCGCGCACCGAGCGGGCGGCCTGCAAACCATAGAAACCCTCGTGCCAATAGTTTTGGAGGTCCTGAAGAGGGCGGAAGCACTCCGCCGAGAGATAGAGAACGAGCACGACGGCCCCCGGGGCGAGGGAACCCTCCGCGGCATGCCAGGCTGCGAGAACCGTGGCCCGCCGTGCCCATCATCATCGCCGCGCCAGTCACGATGTACGTGGTCAGCGAGACATTCATAGTGCGTGTGGTTGCCTCGTGCAGCCGGTCCGCATCGGTGGCCAGAGAGTTTTCGCGTCGCTCCACAGCGCCGAGCGTTGCGAGGGTGGGAAGGCCCGCCACCGCCCGGCCAGTGATGCCCCCGGGCCCAGCGCAACGATGTGCTCAAGCAGCTCCAGGCGCAGGCGATCAACCACGCGGTGTCCGGTGCGGTGCGCGCTCAAATCACGCAGCCACAGCAGCCCGGCACGCAGCAGCAGGGTGAGGCCAGCACCGATCAAAGGGGTGAGCGGAGCGGCTGCTCCGGTCAGGATTCGTGTGGTGGCCTCGGCACGTTGTATCGCGGCAGCAATGGAAGCCACCCCCGCGCTCAGGGTAATGAGCGCGGTGATGATGAGTCCGGTGCGGGCTTGGCGCAGCAGTGGTGCCACTGCAGGGTCGGCAAGCATGCCCGCGAGTCGAGGTGAGAACCGTTCTCAGCGCAGTGGGTGTGGAGAGGTGTGTCTGGGGAGGACACGTTTCCTGGGAATTGCTTGTTTGTCAGAGGGGGGTCCTAGCGTGGATGCCATGAGAATCCTGCACACCTCGGATTGGCACCTCGGGCGCACCCTGCATGGGTATGACCTGCATGAACACCATGAGGCCTTTCATCGTGAACTGCTTTCCACCGTCATCGAACAGAAGGTCGATGTGGTGGTCGTGCCCGGCGATGTCTACGACCGTGCGGTGCCACCGGTGCAGTCCGTGCGGTTGCTGTCCCGGATTTTGGCTCAGCTCGCCGACCACGCCACCGTGGTTCTCACCTCGGGGAATCACGATTCGCCCGATCGCCTGGGCTTCGGCAAGGAGGTCATGCGCTCCGGCGTGCACATCCTGACCGACCTCCCCGGAATCGAGCACCCCGTGGTGGTTCCCGATGAGCATGGCGAAGTCTTGTTCTTTGGCCTGCCCTATCTTGAGCCCGACCTCGTGCGTGATTGCCTGGGGCAGGAAGGCGAAGAGCGTCTGGAGCGCAGCCATGAGGCGGTGATGGGCGCTGCGATGGACAGGGTGCGCAGCACACTTGCCGCTCACCGGGCGGGTGCAGAAGGCGCAGGTTCAGGTGCGTCGATCCGTGCGGTGGCCCTGGCGCACGCCTTCATCAGCGGTGGTGAAGCCTCGGATTCCGAGCGCAATATCAGCGTGGGCGGTGTGGAGACCGTACCCGGCAGTGTTTTTGACGGGATCGATTACGTTGCCCTCGGGCATCTGCACGGCTGCCAGAATCTCAGTTCTCTGCTCACGGGGCACGAGGGGCGCTCGCGTGCTATGTGGTACTCGGGTTCACCGCTTCCCTATTCGCTCTCGGAAAAGAACCACCGCAAGTGCATGCTGCTCGTGGACCTCGGGGCCGACGGGGTCACCGCCGTGGAGCGCATTCCCATCACGCAGCCGCGGCGCATTGTGGAGCTGCGCGGGAGCCTGCAGGAACTCCTCGATCAGGCTCCGGAGCACGCAGAGCAATGGCTGTACGCACGGGTCACGGATCCGCAGCGTCCAGCGCAGATGCAGGCCACACTCCGCGCGGCCTATCCGCATCTGCTGGCGGCACTGCATGAACCCGAGGGGCGTGAGGCACTGTCGGTCGTGCCCGATGTGCGCGCCCTCCAAGACCCCATGCAGGTGATGGAGGAGTTTGTTCACCACGTGACCGGGCACGCCGTGAGTGATTCCGAACGTGAAGTGCTGGAGGCGGCATGGCGCCAGGTGCGCGCTGAGAGTCAGGAGGCGTCGTGAAACTGCATTACCTAAAACTCAAAGGCATCGGTCCCTTCCGTGATGAGGTGACCATCGACTTCGCTTCCCTGGGTGCAGCAGGCACCTTCCTGCTGGAAGGTCCCACCGGATCCGGGAAATCGACGGTCCTTGATGCCATTGTCTTCGCGCTCTACGGGAATGTGGCGGGGGAGGAGGCAAGCACGGAACGTATCCGCTCCCACTTCTCAGACCCGAATGAGCCGAGCGTGGTGGACCTGATCGTGGAGACGCCCTCGGGGATCTTCCGGGTGGAACGTCGCCCGCAGTTTGAGCGATTCAAGCGACGGGGCACCGGCACCACCACGGAACACGCCAAGGCACTGCTGTGGAAACTTAGCCCCGAGGTCCTGGACGACATGATCGCCGGTCGCGCCCCCGGTGGCGCGGGAGCCGATCCTCTCTCCAGCCGCATTCCCGAGGTGACCAGCATCCTCACGAACGCGATCGGTTTGACCCGGGAGCAGTTCACCCAGACGGTTCTGTTGCCGCAGGGTGAGTTCCAGCGTTTCCTGCGCGCCAAAACCACTGAACGCCAGGCTGTGCTGACCCGGGTGTTCGGCACGGGGATCTTCGAACAGGTCGAGAAAGAATTGGACGAGCAGGCTAAGAGTGCGAATAAACGTATTCAGCGGGTGCGCGATGAGCTGCGTTCGGCAGTGGATCACCTGGTCACCGCCTCGGGGCATGAGGCTGCGCCGGAGCTGGAGAGCGCGGGGTCGGAAGATGCCGGGTCGGAAGGTGTCGGGTCGGAAGGTATTGGGGCGGAATGCGCCGGACTGGTGGCTGCGGCGGAGGGCCGTGCCGAGGACGGCAGCGCCGTCGAGGTGGAGGGGGCCGAGACAGATGCCGCGCCGCTTCTGCGGCAGCCCACCCTGCAGGAGCGTGCTCAGGCGCTGGAGGGTGAGGCTCTACGTGGCGATGCTGCCGTCATTGTGAAGGCCGTGGAACAGGACGCGCGCGAGGCGAAGACCCAGGCCGAGCAGCAGCGTGCACGGGAAGATGCTGCGCGCAAGCACCTCACCACCTGCGAACAACGCATCGCACAGATCCAACGACGGCGTGACCTCGATGCCCTCAAGGAACAGCTCACACAGGAGACCCCGGTGCGTGAGCAGCAGCGTGCTCGGCTCATCCGGCATCGCGCTCTGCTGGGAGTGTGCGATGCCCTGAACCGGCGAGACGGTGCCGTCGCTCAGCAGGAGCGAATGCGCGAGGCGTTGGCAACGCTGCGGGACACGGTCGCCGGTTCCTATGGAGACCTGGCGGTGATGCTCGATCAGAACGAGCCGCTCACGGCGTTAGCGCAGGTCGTCACCCAGGAAACACAGAACGCGGCGGTGCTCGACAGCCTGGTCGCTCTTGAAGCGGGGCTTGCAGAGCGTGTCCGTCAGCTCGGGGCTTTGGATGACGCCTGCACGCAGGCGCAGTCGGGGCTCCAGGCTCTCGATGAACAGATTGAGGCCCGCCCCCAGGGACGCCAGAACCTCCATACCCAGTGGCAGGAAGCACGGGCCGCCGCTGAGAAGGCACCGCAGGCGCGCCAGGAGGAAAAGACTGCGCACGAGCGGCACGAGGCGGCCAAGAATGCTCAGAACCTTGCCGTGGCTCTGCGCAAGGAAGAGCAGGCCCTGCGAGAGGCGAAGGAAAAGGCCGAACAGGCGATCAATGCCGAACGGGAACTGCGCCGCCGTCGCGTGCAGTTCCTCGCTGCCGACCTTGCCGATAAGCTGACCGAGGGCGAGCCCTGCGCTGTCTGTGGCAGTCGGGAGCATCCGGCCCCGGCCACTGCCGGGGAGGACCGCATCCGCGATGAGCAGGTCGATGCCGCAGAGGCCGAGCGTGTGAGGGCGGAAAAGGCGGTGGCTGAAGCTTCGGCTGCGCATACCCGCGCCGCCGAACGGCATGCCAATGCGGTGAAGGAGGCCGAGGGGCACAGCGTCGAGCAGGCCCAGGACGTGTTGCAGAAGGCGCAGGAACACCGCAAGAAGCTCGACGAAGAGGGCCGACGGGCCACTCGCCTCGAAGCCGATATCCAACAGTTCGACCAGGCCACCGAGACGCTGAAAGACAACAGGTCGGCGCAGGCCGAGAAACTGAGCCGCCTCACTACTCAGAGAACAGAGCGTCGAGAGCAGCTAGATAAAGACCGGCGTGCACTCCAGGAAGCGCGAGGTGAGACGGCGAGTGTCGCCGAGCGTCGGCGCAGCCATGAACAGCGCGGAAAAGCCGCGTCTGACCTGCACGCGGCCCAAGATCGGCTCGAGCGGGCCACCCAGGCGGTGACGGAACGCGAAGACGAGGTGGCGCAAGCACGGGAGAAGGCCGCCGCGGCCCTCCCGCCGGCAGATCAGGAACTGCTCAGCCAGGACGAAGCGATCCGCGGCGCGATCCTTGGCCAGGCGGTTCTCCACGAGATCGAAAAAGACCTCGAACAGCACCGGATCAACCAATCCCGTCTCGAGGACGGCATGAAGGAAGAAGGGATCGAGCAGACCGTTGGCACTGCCGAAGCGCAGGCCGCAGCCCAGCGTGCGAGGGACACCGCCGCGGCTGCGCTCCAGGAATGCATCCGGCGGACGAGTGAAGCCCAGTCGCGAGCAGGCGATGCCGCTGCGGTCTACCGTCGCACCACGGAGGCCGTGAGGCAGCTGGAGAACACCCTCGTCACCGTGGAACGCGCAACCGCTGAGGCCGCGCCGCTCCTGCGCATGGCAGAGCTTGCCACCGGCCGCACCGGGGACAACCTGAAACTCTCCACCTTCGTGCTGATGCGACGCTTCGAGGATGTGGTGGCCGCCGCCAATGCGCGCCTGCTGCGGATCGGCAACGGCAACCTGGAACTGCAGCGGGGCCAAGGGCGCGGAGGCAACTCCAAAACCGGCCTGGACCTCACCGTGATCGACCGCCGCACAGACCATGCCCGTCTGCCCGACACCCTCTCCGGCGGAGAAACCTTCTACGTCTCCTTCGCCCTCGCCCTGGGGCTCTCGGACGTGGTCAGTAGCGAAGCCGGGGGAGTGGTGCTCGAAACCCTCTTCATTGACGAAGGTTTCGGCAGCCTCGATCTGGAACGACTCGACGCCGTCATCCAGGAAATCCAGGAGATCGCCGAGGGTGGGCGGAGCGTTGGCATCGTGAGCCACGTGGCCGAGCTGAAAACTCGCATCCCCAACAAGATCAGCGTGCGGCGCCAAGCCGATGCCACCTCGACCCTGAGCGTGACCGCGTAGAGCCGGGGGAGTGGAGAGCGGGCGGCGCCCGGCTGGGCTGCGAGAGACGCAAGCCGGGCGCCCCTGCACAAGGATCATGCGCTCCCGTGCACGTGGCCACGGTCACACCGGTGAAAGAGTGAGGCACCCGTCGGGAGGTCGGCACCGTCGCCATACCCCGTCGGCACACGACCACGTCGAGACAAGTGAGGATCAATGGAGACCTACGAGTCCCTTCTGCAGGCCGTCAGCACCCCCGGCGGCGCCGAGGTCATCGACCCCGCCACCGGTGAAGTGATCGGCGCCGTCGCCCAGCACACCGAGGACGACCTCGAAAAAGCCATCGAGACCGCGCGCGCCGCCCAGAAAGAATGGGCAGCCCGCACCGATGAGGAGCGCTGCGCCGCCCTGCTGGCCGCCGCCGACGAGGTGGAAGCCAGCGTGGAAGCCCTTGCCCAGATCATCATGCGTGAGCAGGGCAAGCCGCTCTCCGGCCCCGGCGCACGCTTCGAAGCCGGTGCCGTGGCGGCCTGGCTGCGCGCCACCTGCGCGGTGGAACTCGAAGCCCAGACCGTGGTGGACGACGGCCAGGTCAACGCCACCCTCGAGTACCGCCCGATCGGGCTCGTCGGCGCCATCGGCCCGTGGAACTGGCCCGCCATGATCGCCACCTGGCAGTTCGCCCCCGCCCTGCGGATGGGCAACGCCGTGGTCATGAAGCCCGCCTCCGACACCCCGCTGTCGGTGCTGGCCACCGCCTACCTGGTCAATAAGCATCTGCCGGAAGGCCTGTTCATCGTGCTGACCGGCCGCGGCGGCCTCGGCGCCGCGATCTCCAAGCACCCCGCCTTCGGGAAGATCACCTTCACCGGCTCCACCCCCACCGGCAAGACCATCGCCAAGGAAGCCGCGGCGAACCTCGCCCGCTGCACCCTCGAGCTCGGCGGCAACGACGCCGGCATCGTCCTGCCCGACGTGGACCCGGCCGCCATCGCCGAAGGCCTCTTCTGGGGCGCCTTCATCAACACCGGCCAGACCTGCGCCGCGCTCAAGCGCCTCTACGTGCACGAGGACGTGTACGACCAGGTCGTGGAGGCCCTCGTGGACGTTGCCCGCAAGATGCCGATGGGTCCCGGCTCCGACGAGTCCAATGTGCTCGGCCCCCTCACCAACAAGAACCAGTTCGACATCGTTGACGAGCTGGTCGAGGACGCCAAGAAGAACGGTGGGCGCGTGCTGCTCGGCGGCGAGCCTGACCGTGACGCCCCCGGCTTCTTCTACCCGACCACCATCATCGATGGGCTCAGCGACGATGCCCGTCTCGTGGCGGAGGAACAGTTTGGGCCGGCCCTGCCGATCCTGAAGTTCTCCGACATCGACGAGGTCATTGAGCGCGCCAACGCCGTTGAGGTGGGTCTCGGCGCGAGCGTCTGGTCCTCGGATAAGGAGGCCGCGAAGAAGGTTGCCTCGCGTCTTGAAGCCGGCAGCGTGTGGATCAACTCCCACGGCACCCTGCACCCGATGGCGCCCTTCGGTGGCATCAAGGAATCCGGGTACGGCCTCGAGTTCGGCGCGGAGGGCCTCAAGGCCTTCGGTTTGCCGCAGGTGATTCACTCCTGATCTGACCATGACGGCAGCGCCGCTCGCACAAGAGTGCGGGCGGCGCTGTTGTGTGTGGGGGTGGTTTTGGAGGGGCGGCGCTGTTGTGCGGGCCGACGGTTCGGGTTGCCCCCGGCACGCGTGGCTAGTGAGCACGAGAAATGGAGCACAGTGCGGGGGTTTTCGCGGTTAATACCGGAACTGTGCTCCACTACGCGCGGGTAAGCGGGTTCAGGTGGGCCATCGGATCGGATCACGCGCGGGTAACCCGGTTATAGGCACGTGACCGGCCAGCAGGCAGGCAACCACCCTCGCGTCACACCGGCGTATCGAGCTGCTCGGCTGCCTCCCGGTAGACTTCCGGCCGCACTCGCCGCAGGTATTCACCACGGATCAGCCCGATCACACCCGCGGCCAGGATGATGCCCGGCATCACCGTGACCAGCACGGGCGAGCCCGAACCGATGAGCACGTCGAAGTTGATCAGGATCAGCACGAACACGGTGCCCAGGCCGATCGCAGCGAGCATCGGCGCGATCAGGCGGGTGAAGATGCCAACCTCTTCGGGGCGGGAACGGAAGAACCCGATCACCGCGAGCGAGGTTACCGTGAGCAGGAAGACGAGCCCGAAGGCGGCCGCATTCGTCAGCCAGCTGAACAGGGTGACCACCGGGAAGAGCGGACCCTCCGGCGCGTTACGTCCAACCACGGCAAAGACCACGACCACAATCAGCGCGAGTCCGCTCTGCGCGAGGGAGCCCACAAGCGGCGCCCCGCTAGCCGGAAGCGTCCGCCCGAACAGCCGGGGAAGAACGCCGGTGCGCCCAAGGGCGTAAAAGTACCGGGCCGCCGCATTGTGAAAGGCCATCAAGGCTGCCAACAAACTGGTGATGAACAGCAGATTTACCACGTCCACCACGATCTTGGCGGTGTGGTCACCGAGCATCACGAAAACCAGATCCGGCCCGAGTTCTGCGGACCGGGCAACCACCGCGCTCGGTCCGATGCCCACCGCCAAAGTCCACGACGAGAACGCGTAGAAGCAGGCGATCAGACCGACGGCGATGAAGGTGGCCGTGGGGACGGATCGCCGCGGCTCCCTCGTCTCCTCCGCGTACACCGCACCGGATTCAAAGCCCATGAAGGCCGCGACACCGAAGGCGAGCATGGCCCCGATTCCCGGCACGAACAGGGAGGACGGCTGCAGCGGCACCGTGGAGACACCCTCGGGCGCAACCACCAGGCTGAGCACGTCGATCGCGGCCACCGTCAGGAACTCGAGCACCACGAGCACCGCGATGACCTTCGCGGAGAGGTCCACCCGGCCGATGCCGAGAAGCCCCACCAGCAGCCAGGCCGCCAGGGCGCAGCCCCACCACGGCACGGCCACACCGATCAGGCCCTGCAGGAACACCGCAACGGTGAAGCCGAAGATGCCGTACAAGCCCACCTGCATGGCGTTGTAGCTGACCAGCGCGAGAAGCGAGGCCGCGATGCCCTGGCGCACGCCCAGACCGGCCGCGATATAGGCGTAGAAGGCGCCCGCATTCCGAATGGACGCGCTCATGGCGCCGTAGCCCACAGCAAAGAGGCTGAGGAGCACGCCGAGGGCGAGATAGCCGAGTGGCAGGCCCAGCACCCCGGTGACGCCGTAACTGGTGGGCGCGCCACCGGCGAGCACAGTCAGCGGCGCCGAAGCGGCGATGATCAGGAAAACCAGCGATGCCACGCCAAGGCGCGGGGTCGACAGGGCCGTATGTTCCGTCACCGCCGGTTGGTCTGCGCGGTGGGTGGGGCCGACGGCAGCACTGCCAGCCTTACCCGTTTCTGCGCCGTGGCCCGTCGGCCCCAATCCCGCACCTGCGGCGCCCCCCGCCGGCGCCGGAACCAGCGGCTCCGGCGCGCCAGCGGCGGCACTCACTTGTACTCCCCATCGCCGCCGCCCTCACCGGGGCCGCAGCAGGAGGCGCGCTCATCCACCTCATCGGTACAGCAGGTGGTTCCCACGGCCGCCTCGGGCAGGTCGATCGCCGGGTTGCGGTCCAGGAAGCCGTAGGGCTTGAGCCAGAAACCGGAGTAGTCCACCGGCATGACCGGCCAGTCCTCGGGGCGGGGGATGTGCAGCAGACCGAAGCTGTGCCAGACGACCAGGTCGGTGCCATCCACCGATCCGCCGCGCTCCACGTAGGAGGGCAGGCCCGCCCCGGCAGCGTGCTGATTCGGGTACATCCCCGCCGGGAACCACTCATTGTCGCGGTGCTCGGTAACCCACAGGTGCTTGGTGGCGAAGGCGGCGCGGCCGTACACGGTCGCGTTCTCATCGGCCATCAGGGTGGTCTTGGCCTCGGGAAGCAGCTGGTACTCCGTCGGCTTCCCGATCCCGTTGCGGCGGGTGGTCGAGCCGATATGCCAGGTGCGGCCGGCGGCGCCGTCCCCGAGTCGGGAGGTCGGTTCGTTCAGGCGCGTGCGACTCCAGGTGAAGGCATTGCCCCACGGGTTCTCCGGGCCCATCGGGATGCGCTGCGCATCCACCTCGTCCACGTAGTTCTCGGTGCCGTCGATATCGAAGTCGAGGCGGGCACAGAAAATGTGCTGGTGGATCGGGGCAAACAGGCCGGGCGCGATCTCCGGGGAGTGCTTATGGTCCGTGCCGGGCTCCTCCGCGCCGCAGAACACGACGCCGGTTGCCTTCGCCTCGAACTGGATCGACCCGTCGAGGTACAGGTACCAGAAGAAGCCGTAGTCGTAGTTCCCGATCGTCGAGAAGTAGGAGACGACGAAGCGGCGCGAGCGGCGGGAAGACACTTCACCGTCGAGCTCGGTGTGCTTCCACAGCAGGCCGTAGTCCTCTTCGTGCATGCAGACGGCGCGGGGGATGGTGATCGGGTTGCCGCGGTCATCGGGCAGATGGGCATCGACGTAGTGGATGACGCCCAGGCAGTCGCAGCCGAGCTGCAGCGAGTTGGCGTTCTTGCCGAGGTGGTATTCGCCGGCGTCGAAGTAGCTGATCCAGCGGCGGCACTCGGAGGTATCACCGTAGGGAACGACCATTTCCGGCACGCTCGCGCGGTGCAGAACGGGCCGCTGCTCCTCCCCGTCGCGCCAGGACACCTGGTGCAGCACCAGACCCTCGCGCATCGAGAAACCGACCCGGAAGGTCCAGTTTTCCCAGCTCACCTGGGTTCCGTCGACGGTGAAGCTGGGGCCCTCGGGCTGGGTGATGTCGATCGGTTTGAGGGTGGTGCGGCGCTCGGGAACGTACTCGTCGGTGAAGTTGGCGGTCTCGACGAGGTCCGGCAGCGGCACGTCACGCTCGTCCACGAACTTCACGATTTTGCGTTCGGTGAGGTCCACCAGCACCACGAGGCCTTCGACGGGGAAGGACCACGGGTTGTGGGAGCCCTCGGGGGCGTAGAAGGTGAGGGAGCGGATCAGACGCTTGCCCACCTCGTCCTCTTCGAGGAACTGCCCGGGGGCGAGGGGGTTGCACAGGGCGCGGTCAAAGTCGGTCAGGCCGCGGCGGCGCATCGCCTCCTGCCAGCGCGGATCGGACTTCACGATCACCTGCACATCGTCGTATTCTTCAAAGACGTAGGCGGGCTGACCGTAGGGGAACTCACCGGTGGGGAGCTCCTGAATAGATTCGACGCTTGCACTGTCAATATCGACGAGGGCTTCACGCACCAGGCCCGTATCGCGATCCAGCAGGGTGGTCAGCACCTTGCGGCCGAGCGGCGCGCCCGGCTTCCAGGCGGCGAGCACCTCCTTGGAGGGCTCCACCATGAGCTGCTGGGCGAACACAGTGTGCTCACCAATCGCGCCCTCGCGCTCCAGAAGGCTCTTGACCTGCGCAATCTCGGGTGGGGTGAGGCCGTCCAGCGGATGGGTCGCGGTGGTCACGTGGGAATCGCGGGCCCCACGGGTATGGGTAACGTCAGGCATCATCGCCTCCTCGTGTGTCTCGGTGTCGCCGTTGTCGCCGATGAGGCACCACGGTAGGCGGTTACGGCCCGCGAGATTTGCACCTGTGTGCACGGGCCTTGCCCGTCACGGCCCAGGTGTGACCTGGCTCTCGCTCGGGGTGGAGCTGCGGCGGTACGCACTCGGAGTGGCCCCAAAGGTGGCTCTGAACAGGCGCGAAAAATGCGGGGCGTTCGTCAGACCCCACCGGGCCGCCACCTGCGCTACCGGAATCGCCGCCATGCTCGGGTCGGCCAGGTCCCGTCGAATGTGCTCCAGGCGCCTGCTGCGCACCCACGCCCCCACCGTGATCCCGCGCTCCGAGAACAGCGAATGCAGATGCCGGGTGGAAATGAAATGCTGCTGAGCGATCATCCCCGGGGTCAGGTCAGGATCCGGCAGCATCTGCTCGATCCCCTCCAGAATCTCGTGCAACTGCTGACGCCGCGGATCCTGCCGCACCCCCTCGCGCAACTCCCCGGTGATCACGGTCAGCAGCAGGTCCAGGGCGGTGCGGGCAAGACGCTGCCCATCCTCATCCCCGAGGCTCATTAGCGAGGTGGCAAGGCCCGCCAAGAAGGGATTGACCACGGTGCCGAGCGGCGACTCCAGCGGGAACGCCGTGGCCGTGACGTGCGCAATCTCCTCCCGAGGGAGAGCGAGGGAGGCCGCCGGGAAAGCGAGCACCGCCATTTTCGTATCGGTATCGAAGCGCAGCGTATACGGGCGGGAGGTGTCATACACCGCGAAATCCCCCGGGTGCAGAAGCGCCACCCGCCCATCCTGCTCGACGGTGCCGTCACCACCCAGCTGCAAACTCACCTTCAGCAGGTCCCCGGCGCCGCGCGCAATGAGCTGCGGGGTGCGGGCCACCACCGCCGCTGAATGCTCCATCAGGAACACTGACATGGCGCCCAGGTCGCGCCGCTCCAGACGCCCGCTGAACTCGCCGCTGCGCAGCGGGTGAATATCCAGCGGCACAAAGGCGAAGGATGTATTGGCGCGCCACTGTGCCAGGCCGATCGCAGGGCCCGTGAGAGCCGGCACCTCGAAAGGGCCGACGCTCGCGCCGCCCGCCCCAGCAGCGGCGTGCCGTGGGGCCGTGGCTCCCGCGGCGCTGCGGGAAGGCTCCGTGTTCATGGCTGGTGAGTGGCCGGGTCAGTCCAGGGC
>JAEWEZ010000100.1 GCA_023389045.1 Actinomycetes bacterium
AACTACACCACCTACGACATGTTCGCCCGGATCCGCGACCAGCGCGGCCGCGTTGACGAAGTCAATTTTGGTGAAGCCGTGGCTGCGCTCGTACGTTTCGTGCGCTTCCACCCAACGTCCATCGCGCAGAAGGTCGAGGTGGTCGTTGAACATTTCCGTCGCAACGTCATGCACCACTTGAACGGAACTGCGAAAGCGATGGTTGTTGCCGCCGACCGCGCTGCCGCCGCGACCTGGTCCCGCACCATGAACGAATACATTGCCAAACGCGGCTACACCGATATGAAGACTCTCGTTGCCTTCTCGGGGACACTCACCTACGGCAAGGGTGCAGAAGCCGTAGAACTCACCGAAAGCAGTATGAACGGTGTCGCTGACACTGCCAGCTACTTCCGGGAACACCCGGAAGCGAAGATCCTCATTGTCGCCAACAAGTTCCAGACCGGATTTGATGAACCGCGACTATGCGCGATGTACGTTGACCGGAAGCTCTCGGGTGTTCAAGCCGTCCAGACGCTGTCCCGCCTCAACCGCGTCTTCCCCCGCAAACCGATGCCAATGATTCTTGACTTCGGGAACGACCCACAGGACATCCTCGAATCCTTCCTCCCCTACTACCAGGACGCCCACATCACCGATGACGTGCCAGCCAATGCGCTCTCGGACCTCGGCGATGAACTTGACGCTGCCGGCTTCTACACCTCTGAAGAGCTCGACGCCCTCGCCGATGCCTACATTGCCCGTGCCGACTCCGAGACCCTGCAGGTGCTGATCTCCCCCATCTGTAGGAAATGGACCAATGCCATGATCGAGGCGCGCACGAAGGGCGATAAGGAGGCCTACGAGAAAGGCCTGGCCTTCCGAGCTAATACCGCCAAGTACACGCATGCCTGGGAGTTCCTGAGCCAGATCATCGACTACCAGGATGTTCTCCTGCATAAGCGGGCGATCGTAGCGGGTCTTCTCGCAAAGAACCTTCATCTGGACCGCAGCACGGATCAGGAGGACTACACCACCGGTATTGAGATCGTCGGTGTGGCCGTCGAGCCTGACGAGGCAGAAAAAGATCTTGGCCTCGCCGCAGCAGACCCCCAGGGCGAGCTGGAGCTTCCCGGCTTCGACGGGCGCCCCGTTGGCACAGGATCGCCTGTGAAAGCTGCTTTCGATGAAGCGGTCGATGAGGTAAACGCCCTGATGGCGGCGCTCGGGATGGAGGGTTCCCCCGATGCGATTGGTGCCGCGATTCGCGCAAGCTATGGGATTCTCGTCAAGGACGAGAGCATTCAGGCACTCGCCCGGGAAAATGACCCGGGCCAGATCGCTGGAACCAATCTGTTCAAGGAAAAGGCATTCAGAGCAATCCTGGATGCTGCCCAGCAGTCGCAGGATGTTTACGAGGCAGTGACTGCGCACGAGGAAAACCTGAATAAGTTCCTGAGCGCCCTCGCGCAGATGCTTGCCACCGCCGTCGAGGAAGCCCAGGGCACCACCAGCGAGTCCTGACCCGCCCCGCCCCGGCTCCCCACCCGGAGCCGGGGTAACCCGCGCCCCAGCCCCTCTACCCTTGAGCCGTGGACACCCCGCACACCGCCACCCCCATCGGGCACTCCCCTGCGGTCAGCACACCGCTGGGCACAGCCCTGCGCTGGATGATCCACGCCCTGCTCTACCTGCTGATCGCCGTCACCGCGATTCGCACCGTCGTGGCCTGGCAAGCCGGCCCCCTCAGCACGCACCGCGGGGGCCTGATCCTCGCGCTGCTCTACGCGCTGCCACTCCCCGGCGGCATCGCAGCCCTCGCCCTCGTCACCCTCCTCGCCATTACGGGGCACGCCCGCTGGGCGGGAACCGACGCCACCACCGCCGGGCTCCTGGGCCCACTGATCGGCGCGGCCGTCGCCCTCGCCGTCGTTCTCGCCGTACGCGCCCTGCAGCATGAGGTCGCAGAACGCACCCGCCTGGCCGAAGAACTCCTCGCCGCACGCAGCGAAATCGCCCGCCACGAACGCGAGGCCGCAACCACCGCGGAACGCCACCGCATCGCCCGCGAACTGCACGACACCGTCGGCCAATCGGCCCTCAGCATCCAGATCATGCTCGATGCCGCCCTCCACCAGGACCCCACCGAAAACCCCGACCACCAGCGCGAACTCCTCCAGCAGGCACGATCTGCCGCCGCCCGCACCAGCGCACAGGCCCGTCGGATCGTCGATGAAGACGCCCCACCGTCGGCCCCACACACCACACCCCGCGCTCACGGCAGGGCGTCGAGACCACCCTTCGCCTTGAGCAGGCTCAGCAGCAGTTCCTTCGGACTCCCCGTCTGCGGCAGGGCGCATTCCTCGGGCACGAAACCCCAGGCGCGGCGCAGCGCACAGAACACGTCGAACTCCTCATCCCCGGTGCGCAGCGGAACCACCGAGTACCCGCCGCCCTCGGGCAGGTGAATGATAAAAGCACCGGTGAGCTCCGGCATGTCGCGCTGAGTGCCGTCATTGTCCAGAAGCTTCTCGGCGCGCACCACCGCCACCCCCTGCAGGGCGTAGTCACCGCGCACCTTCTTCGAGGTTTTGATATCGCCGCTGAGCAGCGTGTTTCCGATCTTCACGATCAGGTCGGTGGTGCCGGCGTATCCCACGGCGTGGTTCACCACCGTCTGCTCCACCTCGATGATTTCCGGGGTGTAGTCATCCAGGAACACGCCGTAGCCGGCGATCCGTTCCTCGGCACGGTTCAGCAGCGCATCCAGGCTGCGTTCCTTCGCAAAAGCGCCCTGCTCCAGGCGCATCTGCTCCGCGATACCGGCCACATGGTCGCGGCTGGGACGCGCCCCGCTGCGCCCCCACTCCTCGCAGGCGGCATGCACGAGAGTGCCGAAATCGGCGGCGGTGCGGGTGTACTCCTCGGCAGCGGCGGCAATGCGCTTTTGCGTGCCCCATTTATCGCGCGAGACGCGAGCGATCTCCTGCGGGGCACGCTGCGGGTTTCGATCCAGGAAGGCGAACATTTCCAGGGCTCGCTTGGAGGCCATCGTCGCGTACCAGCCCTGCAGGTGGTCCTTCGCGCGAGCCCCCGCCACCGTGGTGATCGAGGGGTACAGCAAAGGGCCATCCGGCTCCAGCCGGTACATGCGGCCGCGGGGCGTATCAGCGCTAAGCGAGGGCGTGGTCATGGATCCTTCTGCCGAATCGACAAACAACAATGCGCACCCCACCGCGCGCGGGCGCTCAACAGGCCCTTGGCATAGGGCCGCCAGAAGGCACGACGGTGGGTGATGCGGGCTCAGACTACGACCCCGGCACCGCCCGCCGCGGCAGGCGGGGCCGGCTTAGGAGAGTGACCTTCCGAAAATCATCTGCTCCGCCACCAGTCGCGCCCGCCGGGTGAGACGCAGATAGCGTTCCTCGAGCGCCACTGCGGTCCCGTCGATCCCATCCACGAGCCGCGCCAGGGCGCGCAGTTCAATGCGGTCCGAGGGAAGCACCGCGCCCTCCCGGCCCTTCCACAGGAACAGGCCGCGGCGGATCAGCCAGCACAGCTGCCAGGCCTCGGTGAGTTCCTGCGCATCACGCGCCGGGATCAGGCCCGCCTCCTGGGCGGCGGACAGCACCGTGAGAGTGTCGGTCACGCGCAACGCCTCATGGTCGTGCCCGTGCTCGAGGGCGAGCAGTTGGGCGCACCATTCCACATCGGTCATGGCGCCCCGCCCGAGTTTCACGTGCCGGGCCGGGTCGGTGCCGCGCGGCAGTCGCTCCGACTCCACCCGCGCTTTCATCCGCATAATCGCGCGACGGTCCGCCTCGGGGAGCCCCCCGAGGGGGAAGCGGTGCGCATCCATATTGCGCTGGAGGAACTGGGCAAGCTCCGTGGAGGCGACGACGGGCCGGGCCCGTAGCAGCGCCTGCTTTTCCCACATGAGCGCATCGCGCCGGTAATAGTCGGCCCAGGCTTCCTCGGTGCGGGCGAGCAAGCCGCTGCGACCCTCGGGGCGCAGGTCCGCGCTCACCTTCATATCGGCGCCGGCAGCGGGGGCGTTCAGAATGTGCTGCACTTTGGCGGCCACGGCGCAGGCGATTTCTTCGGTTGCCCCGCCGGCGCCCCGGTCAACGGCCACGAACTGCACATCGGCATCCGAGGAGTAGCCCATTTCGCGGGCGCCGAAGCTTCCCATCGCCACGATGCCCAGTTCGATGCCGAGGGCGCGGGCCGGGTCGCTGCGGTGTTCACGCAGTTGCCGCGCGGTCTCCTCATCCACATCATCCGTGCCCTCAAACGGCGTGGTGTCATCGGCAACCTCCCCGCGCTCACGCGCCACCGCGTGGTAGGCCACCAGCAGCCCCGCTTCGAGTACGGCTTCGGCCATATCGGTAAGGGCTGCTGCGATCTGCGGCGGCGTGAGCAGTCCACACAAATGCGCGAGGGCCACTCGGAGCAGTTCCCGGCGCCGGGTGCGGCGCAGCACATCCTGCGCATCCTCCACTGTCTGGGCGCGCTGAATCACCGCGAGGAACTCCCGCCCGAGCACATCACGAGAGAGCGGCTGCAGAGTCTCATCGCGGGCAAGCCACCGCACCGCCTCCGGGATGGCCTCCAGCTGCGCCCCGACGAAGCGGCTCGCCGCGAGCACCCGGGTCAGGCGTTTCGCGGCCAGCCCCGAATCGCGCAGCAAACCCATGTACCAGTGCGCAGAGCCGATCTCATCGGAGAGCCGACGGAAGCTCAGCAGCCCCAGGTCCGGGTCGATCCCGTCGGCGAACCATTCGAGCATCACCGGCAGCAGTTGCCGCTGAATCGAGGCGCGACGCGAAATGCCCTCGGTAAGCGCCGCGATATGCGATATGGCACGGCCCGGATCGCGGTAACCGATCGCGGCCAGGCGTTTGCGGGCATCCTCGGGGCTGAGCAGGCCCTGCCCGGTGGAGAGCTTCGCGGCGGCATCCAGCAGCGGCCGGTAGAAGATCTCCTCATGCAGTTGGCGCACGCGGCGGCGGGTGGCCTCCAGACGCGAGGCGTTGTCCTCCTGGCTCATGCCCAGGCAGCGGGCCAGGCGCCGCAGATCCCCGGCCGCGGTGGGCATCACCTGGGTACGGCGCAGGCGATGCATCTGCAAACGATGCTCCACCGTGCGCAAATACCGGTAGGCCTCATCGAGTTCCGCGACCTGTTCGCGCGAGATGTACCCGCCATCGCCCAGCTGATGCAGGGCTTCCAGGGTGGTGCGAGCGTGCAAGCCCTCATCGAAGCGCCCATGCACCATCTGCAGCAGCTGCACGGTGAACTCCACGTCACGCAGACCGCCGGGGCCGAGTTTCACGTTCCGGTCGATTTCGCTGCGGGGAATGTGTGCGATCACCCGACGGCGCATCGCCCGCGCATCCACCACGAAGTCCTCGCGGGTGGAGGCCTGCCACACGAGCGGCCCCACCAGGTCCTCAAACTCAGCGCCGAGGGCGCGGT
>JAEWEZ010000160.1 GCA_023389045.1 Actinomycetes bacterium
ATCTGGTGCTCAATACCGGGAGCCTCACGCAGGTGGAGGCGCGGGCGCTGCGGGCGCTCGAGAAGGCGCGCGCACGGGCAGAGGCGTTTGCTGCGATGGGCGGTGCTCAGATGCCTGGGCTAAGACAGCCGGGCTGAGATCAGGGGGCGCGGCGCGTAGGCTCGTGCCATGCGTCCCGTCACCGATCTTGTCCGTTCCGTCCACCCCTTCGAGGTGGTCTCCGAGTACCAGCCCTCGGGCGACCAGCCCGCCGCGATCGAGGAACTGGCCCGTCGGATCAATGCCGGGGAACAAGACGTGGTTCTGCTGGGCGCCACCGGCACCGGTAAAAGCGCCACCACCGCCTGGCTGATCGAAAAACTGCAGCGCCCCACCCTTGTGATGGCGCATAACAAAACTCTTGCCGCGCAGCTCGCAAGCGAGTTCCGTGAACTGCTCCCGCATAACGCGGTGGAGTATTTCGTCTCCTACTACGACTACTACCAGCCGGAGGCCTACGTTCCGCAGTCGGATACGTACATCGAAAAAGACTCCTCCATCAACGCCGAGGTAGAACGTCTGCGGCATAGCGCGACCAACTCTCTTCTCACCCGGCGGGACGTGGTCGTGGTCTCCTCCGTCTCCTGCATTTACGGTCTCGGCACTCCGCAGGAATACGTGGACCGGATGGTGCGCCTGGCCCGCGGGGATGAACTAGACCGCGACGATCTGCTGCGTCGATTCGTTGATATGCAGTACGAACGCAATGACGTGGCTTTTGAACGCGGCACCTTCCGGGTGCGCGGCGACACCGTGGAAATCATCCCGATGTACGAGGAACTGGCGCTGCGTATCGAGTTCTTCGGCGATGAAATCGACGCCCTCTACACCCTGCACCCGCTCACCGGAGAGGTGATCCGGGAAGAGGAGCAGATTCACGTGTTCCCCGCCTCGCACTATGTGGCAGGCCCCGAGCGTCTGGCCACAGCGATTGATTCGATCGAAGTGGAACTTGGGCAGCGCCTGGCGGAACTGGAATCGCAGAACAAACTGCTCGAAGCACAGCGTCTGCGGATGCGCACCACACATGATCTGGAAATGCTGCGCCAAATGGGCACCACCAACGGGGTGGAGAACTATTCGCGGCACCTCGACGGCCGCGGTCCCGGCACCCCGCCGAACACGCTCCTGGACTACTTCCCCGAAGACTTCCTGCTGGTCATCGACGAGTCGCATGTGACGGTGCCGCAGATCGGTGCCATGTTCGAGGGTGACCGTTCCCGCAAACGCACCCTCGTTGATTTCGGATTCCGTCTGCCGAGCGCCCTGGATAACCGGCCGCTCACCTTCGAGGAGTTCACCCAGCGCACCGGGCAGACGGTGTACCTTTCGGCGACCCCCGCCGCCTATGAACTCGACCGTTCCGACGGTGTGGTGGAACAGATCATTCGCCCGACGGGCCTCGTGGATCCCGAAGTGATCGTGAAACCCGTCAAAGGTCAGATTGACGATCTGCGCGAAGAAATCGACAAGCGCGTGCAGCGCGATGAACGCGTGCTCGTGACCACCCTCACCAAACGCATGGCTGAGGACCTCACCGACTACCTGCTCGAAAACGGGGTGCGCGTGCAATACCTGCACTCCGATGTGGACACCCTGCGCCGCGTGGAACTGCTCCGCTCCCTGCGCCAGGGCGAGTTCGATGTGCTCGTGGGTATCAACCTGCTGCGTGAGGGCCTGGACCTTCCCGAGGTTTCTCTCGTCTCGATTCTCGACGCCGATAAAGAAGGCTTCCTGCGCTCTCGCACCTCGCTGATCCAGACGATTGGGCGTGCCGCCCGTAACGTCTCCGGGCAGGTGCATATGTATGCCGACGAAATCACCGAGTCGATGCGGGAAGCGGTCGACGAAACGAACCGCCGCCGCGCCATCCAGATCGCCTACAACAAAGAACACGGGATCGACCCGACGCCGCTGCGCAAAAAGATCGCGGATGTGACCGACATGCTCGCCCGCGAAGACATCGACACCGAAACCCTGCTCTCCACGGAATACCGCGCTGGGAAAGACCGCCGCTCCCGCGATAAAAGCCGCGGCGGGGCGCAGGCCGGGGCGGTGGCGCGGATGCGCCTTGGGGATTCCACCGCGAACCGCACGGTGGACCTCGGCGATGACCCTGTGGGCGCGCTCACCGGCATGATCGACGAGCTCACCGCGCAGATGCACCAGGCGGCCGAGTCGCTGCAGTTCGAGGTGGCGGCGCGGCTGCGAGATGAGGTCACGGAACTGAAGAAGGAGCTGCGTCAGCTGCAGCGCTCGTCGTGAGTACAGGGCGCCGCGGGGGAGTGGCCCATCGGGCACGTTCCGCGAGCCCACCCCGTCGGCCCCATTCCTTCCTCACCCACCCACCCCGTCGGCCCCTTTCCTTCCTCACCCACCCACCCCGTCGGCCCTCTCTCTTCCCCACCCGCCCCCGTGGGTCCCGGCGCGTGTCTGAGAGACTGGCCGCATGAGTGACCGTGAGCGCCCCCACCCGTTCGACCACGAAACCGCCCCCGAGGACTACACCGGGCATGTTGAACCCGGCGGCCCCTGGGCGCTGCGCCTGCTCTCCTCCCTCATGATCCGCAAGGCGAGCGTGGGTCCGATGGACAACAACGCCTACCTGCTCACCTGCCGCGTCTCCGGCGCGCAACTCCTGATCGACGCCGCCGCCGACCCGCAGCGCCTCCAGCAGATGGTCCGCGCCGGCTCACCCACCAGCCGACTCGACACCATCGTCACCACCCACAGCCACCACGACCACGTGGGCGCCCTGCCTGCCATGGTGGCCGCCACCGGCGCCCACACCGCCGTCGGAGCCGCCGACGCCGAAGACATCCCCACCCCCACCGACCAACTCCTCCATCACGGAGACCTGGTGCGCGTGGGCGTGCACGATCTCGAGGTGATCGGCCTGCGCGGGCACACCCCCGGTTCGATCGCGCTGCTCTGGCGCGGTGGAGCCGACGGGGATCATCTCTTCACCGGCGATTCGCTGTTCCCCGGCGGAGTCGGTGCCACGCAGGGTGACCGTCAGCGCTTCGAGCAGCTGATCGGTGATGTGAGCGAACGGATCTTTGACCGCCTGGGCGATGAAACCTGGGTGTATCCCGGGCACGGGGATGACACGACCCTGGGCGCGGAACGCCCGCATCTGCAGGAGTGGCGCGACCGCGGCTGGTGAACCGCCGGGCGGTGGCACGTGCGCGCGCACCGCGTGGTCGGTGAGGGTTGAGGCCGCGACGCCAGTGCAGTCTGGCGCGCTGATCGGGGATATATTCCCGCGGCGGCATGCAGTTCCTCACGATGAGCCTTCTCGCAGGGCCCGCTTGTTTGTCAGACCCCGCTCCTACGATGGAGGGGTGAGTCAACAGCTGGTCGTCCGTGGTGCCCGCGAGCACAACCTGAAGAATATTGACGTCGAGATCCCCCGCGGGAAGCTCGTCGTCTTCTCCGGCCTGTCCGGCTCCGGGAAGAGTTCACTGGCCTTCGACACGATCTTTGCCGAGGGGCAGCGCCGCTACGTGGAATCGCTCTCCTCCTACGCCCGGCAGTTCCTCGGGCAGATGGATAAACCCTCGGTGGATCTCATCGAAGGTCTCTCCCCGGCTGTCTCCATCGACCAGAAGTCCACCAGCCGGAACCCGCGCTCCACCGTCGGCACCATCACCGAAATCTACGACTACCTGCGCCTTCTCTTCTCGCGCACCGGCGTGCAGCACTGCCCCGTCTGCGGGCAGGAAGTCTCCGCCGCCAGCGCCGAACAGATCGTCGATACCCTCCTCGAACTCGAACCCGGCACCCGCTTCCAACTCCTTGCCCCGGTGATCCAGGGGCGCAAGGGTGAACACGTCGAAGTGCTCTCGTCTCTGCGTACCCAGGGTTATGCGCGTGCCCGTGTGGATGGGCAGGTGCGGCGCCTGGATGAGCCGATCGACCTGGACCGCAAACTCAAGCACACCATTGAAGCCGTGGTGGACCGTCTCGCGGTGAAGCCCGATGCGCGCCGCCGCCTCACCGACTCGGTGGAGACTGCGCTGCGCCTGGCCGAGGGCATCCTCGTGGTGGATTTCGTGGACCGTAAGCAGGACGACCCCCACCGCGAACGCCGCTTCTCTGAAAGCGCCGCCTGCCCCAACGGGCATGAACTCGCGGTAGACGACATCGAACCGCGCGCCTTCTCCTTCAACGCCCCCTACGGTGCCTGCCCCGAATGCACCGGTATCGGCATGCGCCTCGAAGTGGACCCCGAACTGGTCATCCCCGATGAAGACCTCACCCTCGCGGAGGGCGCCATCGCCCCCTGGGCCATGGGATCGGTGGACCGGCACCAGGACATGATGCGTGGCCTCGCCGAAGAGCTTGCCTTCGATATGGATACGCCCTGGCGGGCGCTTCCCGAACGCGCACGCGAAGCCCTTCTGCACGGTAAGGACTACACCGTGCATGTGCGCTACCGGAACCGTTTCGGGCGCGAACGCACCTACTCCACCGGTTTTGAAGGCGTGATCCACTTCCTGAACCGACGCCACAGGGATACCGAATCGGACTGGGCGAAGGACCGCTACGAGCAGTTCATGCGCGAAGTGCCGTGCCCGGCCTGCAAAGGCACCCGTCTGCGCCCCGAAATCCTCGCCGTCACCGTCGGCGGGAAATCCATCGCGGAAGTGTGCGAGATGCCACTGCGGGAAGCCCGCGACATGATCGCGAGCCTCACCCTGAGCGAGCGGCAGGCCGCTATCGCTGAAGAGGTACTGCGCGAACTCGACTCCCGCCTCGGCTTCCTGCTTGACGTGGGCCTCGACTACCTCACCCTCTCGCGGGCCGCCGGCACCCTCTCCGGTGGTGAAGCGCAGCGTATCCGCCTGGCAACCCAGATCGGATCCGGCCTCGTGGGCGTGCTGTACGTGCTCGATGAACCCTCCATTGGCCTGCACCAGCGCGACAATGAACGCCTCATCGCCACCCTGAAGCGGCTGCGGGACCTCGGCAACACCCTGATCGTGGTCGAGCATGATGAGGACACCCTGCACGCCGCCGACTGGGTGGTGGACATCGGCCCCCTCGCCGGTGAACACGGCGGGCATGTGGTGCACTCCGGCAGCGTCGAAAGCCTCATGAAGAACCCCGATTCCCTCACCGGGCGCTACCTGAGCGGTGAACTGCGCATCCCCGTGCCGCCGGTGCGCCGCCCCGTGGACCGGGAACGGATGCTGAAGGTGATCGGCCCGCGCGCCAACAACCTCAAAGGCAAAGACGTCTCCTTTCCCCTCGGGGTGCTGACCGCCGTCACCGGTGTGTCCGGATCCGGGAAATCCTCCCTGGTCAACGACATTCTGTACGCGGTGCTCGCCAAGGAACTGAACCGTGCCCGGATCGTCCCCGGCCGGCATAAGCGCGTCGAAGGCCTTGAACACCTCGACAAGGTGATCCACGTGGACCAGTCGCCGATTGGCCGCACGCCCCGCTCCAACCCCGCCACCTACACCGGTGTGTGGGACCGCGTGCGCACCCTCTTCGCGCAGACCACCGAGGCGAAGGTGCGCGGCTACAACGCCGGGCGTTTCTCCTTCAACGTCAAGGGCGGCCGCTGCGAAGCCTGCTCCGGCGACGGCACCATCAAGATCGAAATGAACTTCCTGCCCGATGTGTACGTGCAGTGCGAGGTGTGCCGCGGCGCCCGCTACAACCGCGAAACCCTCGAAGTGCGCTTCAAAGGCAAGAACGTGGCCGAAGTGCTCGATATGCCCATCGAAGAAGCCGTTGAGTTCTTCGATGCCGTGCCCGCGATCCGCCGGCAGCTGCAAACCCTCGTGGATGTGGGGCTTGGCTACGTGCGCCTTGGGCAGTCCGCCACCACCCTCTCCGGTGGTGAGGCGCAGCGTGTGAAACTTGCCTCCGAGCTGCACAAGCGCTCTAACGGCCGCAGCGTTTACGTGCTCGATGAGCCCACCACCGGCCTGCACTTTGAAGATGTGCGCAAACTCCTCGAAGTGCTGCAGGGTCTTGTGGATAAGGGCAACTCGGTGATCGTGATCGAGCACAACCTCGACGTGATCAAATGCGCCGACCACATCATCGACCTCGGCCCCGAAGGCGGTGGGGGCGGCGGCACCGTCGTGGCCCAGGGAACCCCGGAAGAGGTCGCCGAAGTGGATGGCTCCCACACCGGTCGCTTCCTCAAACCGATGCTGGCCGCCGCCCGGAGCTGACGCCGTGGCTGACCCGTCCACATACCGCCCGCGCACAGCGGACATCCCCACCTCACCGGGGGTGTACCGCTTCCGCGACGAGCACGAACGAGTGATCTACGTGGGCAAGGCGAAGAACCTTCGCCAACGCCTCACGAACTACTTCCAAGACCTCGCCGTGCTGCACCCCCGCACCCGCCGCATGGTCACCACCGCGGCGTGCGTGGAGTGGACCGTGGTCGGCACCGAAGTAGAAGCCCTCACCCTCGAATACACGTGGATCAAGGAATACGACCCGCGATTCAACGTGAAGTTCCGGGACGACAAGTCCTACCCCTACCTCGCCGTGACGATGGGGGAGCAGTTCCCGCGCGTGCACGTGACCCGCAAACCCCGCGCCCGCACCGACCGTTCCTTCGGGCCGTACACGCAGGTGTGGGCGATCCGCGAAACCGTCGACCTCATGCTGCGCGTGTTCCCCGTGCGCACCTGCACCGCCGGCGTGTTCCGCCGTGCCCAACGCTCCGGCCGTGCCTGCCTGCTCGGCTTCATCGGCAAATGCTCCGCCCCCTGCACCGGGCAGATCAGCGAAAGCGAGCACCGGCACCTCGCCGAACAGTTCTGCGACTTCATGAGCGGCAATACCGGCACCTACCTGCGGCGCATCGAAAGCGAGATGAAAGCGGCAGCCGCCGCCATGGACTACGAAACCGCTGCCACCCTGCGCGATGACCTCCAGGCTCTCGACGCCGTGATGGCCAAGAACTCCGTGGTGCTTTCCGACGCCACCGACGCCGACCTCGTCGCGCTCGTGATGGACGAGCTCGAAGCGTCCGTGCAGGTGTTCCATGTGCGCGGTGGGCGCATCCGCGGGCAGCGCGGATGGACCGCCGAAATCCTCGACGACTCCACCGCCGCGGACCTCATGCAGCGCGCCCTCGTCACGCTCTATGCCGAAGGCAGCGCCCCCGCCGAAGTGCTCGTGACCGACCTGCCCAGCCAGATCCCTCACATCCAGGACCTGATCGGGCATCGCGTGGACCTGCGCGTCCCCCAGCGCGGTGAAAAGAAAGACCTCCTCGCCACCGTGCGGGAAAACGCGGCGGAAGCCCTGCGAATGCACCGTCTGCGTCGCACCGGAGATCTCACCGCCCGCTCCAAAGCCCTCGAAGACCTCGGGGAGGCCCTGGACCTTGCCGAACCGCCCCTGCGGATCGAATGCTTCGACGTTTCCCACTCCCAGGGCACCGATGTGGTCGCCTCAATGGTGGTTTTTGAAGACGGTCTACCCCGCAAAAGCGAATACCGCCGCTTCTCCATCACCGGGGATGCCGCGCGGGATGACACCGCGTCGATCCACCATGTGATCAGCCGACGTTTGCGTCGCCACCTCGAACCCGATCCCGAACGCAGCGAAGACGATAAACGCCGCTTCGCCTACCCGCCCTCGCTGATCCTCGTCGACGGTGGCCCCGCCCAGGTGGCCGCCGCGCAGCGGGCCTTCGAGGAACGTGGCGTCACCGACATTGCCCTCGCCGGCATTGCTAAACGTCTCGAAGAAATATGGCTGCCGGGGGAGGAGTACCCCGTGATCCTGCCCCGCACGAGCGAAGCGCTTTTCCTCGTGCAGCGGATACGCGATGAGGCACACCGCTTCGCCATCGCCTACCACCGCTCCAAGCGCGGCCGGCGCATGCAGTCCAGCGCCCTCGACGGCATCCCCGGGCTCGGCCCGGCCCGCCGCACCGCGCTGCTGGACCGCTTCGTCACCGTCTCCGCGATCCGCGATGCAGGAGAAGAAGCACTGCAGGAAGTGGAGGGGATTGGCCCCTCGCTGGCCGCAGCGATCACCGCCGCGTTACGATCCCAGGCAGGCTCCGAGGCAGAACACAGCGCAGACGCACACGCCACGGACGGCTCACCCACGGAGGATCGCACCGCCACCGACCAGCCCACCCCAGGGCCGGACAGCGGCGCCGATCCGGGCGACCACACAGGCAACGGGGGCCGCGACCGCATCGAGGTCGCGGTGGATATGGCAACGGGGGAGATCATCAATGGATAACCGCATTCGAGCCCGATGCGGCGACGCACTGCGACTGGTGAACAGGAGACAGCGGTGACCGACAGCCCCGAGAAGAACGCCCCGCCCGGCAATGTGGTCGAGCCCGGAAACCCCGTCGGCCCCGAGAGCGCCACGAACCCCGCCGATAGCGCCGGGGAAATCGTGATCATCACCGGCCTTGCCGGTTCCGGACGCGAAACCGCCGCCCACGCCCTTGAAGACCTCGGCTGGTACGTGGTCTACAACATCGCCCCGCAGCTCATCCGCACCCTGTACCAACTGCAGGCCTCCGCGGAAGGGCGCGACAACCGATTCGCGGTGGTCGTCGATCCGCGCTCCGGCCCCTTCTTCTCCGAACTGCCCGACGTGGTGGAGGCACTGCGACGCAGTGACGTGCGCTCCCGCCTGGTGTTCCTCACCGCCGATGAATCCACCCTCGTGCGGCGCTTCGACTCGGTGCGCCGCCCCCACCCGCTGCAGGGCGAGGAAGGCGTAATCGAAGGGATCCGACGCGAACGCGAACTGCTCGCCCCGCTGCGGCGCCTCGCGGACGTCGTGATCGACACCTCTCCGCTCAACGTCCACCAGCTCACGATGAAAATGCGCAGCGCCTTCGGCACCCGAGCCGAACGCCGCCTCACCGTGAACCTGCTCTCCTTCGGCTTCAAATACGGCATCCCCATCGAAGCCGATCACGTGAGCGATGTGCGGTTCATCCCCAACCCCTACTGGGTGCCCGGCCTGCGGGAACTGCGCGGCACCGACCGTGCCGTTGCCGAGTACGTGTTCGCCGACGCGAACGCCACGGAGTTCGTGGACCGCTACTTCGAGATGATTCGTCCGGTGCTGCGCGGATACAGCAGCGAAAACAAACACTTCACCACCTTGGCTATCGGCTGCACCGGCGGGAAACACCGCTCCGTGGCGATCGCCGAGCGGATCGGTGAGCAGCTGCGCGCCGCAGGCCATGCGGTGCGTGTGCGCCACCGGGATCTGGGGCGGGAATGACGAACGTGACACCACGATGCCCAGACCGGCCCATGCGCCGGGGGCTGCTCGAACGGACCCGCCGTGCCCGCCGCGGAAACCGGCTCGATCGCTCCGAGCCCTTGCGTGTGGTGGCCCTCGGGGGAGGCCACGGCCTCGCCGCGAACCTGCGCGCCCTGCGCCTGCTCGCCGATGACGTTACGGCCGTTGTGACCGTGGCCGATAACGGTGGCTCCTCCGGTCGTATCCGCCACGAGCTGCCGGTGCTTCCCCCCGGTGACCTGCGGATGGCGCTTGCGGCGCTGTGCGAAGACTCCGACTGGGGGAGCATCTGGGGTGATGTGATCCAGCATCGCTTCTCCACCAACGGTGAACTCGATGGGCACGCCCTCGGGAACCTCCTCATCGTCGCACTCTGGCAGATCCTGGAAGATCCCATTCAGGGCCTCGATCAGATGGGGCAACTCCTCGGCATCCGCGGGCGCGTGCTCCCCATGGCGCTCGACCCGCTCGACATCGAAGCCGATGTGCTGGAGGAGGACGGCACCGAACGCGTGGTGCGCGGCCAGTGGCAGATCGCCACCGCCCAGGGGCAGGTGCGGCAGGTGCGGCTCAGCCCCGAACGTCCCCGCGTTCCCGAGGACGTCATCGACGCCCTGCACAATGCCGACTGGATCATCGTCGGCCCCGGCTCCTGGTACACCTCGGTGCTGCCGCACCTGATGATCCCCGAGATTGCCGACGCGATCCGCACCTCCCACGCCCGCCGCTGCATCACCATGAACCTCAGCTCGGGCGCCCAGGAAACCGAAGGGATGAGCAGCGCGGAACTCGTCGAAGCACTCCTGCGCTACGCTCCCGGGATCCGATTCGACGCGATGATCGCCGACCCCACCGCGCTCGAAGACGCCCTGGACCTTGCCCGCCACGGCAAGAAGCACGGCATCCACACCCTGCTGCGGCAGGTGAGCGTCGGCGACGGCACCCCCGTCCACGATCCGGTGCGACTGGCCGCCGCCTACCGCGACGTGTTCGATGGCGTGTACGGAGACGTCAACGAACACAGGAGCACCACGAACTCGGCAGCGGCATCCACCGCTGAACCAGCAGACGACGACAAGGCGAAGGGACCCCAGTGATGGCGCTGACCGCCGATGCGAAGGAAGAACTGAGCCACCTGCAGGTGACCCGCCCCTCGGCGCGGAAAGCCGAGGCTGCCGCGATGCTGCGCTTCTCCGGTGGACTCCACCTGGTAGCCGGCCGCGTGGTGGTGGAAGCAGAACTGGATTCCGCGGCCGTGGCCCGTCGGCTCCACCAGATCATCGCCGAAATGTACGGGCACCGCGCCGAAATCACCGTGCTCGCGCCCTCCGGGATCCGACGGACCACCCGGTACATCCTGCGGGTCGATAAAGAAGGTGGGCTGCTCGCCCGACAGACCGGTCTGCTCGATGCCCGTGGCCGCCCTGTACGCGGCATGCCCCCGGCGGTCGTCGGCGGCGCCGCCGTCGATGCCGAAGCGGCCTGGCGCGGCGCCTTCCTCGCCCGCGGAACCCTCACCGAACCGGGCCGCAGCGCCGCCCTCGAACTGTCCTGCCCCGGCCCCGAAGTAGCCCTTGCCATGGTCGGTGCAGCCCGCCGCCTCGGCGTCGCATCGAAAGCTCGCGAAGCCCGCGGCACCGACCGCGTGGTGTTGCGCGACGGAGACGCAATCTCCGCGCTGCTCACCCGCATGGGCGCCCACCAGACCGTGCTGACCTGGGAAGAAAAGCGCACCCGACGCGAAGTGCGGGCCACCGCGCACCGCCTCGCCAACTTTGATGACGCAAACCTGCGCCGCTCCGCCCGTGCCGCCGTGGCCGCCGGGCAGCGCGTCGAACGCGCCCTGGAGATCCTGGGAGACGACGCCCCCGATCATCTGCGGGCCGCCGGGCAGCTGCGCCTCGAACACAAACAGGCAAGCCTGGAAGACCTCGGCCGGCAGGCTGATCCGCCGCTGACCAAGGACGCGATCGCCGGTCGGATCCGGCGTCTGCTCGCCATGGCGGATAAGCGCGCGGCTGAACTCGGCATCCCCGGCACAGAAGATGTTGTCGTGGAGGACGAACTTCCTGCCGCTCCGTCCGCCGAGGGTTGATAGGATCGTGACCGTGATCGCGTCGAGACCTTTCCGGCGCTCAGACCAGCAGGTCAGGCAAGGAATAGGCGATCGGCGTGATGACGTCAGAGCGTACGAGGGTGTGCGCGTCAACCGTCCACACTTCACAGCAGATCTGTGAAACAAGGAGGAACCGTGACCATTAAGGTCGGCATCAACGGATTCGGTCGTATCGGGCGCAACTTCGCGCGTGCGGCAATCAAGCAGAACGCTGACATCGAGATCGTCGGCGTCAACGACCTGACCGACACCAAGACCCTGGCTCACCTGTTCAAGTACGACTCCATCATGGGTCGTTTCGAGGGTGAGGTCTCGCACGACGACGAGACCATCACCGTGAACGGCAAGAGCTTCCGCGTGTTCTCCGAGCGCGACCCGAAGAACATCCCGTGGGGCGAGGTGGGCGCTGACGTCGTCATCGAGTCCACCGGCTTCTTCACCGACGGTGAGGCCGCCAAGGCTCACATCGAGGGTGGGGCCAAGAAGGTCATCATCTCCGCTCCCGGCAAGAACGTCGACGCCACCTTCGTGATGGGCGTGAACCACGGCGACTACGACCCGGAGAAGCACAACATCGTCTCCAACGCGTCCTGCACCACCAACTGCCTGGCGCCGCTGGCCAAGGCTCTCAACGACGAGTTCGGCATCGTCAAGGGCCTCATGACCACCGTCCACGCCTACACCGGTGACCAGCGCATCCTGGACGCCCCCCACAAGGACCTGCGTCGTGCCCGCGCCGCGGCCCTGAACATCATCCCGACCAAGACCGGTGCGGCCGCCGCCGTCGCCCTCGTGCTGCCCGAGCTCAAGGGCAAGTTCGACGGCTACGCCCTGCGCGTGCCCGTCCCGACCGGCTCGGTCACCGACCTCACCTTCGAGGCCTCCCGCGAGGTCACCGTCGAAGAGGTCAACGCCTGCATCAAGAAGGCCGCTGAGGGCGACCTCAAGGGCATCCTCGCTTACAGCGAGGACCCGCTGGTCTCCAAGGACATCGAGGGCGACCCGCACTCCTCGATCTTCGATGCCGGCAGCACCAAGGTGATCGGCAACCAGGTCAAGGTCGTCTCCTGGTACGACAACGAGTGGGGCTACTCCAACCGCACCGTGGACCTCGCCGTCCTCATGGGCAAGTCCCTCTGAGTCACGTCGACACGACGACCGGGACCTCCCGGATTATGACGGAGCCCGTCCGGCGCCGCCCCTACGGGGTGGGGCACCGGGCGGGCTCCGCCGTCACCACCGCACACCCTCACTCCTGAAGGAGAAACCGTGCTCAAGACCATTGATTCCCTCGGCGACCTGCGCGGAAAGCGCGTTATCGTCCGTGCCGACCTGAACGTGCCGCTGGACGGCACCACCATCACCGACGACGGCCGCATCCGCGCCTGCCTGCCCACCGTGAAGCGTCTCGTGGACGCCGGCGCGAAGGTCGTCATCATCTCCCACCTGGGCCGCCCCAAGGGCGCCCCCGAGGAGAAGTACTCCCTCAAGCCCGTCGTGGGCCGACTGGGCGAACTGCTCAGCCAGGACGTCGCCTTCGCCACCGACACCATCGGTGACAGCGCCCGCGAGACCGTGGCGGCCCTCGAAGACGGCCAGGTGGCCATCCTCGAAAACCTCCGCTTCAACAAGGGTGAAACCTCCAAGGACGAAGCTGAGCGCCTCGAGTTCGCCAAGGCCATTGCCGAGATGGGCGACGCCTACGTCTCTAACGGCTTCGGCGTGGTGCACCGCAAGCAGGCCTCCGTGTACGAGCTCGCCACCGTGCTGCCCGCTGCCGCCGGTGACCTCGTGCTCTCCGAGGTGGAATCCCTGCGCAAGGTGACCGACAGCCCCGAGCGTCCCTTCGTGGTGGTCCTCGGCGGCGCCAAGGTGGCCGACAAGCTCGCCGTGATCGAGAACCTGCTCGACAAGGCCGACCGCATCCTCATCGGTGGCGGCATGTCCTACACCTTCCAGAAGGCCAAGGGCTGCGAAATCGGCACCTCCCTGCTGGATGAGGAAAAGATCGACACCGTGCGCGGCTACATGGAAACCGCCGAAAAGAACGGTGTGGAACTCCTGCTGCCCGTGGACACCGTCGTGGCCGGCGAGTTCTCCGCTGATGCGGAGAGCGAGGTCGTTCCCTCCGATGCGATGCCCGCCGACAAGGAAGGCATGGACATCGGCCCCAAGACCGCCGAACTGTTCGCCTCCAAGATTGCCGACGCGAAGACCATCTTCTGGAACGGCCCGATGGGCGTGTTCGAGTTCGAGAAGTTCGCCGCCGGCACCAAGGCCGTCGCACAGGCCATGCAGGACGCTGAGGGCTACACCGTGATCGGTGGCGGCGACTCCGCCTCCGCCGTGCGCAACCTCGGCTTCGACGAATCCAAGTTCTCGCACATCTCCACCGGCGGCGGTGCGAGCCTCGAACTGATCGAGGGCAAGGAGCTGCCGGGCATCGCGATCCTCGAGGAGGGCACCAAGTGAGCACCCGTACCCCGCTGATGGCGGGCAACTGGAAGATGAACCTCGACTGGAAGCAGGGCCTCGCCCTGGTCGAGGAGCTCGGCGATCTGCTGCGCGAGATCGACACCGACAAGGTCGAGGTTGCGGTGCTGCCGCCCTTCGTGGACATCCGCACCGTGCAGACCGCGGTCGAGGCCGGCAAGCTGCCCCTCGCCTACGGCTCGCAGGACATCTCCGCCCACGAATCCGGTGCCTACACCGGCGAGATCTCCGGCCCGATGCTGAAGGCCCTCGGCTGCACTTACGCCGCCGTCGGACACTCCGAGCGTCGCCAGTACCACGGCGAAAACGAGGAGATCACCAACGCCAAGGTCAAGGCCGCTTTCGAGCATGGCCTGGTGCCGATCCTGTGCGTGGGTGAGCCCCTGGAGGAGCGCAAGGCCGGCAAGCACGTCGAATACACCCTCGCCCAGCTCGAAGGTGGCATCGAGAACCGGCCCGCCGAGCAGGCCGCGAAGATCGTGATCGCCTACGAGCCGGTCTGGGCGATCGGCACCGGCGAGGTGGCCACCCCCGAGGATGCTCAGGAAGTGTGCCACGAGATCCGCGAGCTGCTGCGCGTGAAGTACGGCAATGAGGTGGCCGATGCGGTGCGCGTTCTCTACGGCGGTTCCGTGAAGTCCTCCAACGTTGCCGAGATCATGGCGAAGGACGATGTGGACGGCGCCCTCGTGGGTGGTGCTTCGCTGAAGGCCGAGGAGTTCGCGAAGATCGCGGGCTTCCAGAACGCCTGAAACTCACCACCCGCTGCACCTTCCGTACCGGCCGACGGGCACTGATCTCTTGGTCGAGTCTGTTGATGGACGATGACCGATTGAGTGCCCGACGGATGCTCGATCACGGTACGGGCGTGACGCAGTGGTGAATCGCCCACGGGCCGGGTCCCCGCAGGACCCGGCCCGTGGCGTATGCTGAACCGGCCGCATAGGACACTCGAGACGGACGCCCGAGAAGGAAGAAGGCACCCCACTGTGGATCTGACCCTGCTGAAGACCATCCTGCAGATCGTGCTGGCCGTGACCGGCCTGCTGGTCGTGCTGCTGGTGCTGCTGCACAAGGGCAAGGGCGGTGGCCTCTCGGACATGTTCGGCGGCGGTATCTCCGCCTCGGCTAGCGCCTCCGGTGTGGCGGAACGGAACCTGAACCGCATCACCATCGGCATGGCCGTGATCTGGGGCGTGTGCGCCATCGGCCTCGGCGTCATCGAACGCTTCATCTGAGCCGACACCTTGAGGGCCCTCCAGCGCCCCCTAGTTCCCTCTAGTTCCCTCGAGCGCCCTCTAGTACTCATCTAACGTCGCGCATCACGCTGGCGACGGGGCGCTGACCTCCCGGGGTCTGACCCGCATCGACGGATCGCCCCCACCAGCACGTAAAACCGACGGGCCGGCAGCCATATGGCTGCCGGCCCGTCGGGCATTTAAGGGGGATCGGGTGAGGGACCACCCCGCTCAGTCGAGCGCCGAGGCCGCCTCCTCATCCAGGAACCAGGTGGTGCTCTCAAGGCCCCGCACGGCGGAGGCAGGCACCGTCCACGGGTCGATCGGCCCGTGACCGCCACGCACCGCCTGAGCCTTCTCCTGCCCAGCCGCGAGCAACTGCACATGCCGGGCCGAGTTCAGCACCGGCCAGCTCATCGAAATGCGCTGCGAGGGCGGCTTGGGGGAGTCCTCGACGGGAATCGCGGTGCCGGCCGTGTCACGCTGCGCGGGATGCTGCGGGAACAGGGAAGCCACATGACCGTCGGGCCCCACCCCGAGCATGAGCACATCGAAAAAGGCGAGCCCATGCGTGCGGAAGGGCGTGTCACCACCGGCATAGTCGAGTTCCTGCCCGTAGCGTGCCGCGGCCTGTTCGAGCGTCATACCGTCGGCCGGGCAGGGCGCCCGATGCACATGCTCGGGGCGCACCCCGGCCTCCAGGAGAGGCTCCAGGCAGCTCTCGCGCACACCTTCATCGTTGCGATCCTCGCTGCGCATCGCCACGAAACGCTCATCACCCCACCAGAGGTGAAGCCCCGAGAGGTCCGCGCCGGTGCCTGCGAGAGCCGCGGGCAGCGCCGCCGCCGTCTTGGAGCCGACGGTCCCTCCGGTGAGCACCAGATGCGCCTGACCGCGCTCGGCCAGCGCCTCAACCAGGTGCTCGGCCGCTGCCTGCGCGGCAGCCTGCGCCACGGCCCCGGCATCGGGGTGAAGGCTGTTGCTCGGCTCGGGCTTATCCGAGGCGAACACGGCAGCGCTCTCAATCCCGGAGAAGGCGTGGGCGAGCACCTCGCCGTACACCTCATCGGGGTCCAGACGCCGCAACTCTTCGGCGAGCAGTTCGTACAGGGAACGCCTGGGCATGGTCACATGCTGCTCGGCTTCATCCCCGGGAAGACGCATCACGATCTCTTCAGCATTCACCCGGTGCAGGCCGATGGTGCCGCTTTCGCGCTGCAGACACACGCCAATGAGGCCGCCCTCGTGATCGGCGGGAGAGTCGCCATCCTCAATGGCGACCTCGCACTCCAGGGCGTTTTCGAGCCAGGCAGCGAGCAGCACCACGGAGGCATCCTGCGGGTCACCCGTGATCACGACCTTCTGGATCGGGGTCACCGGCGGCACTTCGAGAACGCTTGCCAGGAGCCCCCGCCAGCGGGTCAGACGCGCCCAGGCCAGATCGGAGTCACCGCTCGTGTAGCCGCGGCGCAGGCGCTTGAGCGATGCGAGCGGATCCGGGCAGCGGTGCACATCGGTGATGCGACGCTGCGCCATCACCCCGAGAACATCGTGCACGGGGGAGGAGGGCGCAGCCTGCGGCCACCAGGTCACGATCGGCGCATCCGGCAGCAGCAGCGGCATCACGAGGGTGTCGAGTTCTGCGAGCACGGTGCCGCGGGCACGCAGAATGATGATTTCGCCGGCGCCGGCGTCACGGCCCAGTCGAATCTCGGCATCCAAACCCGGTTCCTCGGCATCCGCATCGGCATCCACCACGATCACCCGGCAGGGATGCTCATGGCTGGCGTGCACGGCGGCTTCGAGGGGCTCGGTGATGTCCTCGCCGGTCGCGACGATCAGCAGAGTGAGCACACGCCCGATCGTGGTCGCACCAAAGGTTTCCCGCATCTGGATCATCTTCTTGTCGATCGCGGATGCGGTGGTGTCGGTCAGAGTGGTGATCACGGTCGCCTCCAGGTGCGCCCGTCGCGGGCAAGCATCTCGTCTGCAGTATCGGGGCCCCAGGTGCCGGGCCGGTACAGGGCCGGCGGCATGTTCTCTGCCCAGAACTGGGTGATCGGATCCAGGATCCGCCAGCTCAGTTCCACTTCACGCTGGCGGGGGAACAGCGGCGGGTCACCCAGCAGCATGTCCAGGATCAGGCGTTCATACGCTTCAGGAGATTCCTCGGTGAAGTTGGACCCGTAGGCGAAGTCCATCGTCACATCGCGCACTTCCATCTGCGTGCCCGGCACCTTGGACCCGAAACGCATGGTCACACCCTCATCCGGCTGCACACGCACCACGATCGCGTTCTGCCCGAGATCGGCCGTGTCGGTGGAGCGGAAGGGCAGGAAGGGCGCGCGTTTGAAGACCACCGCAATCTCGGTGACTCGACGCCCCAGACGCTTCCCGGCCCGCAGATAGAAGGGCACACCGGCCCAGCGGCGGGTGGCGATATCCAGGCGCATGGCCGCGAAGGTTTCCGTGGTCGAGTCGGCCGGGATCCCGTCCTCTTCGAGGTAGGGCCGCACCTCCTGACCACCCTGCAGACCACCGGCGTACTGTCCACGCGCGGTATGCGCGGCCAGATCCTGCGGCAGTTCCACCGCCGCGAGAACCTTCTCCTTCTCGGCCCGCAGATCCGCGGCGCGGAAAGACACCGGCTCCTCCATAGCCGTGAGGGCCAGGAGCTGCAGCAGATGGTTCTGGATCACGTCCCGGGCGGTGCCGATCCCGTCGTAGTAGCCGGCGCGCGATCCGATGCCGATGTCCTCGGCCATCGTGATCTGCACGTGGTCCACGTAGTTCGCATTCCAGATCGGTTCGAACAACTGGTTCGAGAAGCGCAGCGCCAAAATGTTCTGCACGGTCTCTTTGCCCAGGTAGTGGTCGATGCGGAAGACGTCCTCGGCACGGAACACCTGCTCGACCACGTCGTTCAGTTCGCGTGCCGAGGCGAGGTCATGCCCGAAGGGCTTCTCGATCACCACGCGCCGCCACGAGCCGTCACGCGGAGTGTTCAGGCCAGAGTTGGCCAGCTGCGAACACACCTGCGGGAAGGCGCTCGGCGGAATCGACAGGTAGAAGGCATGGTTGCCGCCGGTGCCGCGGGTCTGGTCGAGTTCCCCGACAACTTCGGTGAGCTTCTCGAAGGCTTTGTCGTCGTCGAAAGCGCCGCTGACGAAGCGGAGCCCGCCACGGAGCTGTTCAAAAACGCCCTCGGAAAACTCGGTGCGGGCATGCTCCTCGACGGATTCACGCACGTACTGGGCGAAATCCTTATGGGACCAGTCCCGTCGGCCGAAACCGACCAGACCGAAGCTCGGCGGCAACAAACCCCGGTGCGTGAGGTCGTAGATCGCCGGCAGCAGTTTCTTCTTGGCGAGGTCGCCGGTCACCCCGAACATGACCATCGAGCAGGGCCCGGCGATCAGGGGGAGGCGACGATCTCGCGGATCGCGCAGCGGGTTGGGGGTCTCCGCCTCGTCACGGTCCTGCGCCGTGCTGGGAGATGCGGTCACGGTACTCCTTCGATGGGGCCGGATCAGGCGTTCTTCTCAGCCATGGAGGCGCTGACCGTCTGGATCAGTTCCTCCCAGGCCTTCTCGAACTTCTCCACGCCCTCCTTTTCGAGGGTGGCGAAGACCGGTTCGAGTTCGATGCCGATCGCGGGGAAGGAACCCATTTGGGTGACGGCGGCGGTGATCTCCTCCGCGCCAATCGTCCCGGCCAGTTCGCTACCCTCGGCGGCGGCCTCGAGAGTCGCCTCCGGCATGGTGTTCACGCAGGGCGGGGTGACGAGGTTATCGACGTACAGGGTGGGGGAGTAGTCGGGGTTCTTCACGCCGGTCGAGGCCCACAGTGGGCGCTGCACATTGGCGCCCTTCTCCTTCAGCGCGGTGAAACGCTCGGAGTCGAAGGCCTCCACATAGGCACCGTAGGCGGCCTGCGCATTGGCCACACCGGCGGTGCCTAGCAGCGCGAGGGCATTCTCGGTGCCGATCTCCTGCAGGTGCGCGTCAATCGCGGTATCCACGCGGGAGACGAAGAAGGAGGCCACCGAGTGGATGCGGCGCAGGTCCTGGCCGGCCTGCGCGGCCTGCTCCAGACCCGCCAGGTAGGCGTCGATCACCTGGCGGTAGCGCTCCACAGAGAAGATGAGGGTCACGTTCACGCTGATCCCGGCCGCAATGGTGGCGGTGATGGCGGGCAGGCCCTCATCGGTCGCGGGAATCTTGATCATGACGTTCTCACGCCCGACCACCTCGTGCAGGTGCTGGGCCTGCTCGATGGTCTTTTCGGTCTCGTGCGCCAGGCGCGGATCCACCTCGATCGAAACGCGGCCGTCGAAGCCCTTGCTTGCGGCATACACATCGGCGAAGACCTCGCAGGCGGCACGCACATCGTCGGTGGTGAGGCGCTCGATGACGGCGTCCACGTCGAGCCCTTCCTTCGCGAGGGCGGCGATATCCGCGTCGTAGTCATCCGCGCCGGTGATCGCGGCCTGGAAGATAGCGGGGTTGGTGGTCACGCCCACCACATTGCGGCTGGCGATCAGCTTTTCCAGTCCACCGTCGGTGAGACGGCTGCGGGAGAGGTCATCGAGCCAGATGGAGACGCCAGCATCGGTCAGAGCCTGGGTGCGAGGGTTGGCAGACATGGTTCCTTCTTCCCGGGCGCGGCGCGCCCTGCGATCCCGGCCAGGCCGGGGGAGTGTTCGATTCGGGGCGACGGGTTGATGAGACGTGGCAGACGAGAGCCGGGGCAGGACCCTGTGGCCCTGCCCCGGCGTCACGCTCAGGCCTTAGCGGCCGCGATCGACTCGTGGGCGGCGTTCACGACGGCTTCGGTGGTCACGCCGAACTTCTCGAAGAGGGTCTTGTAGTCGGCGCTGGCACCGTACTCCTCGACGCTCACGCTGCGACCCGCATCGCCGACGATGCCGCGCCACGGCATCGCGATTCCGGCTTCGACGCTGACGCGGGCGCGCACTGCACGGGGCAGCACCTGCTCGCGGTAGGACTCGTCCTGCTGCTCGAACCACTCCAGGCACGGCATGGAGACGACGCGGGCAACCACGCCCTCCTCGGCGAGCTTGTCCTGGGCGGCCAGGGCCAGCTGCACCTCGGAACCGGTGGCCACGAGGATGACCTCCGGCTCGCCCTCGCCATCGCGCAGCACGTAGCCGCCGCGCTCCAGGCCCTCCGGCCCGGCCATCGCGGAACGATCCAGGGTGGGAACGTTCTGGCGGGTCAGGATCAGAGCGGTCGGAGTGGTGCGGTTCTCGAGGGCGGCCTTCCAGGCCATGGCGGTTTCATTCGCATCGGCCGGACGCACCACCGCGAGGTTCGGAATGGCGCGCAGGGCAGCCAGGTGCTCGATCGGCTGGTGGGTGGGGCCGTCCTCACCCAGGCCGATGGAGTCATGGGTCCACACGTAGATGCTCGGTGCACCCATGAGCGCGGCCAGACGCACCGCCGGGCGCATGTAGTCGGAGAACTGCAGGAAGGTGCCGCCGTAGGCGCGGGTCAGGCCGGCGAGGTTGATACCGGAGAGGATCGAACCCATGGCGTGCTCGCGGATACCGAAGTGCAGGGTGCGGCCGTAGCGGTTCCCGGAGAAGTCCTTGGTCTGGTACTCCTCGGGGATGAAGGAGGGTTCCCCGTCCATGGTGGTGTTGTTGGAGCCGGCGAGGTCGGCCGAGCCGCCCCACAGTTCCGGCAGCACATCGGCGAGGGCGGTGAGCACCTTGCCGGAGGCGGCGCGGGTGGCGAGGCCCTTCTCGTCGGCCTCAAAGACCGGCAGGGACTTCTCCCAGCCCTCCGGCAGCGCACCCTCCACCAGGCGGTCCAGCAGGGCAGCGCGCTCCGGGTTCTTCTCGCGCCAGGCGTCCATCTGCTCCTGCCAGTCGGCGCGAGCCTTTTCACCGCGCTCGACGAGCTGGCGGGTGTGGGTGATGACCTCCTCGGAGACCTCGAAGGTCTGCTCCGGATCGAAGCCGAGCAGTTCCTTGGTGGCCGCCACGGCTTCGCCGCCGAGCTTATTGCCGTGCACCTTGGCGGTGCCCTGCAGCTCGGGGGTGGGCCAACCGATCACGGTGCGCAGGTCAATGAAGGAGGGCTTATCGGTGACCTTCTTGGCAGCCTCGATGGCGTCCTTCAGGGCGGCGACGTCCTCAACGTAGCCGGTGCCACCGTTGGTCCAGTCCACGGTCTGCACGTGCCAGCCGAGGGCTTCGTAGCGGGCGGCAACGTCCTCGGTGAAGGCGATGTTGGTGTCGCCTTCGATGGAGATGTCGTTGTCGTCCCACAGCACGATCAGGTTGCCGAGCTTCTGGGTGCCGGCGATCGAGGAGGCCTCGTTGGTCACGCCCTCCTGCAGGTCACCATCGGAGGCGATCACGTAGATGAAGTGGTCAAAGGGGCTGCCACCCTCGGCGGCCTCGGGGTCGAAGAGGCCGCGCTGGCGACGCGAATCCATGGCCATACCCACGGCGGTGGCGAGGCCCTGGCCGAGCGGGCCGGTGGTCACCTCCACACCGCGGGTGTGGTGCACCTCGGGGTGGCCGGGGGTGAGGGAGCCCCAGGTGCGCAGGGCCTTGATGTCGTCCAGTTCGAGCCCGAAGCCACCGAAGTAGAGCTGGATGTACTGGGTGAGGCTGGAGTGCCCGGCCGAGAGCACGAAGCGGTCGCGGCCAATCCAGTTCGGGTCCTTCGGATCGTGACGCATCACGTCCTGGTAGAGCAGGTAGGCGGCGGGAGCAAGGCTCATGGCGGTGCCGGGATGCCCGTTGCCCACCTTCTCCACAGCATCGGCGGCGAGGATGCGTGCGGTGTCCACCGCGCGACGATCGGTCTCGGTCCAGCCCTGGGGGGCTTTGAAGGTGTCGGTCACGAAGAGTCCTTTCGGTCCAGAGCGCACCGCCGCGTTCAAACGCTCGGTGCCGCAGCCGTTGGCGCGAAGCGTCGCGCCGCTGGGAACCACTCTAGTCGCCACCCCTGACGTTTCCGTGGGTGGCTCATCCCTCATCGCTGGAGAGATAGAGGTGCCGGTTCTCACCGCGCGGCACCGTGCCTGAACGCGGGTGGCCCCGTAGAATGACCCGCAGCGCCCTGTCACGGAAGAGGGTTGCGGCCGCCTCGGAAAGCCCGGCGCGGCGCCGCTCCGCGGAGCGAGGAAGGATGGTGGCCGGTGACCGCCCCCCACGGATCCGCCCAGCATGCTGCGCCCCACGGACCTGCTTCCGCGCAGGCTACCGACCGCCCCGTCGGCCCCGACACCACCGCGCATACGCCCGCTGCTCCCGCTGTCCCGACTGGCACCGCCCGCAAGGGGATCCCGTGGCGCGCCTACGTGGCGCTGACCAAACCGCGGATTATCGAACTACTGCTCATCACCACCGTGCCGGTGATGTTCCTCGCCGCGGGAGGTTTCCCCTCGCCGCTGCTGATCCTCGCCACTGTGATCGGCGGCTATCTCGCCGCGGGCGGTGCGAACGCGCTGAATATGTACCTGGATCGCGACATCGACGCCAAGATGAAGCGCACCCGGAACCGGCCCATCGTGACCGGTGAGGTCACCGCCCGCCAGGCTGTGATCTTCGGTATCGCCCTGTCGATTCTCTCGGCGATCTGGCTCGGCCTGCTCGTCAACTGGATGAGCGCGATCCTCGCGGTGGTCGCGATCCTGCTGTACGTCGTCTTCTACACGATGATCCTCAAGCGCCGCACCAGCCAGAACATCGTCTGGGGTGGCGTAGCGGGCTGCATGCCCGTGCTGATCGGCTGGTCCTCCGTGACCGGAACCGTCTCCTGGACGGCCGTGCTGCTCTTCTTGGTGGTCTTCTTCTGGACCCCGCCGCACTACTGGCCGCTTGCGGAAAAGTTCACCAAGGACTACGAGACCGCCGGGGTCCCGATGCTCCCCGTGGTGGCCTCCCGCACCAATGTGGCCCACCAGATGATCCTGCACACCGTGCTGATGATTGCCTCGAGCCTTGCCATCGTGCCGCTTGGACACACCGGCTGGGTGTACACCATTAGTGCCGCGCTGCTCGGTGCCTGGTTCCTCTTCCTGGTGGTCCGCTACGCGGTGCGCACGCACCGTGGCCTGACCGGTAAGAAGCTCGGCCCCATGGTCGTCTTCCACGCCTCGATCACCTACCTCACGCTCCTCTTCGTCGCCCTCGCGATCGACCCCTTCGTGCATCTGTGAGTGCCCGCGGGGAATCCATCGGGGCCGACGGGGCCGAGGAGACCGCCCCCGCTGGCAGCGAACCGGTGGCGCTGCGCCCGGGAGATACCCGCATCCTGGAGCAGTTCCTCGCGCATGTGCGGATCGAACGCGGGCTTTCCGCCAACACCCTCGCCGCCTATCGCCGCGACCTCACCCGCTACCTGCGTCACCTCAGCGCGCATGATGCCGACCCGACGGCGGTGACCGCGGAGGACCTTTCCGCCTGGATGCAGGATCTACGCACCGGGGCCGACGGGGGAGCGCCCCTTGCAGCATCTTCCGCAGCCCGAGCCCTCGCTGCGGTGCGCGGGCTGCACAGCTTCCTGGATGCCGAGCGCGTTTCCAGCACCGGCGATCCGACGCGGGTTTTGCCCGCCCCCACCCGCGGCAAACGCCTCCCGCATCCCCTCGGCATCGACCAGGTGACTGCTCTGATCGACGCGGCCGGGATGGAGCAGGGCGGCGCCCTCAGCGTGGAGCGGGCGCTGCGCGACCGTTTACTGCTCGAACTGCTGTACGGCCTTGGTGCACGCATCTCCGAGGTGATTGGCCTGGACGTCGATGACATCGACCGCGAGCAGCGCAGCGCCTTCCTGCGCGGTAAGGGCGATAAGCACCGGGTGGTCCCCGTCGGCTCCTATGCGCTGAGCGCCCTCGACGCCTACATCACCCGCGCGCGGCCCGCACTCGCGGCCCGCGGCAAGGGAACACCCGCGCTTTTGCTCGGGTCGCGCGGCACCCGTTTGACCCGCCAGGCTGCCTGGCAGATCGTGCGGCGAGCTGCCGATGCCGCCGACCTCACCGACCACGTGAGCCCGCACACGCTACGCCACTCCTATGCCACGCATCTGCTGCACGGCGGCGCCGATGTGCGCAGCGTGCAGGAACTCCTCGGCCACGCTTCCGTGACCACCACGCAGCTGTACACACAGGTCACCGTGGACTCTCTGCGGGAGACCCATGCGGCCACGCATCCGCGGGCGCGATAGCGCGCCTGCGCTGACCGCTCGCGGCACCGGAGCCGGCGTGCTGCGTGGCGAGCCCCGCCCCGTCGGACCCCAGACGGGACTAGACTTGCCGGCACCGCAAGGATTGACGCCGACGACAGGACTGGAACGTGACTCCTCCCGCGAACCCGCAGCTCGACATCGACCTCGGCCCCACCGGCCGCCCGATGCCTGAGTTCCCGGAACCCGCGCCGCTGGACGGCCACGGACCCGCCCGCGTGATCTCGATGGTCAACCAGAAGGGCGGCGTCGGGAAAACCACCAGCGTGATCAACCTGGGTGCTGCCCTCGCCGAGATGGGCCGCAAGGTGCTGCTCGTGGACCTCGACCCGCAGGGCGCCCTCAGCGCCGGCACCGGGATCAACCCCTACGACCTCGACGTCACCGTGTACAACCTGCTGATGGACCGCGGGCACGATGTGCATGAGGTGATCCAGGAAACCTCCACCGAGAACCTTGATGTGCTCCCGGCGAATATCGACCTTTCTGCCGCGGAAGTGCAGCTTGTCAACGAAGTGGCGCGCGAAATGGCGCTGGCCCGGGTGCTGCGCCCCGTGATGGGTGAGTACGACGTCATCATCATTGACTGCCAGCCCTCGCTCGGCCTGCTCACCGTGAACGCCCTCGCGGCAAGCCACGGCGTGATCATTCCGCTGGAAGCGGAGTACTTCGCTCTGCGCGGTGTGGCGCTGCTGGTGGAGACCATCGAGAAGGTGCAGGACCGCATCAACCCGCGCCTCGAGATCGACGGCATCCTCATCACCATGTTTGATCCGCGCACCCTGCATGCCCGCGAGGTGTGCCAGCGTGTGGTGGAAGCCTTCCCCGACAAGGTCTTCCACACCACGATCAACCGCACGGTCAAGTTCCCGGATGCCTCGGTGGCGGCCGAGCCGATCATCTCCTTCGCCTCCTCCAATAAGGGCGCGGAGGCGTACCGTCAGCTCGCCCGGGAACTCATCTCCCGCGGCGGCGCTGCCTGATGGCTTCGCAGTCCCCTCGCAGCAGCGGCGGTCAGCGCTCGCGCCGCGGGAACCCCCAGGGCGCCGGAAAAGACCAGCAGGGTCAGCGCTCAGCCAAGAGCCACCGCGGAAGCGCAGGCAGGGGAGCGAGTGCAGCCTCGAATGGCCCCCGTCGGCGCCGCAGCGCCTTCACCCCGCCCAAGCAGGTGCGTCTGCGCGAGAGCGACGGAACCCGCCGACCCACCGAGCAGACGGAAGCCGTGCACGCCGAGGACGGCGAACGCCTCCAGAAAGTGCTCGCGCGAGCCGGTTTCGGTTCCCGACGGGCCTGCGAGGTGCTCATCTCCCAGGGGCGCGTCACGGTCGATGGGCAGCAGGTCACCGAGCAGGGCCTACGGATCGACCCTGCCCGCCAGGCGGTTCACGTGGATGGTCGGCGGGTGCAACTGGACGAGAAGCACCTCACCGTCGTGCTGAATAAACCCCGCAAGGTGGTCTCGGCGATGAGCGATCCGGAGGGCCGACGGGACCTCACCGAGTTCACCGCCCGCTACGAGGAGCGGCTGTACCACGTGGGCCGGCTCGACTATGAGACCGACGGGCTGCTGCTGCTCACGAACGACGGGGAACTCGCCCACCGGCTCATGCATCCGCGTTTCGAGATCGAGAAGACCTATGTGTGCCGTTTTGCGGCGCCGGGTGGTCCGCCACGTTCCCTCGTGCGCTCCCTGCGCGATGGGGTGGAGCTGGAGGACGGCCCGGCCCGTGCCGACCGGGCACGGGTGCTGGCAAGCGACGGACGCGAAGCCGTGGTCGAAGTGACCCTGCATGAGGGCCGGAACCGGATCGTGCGTCGCATGTTCTCCGCCCTCGGTTACGAACTGACCGCGCTCACCCGCACCCGGCTCGGTCCGGTGCTGCTCGGCACTCTCGCGCCGGGTGAGAGCCGGGTTCTCACCGACCGGGAACTCGGCACGCTCATGGCCGAGGTGGGGCTATGAGCGGCGAACACGGCGGTTCTTCTGAGAACACCGCCGCCCCGCAGGGCGCCGAGGCGCGCAAGCCCGAACATCTGGTGCCCTCCCCGGTGCGAATCATCGGTACAGGACTGATCGGCGGTTCCCTCGGGCTCGCCCTCAGTGCCGACGGGGTGCAGGTGCAGGTGCAGGACGCCTCCCCGGGAACCACGGCCCTCGCCGTGGAAATGGGGGTGGGGCAGGACGCCGCCGCGAGCACTGAGGCCCCCGCCCTCGTGCTCGTGGCCGCACCACCGGATGTGACCGCACAGCTCGTGCATGAGGCCCTGCGTGAATGGCCCGAGGCGATTGTGGCCGATGTAGCGAGCGTCAAAGGCACCGTTCTGGAGCAGCTGCGCAGCCTCGCCCGCCCCGAGGATCTTCCCCGCTATATCGGCGCGCATCCCATGGCCGGGCGTGAGGTGAGCGGCGTGATCGCCGCGCGTGGTGATCTGTTCCGCGGGCGGCCCTTCGTCGTCGTCCCCCATGAGCGCACCGAGCCCCGCGCCGTGAGTCTGCTCAAGGCGCTTGCCACCCAGATCGGTTCGGTGCCGACGGTGCTCGATGCGAGCGCCCATGACCTCGCGGTGGCGCGGATCTCGCATGTTCCGCAGATCCTCTCTAGCCTCCTCGCCTCGACGCTCTGCGAGGCAAGCGAGCAGGCATTGAGCCTTGCCGGGCAGGGGCTGCGCGACACCACCCGCATCGCCGACTCTGATCCGCGGCTGTGGGTGGAAATCCTGGGGCAGAACGCCGCTGCGATCGACACGATCCTGGAGCAGGTCGAACAGCAGTTGCAGCGCACCCGCGGAGCGCTCGGGATCCTCTCCGGGGCGGCACCGAGCGAGGGGAGCCCGCGGCGTGTGCTCGCGCATCTGATCGCTGACGGGAACCAGGGCGTGCATCGCATCCCCGGCAAGCACGGCGGGGCCGGGGACGACTTCGCAACCCTCATCGTGCTTGTGCCCGATGCGCCCGGTGAACTGGCCCGTCTGCTCACCGAGATTGGTGAGGCCGGCGTGAACCTGGAAGACCTCCGCCTCGAACACACCCTGGGGCGTCGCGTGGGTCTTGCGCATGTGAGTGTGCAGCGCGGACGTGAGGATCGGCTCACCCAGGCCCTCACGGAGCGCGGGTGGCACGTCGAACAGGGCTGATATCTCCTATCCTTCAGGAATGGACCAGACCCAGACCGCCAGCGCACCCGCCCGCCGCGGCATCACCATCGCGATCGACGGCCCCGCCGGCTCCGGCAAGTCCACCGTCTCCCGGCGTGTGGCCGAGCAACTGCGCGGAGGCATGCTCGACACCGGCGCCATGTACCGCGCCGTCGCCTGGACTGCCTGCAGCGCGGCGTGGACCTCAGTGACCGGGAAGCAGTAGCCCGCGTTGCCGAAGAGATCGACCTCGACCTCGGAACCGACCCCGAGGGCGCGCGCGTTGCCGTCGCCGGCACCGACATCACCGGCGAGATCCGCACTGAAGGCATCTCCCAGCAGGTCAGCGCCGTGGCGACTAATACGCTTGTGCGCGCGATCCTGCAGCGCCGCCAGCGCGAGATCATGCTGCAGGCCGCTGCTGAGCGCGGCTCCTGCGTGGCTGAGGGCCGCGACATCACCACCGTGGTGGCCCCCGATGCCGATGTGCGGGTGCTGCTGACCGCTAGCCCCGAGGAGCGGATGCGCCGCCGCGCCGCGGAACTCGGCATCGAGGATCTCAGCAGCAACCTGGAAGCGCAGGAACGCATGCGCGATCAGGTGCTGCGCCGCGACCGCGACGACTCCACCGTCTCGGAGTTCCTCACCGCCGCCGAGGGCGTGACCGAGGTGGTCACCGACGGTCTCAGCATCGACGAGGTCGTGGCCCGCATCGTGGACCTCGTGGAGCAGGCCCGGGCTGCGCAGGGGGAGCAGTGCGCCGCCGCGCCACAGCCCGAGGAGGGCGACGGGGCGGCCGCCACAGATGGCCCGAGCGATGAAGAGATCGAATCGGCCCTGCGTGCAGGCCTTGAGGACTACCAGCTCGATGAGGACGACCTCGCCATCCTCGCCGGTGAAGAAGAGCTGTTCACCGACTCCCAGGAGCGGCGGAACCTTCCCGTCGTGGCCGTCGTGGGCCGCCCGAACGTCGGGAAATCCACGCTGGTGAACCGTATTTTGGGCCGACGGGAAGCCGTCGTCGAAGACGTCCCCGGCGTCACCCGCGACCGCGTCTTCTACGAAGCCGAATGGGCCGGCCACGACTTCTGGCTCGTCGATACCGGCGGCTGGGAAGACCGCGTGCAGGGCATTGCCTACCGAGTGGCCGAACAGGCCGAAGTGGCGGTTGAACTGGCCGATGTGGTCATCTTCGTGGTCGATGCGAATGTGGGCATCACGACCACCGATGAGCAGCTGTTGAAGGTGCTGCGCCGGGCCAAGCGCCCGATCGTGCTCGCCGCCAATAAGGTCGATGACCAGCGCGGAGAGATGGAAGCCGCAGCGCTATGGAACCTGGGCCTGGGTGAGCCGCATCCGGTCTCTGCCCTGCACGGCCGCGGCTCCGGTGACCTCCTCGACGCCGTCATCGACGTGCTGCCCGAGGAAGGCCGCGGAGAAGCCCCCGATCATGGGCCGCGCCGCGTCGCCCTCGTCGGCCGCCCCAACGTCGGAAAATCCTCCCTGCTGAACCGTCTCGCGCGGGAAAACCGGGTCGTCGTCGATGACCTCGCCGGAACCACCCGCGACCCCGTCGATGAAAAAATCGAACTGGGCGGGGAAACCTGGACCTTCGTGGACACCGCCGGCATCCGCCGCCGCGTACTGCAGTCCCAGGGCGCCGACTTCTACGCCTCCCTGCGCACCCGATCCGCCCTCGACCGCGCCGAAGTGGCCGTGGTTCTGCTGGAAGCCAATGAGCCGCTCTCCACCCAGGACCTCAAGATCATTGACATGGTCCTCGAATCCGGTCGCGCCCTCGTGATCGCCTTCAACAAGTGGGATCTGCTCGATGAGGAACGCCGTCTGCAGCTCGAAGGAGAAATTGAGCGGGACCTCGCGCATGTGGCCTGGGCGCCGCGCGTGAATTTGTCCGCGAAGACCGGGCGGCACACCGACAAACTCGTGCCCGCCCTGCGCACCGCCCTCGAATCCTGGGATCAGCGCATCCCCACCGGTCGGCTCAACGCCTTCCTCGGCACGCTCGTGGCGGCACATCCGCATCCGCTGCGCGGTGGCAAGCAGCCGCGCATCCTCTTCGCCACCCAGGCACGAACCCGCCCGCCGCGGTTCGTGATCTTTGCCACCGGCTTCCTGGAGCACGGCTACCGTCGTTTCATCGAGCGTCGCCTGCGTGAGGACTTCGACTTCACCGGCAGCCCGATCGAGATCGGTGTGCGCGTGCGCGAAAAGCGGCGGCGCTAAGCACAGCACACTGCCCAGCAGAATCCAGAGCAGCGGGGGACCGGTGACGCACAGGCGGTCGGTGCCCCGCTGCTTTGATGGTCAGGCGAACCCGGCACCGTGGCCCGGTACCTCTCGACGAAGGTCGCTTCCTTACCCAACTCGAGGACACGATCGGGAGACACATGCCGGCTGAAGGTGCGCCGGGGGCCTTTCTTCCCTAGTCTGTGCGTCATGACGAACCCTGCAGATCACAACTCCTCCTGGAACCCGTCCGGCGCTCCGTCCGGGCAGCCCTCCTCCCAGGACCCCTTTGGCGACCAGAACGGTGCGCAGCAGTACGGCAACCAGAACCCGTACGCTCCGGCCGGTGATTCGTCCTCTGCCGCGCAATCCTCCTCGCAGGACCCCTTCGGCTCCGCTTCCTCGGCTCCCTACACTCCGAGCTCGCAGGACCCCTACGCTCCCGCCTCCGCAGGTGACGCTGCGGCCCCCTCGGCCTCGAATGACCCCTACGCTTCGGCAACGGCGTCGAATGATCCGTACGGCTCCGCCGCACCCTCGACTAACTCCTCCTACGGGCAGCCCTCTGCTTCCGACCCCTACGGCCAGGCTCCCGCGGGCGGCGCTCCCTACGGGCAGCCCTCCGCTTCCGACCCCTACGGCCAGGCCCCCGCAGGTGCCGCTCCCTACGGCCAGCAGAACACCGGTTCCGGTGGGTGGTCGCCGGCTAACAATCAGCAGGCTTCCGTGCCCGCCGGTACCCCCGGTGCTGGCCCGAGCCGCATGCTGGTGGGCCTGATGGGTATCTTCTTCGGCTCCGTGGGCGTGCACCGCTTCATGCTCGGCTACACCGCCATCGGCATCATCCAGATTGTGGTGACTTTCTGCACCTGTGGTCTCGGCGCCTGGTGGGGCTTTATCGAGGGCATCCTCGTGCTTGCCAAGCATTCGTCCTTCACCCACGACGCGCAGGGTCGTCCTCTCACCGACTGATCTGACGCCTGGGACGCTCCCGGCCCGGGGGAGCGGGAGCGTCCCGACGCTTTGCCTCCCCACCCGACGGAGAGCGGAAGTGCCGTACTTCCGGCAAAGGAGAAGGACTACCGATGAATCAGTGGAGTTCCGACTTTAATAATCAGCAGTACAACGCTCCGCAGTCGTACGACCAGCAGTACGGCGCTCCTCAGCCGTTCAACAATCAGGGTGGGTTTGCTCAACCCATGGCGGGCTACCAGCAGCAGTCCGGCGGCGACATCACGTTTAGTGCCATTGCGCTTATCGTGGTGGGCGCTCTGTGTACCTCGCTGATTGGCTCCATTTTCGGGATCATTGCTCTCGTCCAGGAGAAGTCCGACCCTGAATCAGCCCGGCGCATGCTCAAGATCGGTTGGATTATCACCTTGTGCTTCGCCGCCTTTACACTCATCATTCTGGCGATCAGCTTCCTCCTACCCCTGGTGATGGGCTTGCTGCTCTCGAATGCGTAGTGGCGCCTCCAGACCGCTCCATCTCGACGCATCACAGGCCCTGACGTATCCCCGCTCAGCTGCCGAGTGGTTCAATCCTCGGCATTCTCACAGAAGCTATGGCCACACCAGATTTCATTCTTGCGCTGCGTGAGCATATCGGCCATGCCCCGCTGTGGCTGCCGGGAGTCACCGCCGTGGTGGTTGATGAGGCGCGGGAACGCATGATTGCAGTGCGCCGACGGGACAATGGCCAGTGGACGCCGATCACCGGAATCATTGACCCGGGCGAGGAGCCAGCGCGTGCCGGCGCCCGCGAAGTTCTTGAAGAAGCAGGCGTGCAGGCCCGGCCGGTGCGGCTCGTCAGTGTGCAGGCTCTGCCGGAAATCACCCATGCCAATGGTGATCGTGCCCAGTATCTCGATCTGTGCTTCCTCTACGAGTATGTGAGCGGTGAACCGCATCCTGCCGATGGAGAAAACACGCAGGCGCAGTGGTTCCCCCTGGATGCGCTTCCGCCCATGAATGAGCGGTTCCAGCGGCATGTGCGTGACGCACTGGCAGATCATCCCGCGGCACGGTTCCGGGCATGAGCAAGGATCGCAGCCGTGGGATGCCGGCCGCAGCCTCCGGCCCGTCGGCCCCAATGACACGCGGCAGAACCGAGGCGCTGCTGCCCGGCTGCTGCGTCACCCTTCCCCTCACCGATACCCCCGGCGACAGTGCCCTTGTACGCCTCCTCGCGGTTCCGCAGCGCGATCTGCTGCGCAACGGAACGCTTCCGGCGCCGCTGGCTCCCTTCCGCGATGCCTTGCTTGTCGAAGTCACCGACGGCTCCCGGGTGCTTCTTCCGGGCGCGTGGGTGCAGACCGAAGTTTTCACGCACTGTGAGCCCGCCCCACGCCGACGATGGCAGTTGGAGGACTTGCGTCTGCCCGCGGTGTTGTGGGGCGACGGCACTGAGGCGGAGCTGCACTGGGGCGAAACAGTCTGGCCGATGCCACTGCAGGGCGGTATTCGCATTCCCGAGTCCTGCCGGGCTCGGCCGCATTCCACCGCCATGCTGCGGCGCCTGAGCCTGGTTGCTGCCGGGCGCCGAGGCGATGTAGGCCTCACCCTGTGGCAGCAGTCAGACTTCGATGTGCCCTGGCAGGACGTGCGCCTCGTGCCGCATGCCGCCTGGTGGTTCGAGATCGCGCAGGTGCCCCCGACCCTCTGCTACCGGGAAGCAGTGGAGTATCAGCGGGGCCTGGACTCGACCGGTTCATAGCGCTGAGCCCGCGGGCTGCTTGGCCTACGGGAAGGCTGTGGAGCTCCCTCACGAACGGCAGCAGCACGCCGTGCAGGAAGGGAGGCGACACGCGAGGCTTCCTGCACGAAGTCCTGTTTGTCAGGGACACCCTCTATGGTCGTGACTGGCATCACACCCCCTCGATGAGGAGGAGACCGATGAGGAGGCTTCCGTGGCGCTGACCCCTTCACCACCGCCACACCGCGTGGATCGACGCAGCTTTCTGCGGATCAGCGCGGGCGTTGCCACCGTGCTGCCCCTCGCGGCCCTCACCGCCTGCAGTGGCGGCAGCCGTGACCCCAACACGGTGCGGATCGCCTACCAGCAGTTCGGCTCAGGCACCCTGATGGAGCAGTGGATCCAGCGCACCGCCACCGCGTACACCGCCGAGCACCCGGATCGAGTCTTCGAACTGGTGCCGATCGTGGCGGGGGAGAACGACTACTTCACGAAGAACGAGCTGCTGATGTCCTCGCCCCGCACCAGCCCGGACCTCGTCTTCGAAGACACCTTCATTCTGCTTTCCGATGTGGGCGCCGGGTATCTGCAGCCGATGGACACACTCGCCACCGGCTGGAAGCACTGGGAAGACATCGCCGAAGCCTCACGTGATGCCGTGACCGGCCAAGACGGCCACATTTACGCGATCCCCACCCATACCGACACCCGCGCGATCTGGTATCACAAGGGCGTTTTTGAGAAAGCAGGCCTACCCACCGACTGGCAGCCAAAGTCCTGGGAGGACATCCTCGAGGCCGCCCGCACCATTCAGCAGAAAGTGCCAGACGCCGCGGGAATCCACGTTTTTTCGGGCCTCTCGCAGGGTGAAAAGGCATCCATGCAGGGCTTCGAGATGCTGCTGTACGGAACCCCTGACCGGCTCTACGACGAAGAAAAGAAAGCCTGGGTGATCGGCTCGCAGGGCTTCAAGGATTCGCTGCAATTCCTGCGCACCATCTTTGAAGAGAAGCTCACTCTCACCCTCTCGCAGAACCTCGACCCGAATATCGGGGAGTCGATTTACTCGACGCTCCTGCCGGAGGGGAAGCTCGGGATTTTGATCGACGGATCCTGGATTTCCTCCAACTGGGCGGAGGGCGGAACTGCCCCCTGGCCGGAGTGGAGCGACACCCTCGGCATCGTCAAAATGCCCACCCAGAACGGGGACGGCGACGGATGGACCACCCTCGCCGGAGGCTGGTGCTGGGCGATCCCGCAGCACGCCAGTGACCCGTCGGTCTCCTTCAGCGCCATCGAGGCACTGTGCACCACCGAGAACTCCGTGAAGCGAGCGATCGAGGACAACCACATCACCGTGCGCCAAGACGTGGCCGAGGTGGAGGAGTACCGCACCTACTCACCCACCGCCGAGTTCTTCACCGAACTGCTGGAAAGCGCGCACTACCGGCCGGGCCTTCCCGAATACCCAGAAGTCTCCAATGCCATCCAGCAGGCGATGGAGGAGGTCATGACGATGACCAGCACGCCGGAGCAGGCAGCCGCCGGCTACGACGCGCAGGTGACCGACATCGTTGGCTCCGATGCCGTGACGAAAGGCGGTGCCTCATGAGCGCCACGGTCGCACACGATTCAGCACGCCAGTCTTCCCCTACCCCTGAACGCCGCCCGAACCGCGCGATCGGTGACCAGCTCACCGCGGTACGGGCAGTGCCGATGCTGCCGGCGATTCTGCTGCTTCTCGCCTTCATGCTCGGGCCGATCCTGTACTCGATCTACCTCGCGTTCACCGACAAAGCGATCCGCGGCAAAGGCGCGGCCGACACCTCCTTCGTGGGAGTGGATAACTTCCTGGAGGCCTTCAGCGACGGCCAGTTCTGGAACTCCGTCGTTCTCACCATTCTTTTCACGGTGATCTCAGCTGTCATCGGGCAGAACATTCTCGGCATGTTTCTCGCCCTGCTGATGCAGAAGGCAAACCGGGCCGTGACCTTCATGGTCACCTCGATTGTGATCGCCGCCTGGATCCTTCCCGAAGTGGTCGCCGGCTATCTGCTCTACACCTTCTTCGCCGATGAAGGCAGCCTCAACACCATCCTGACCAGCATCGGCCTGCCGGCACAGAGCCTGCTCTTTAGCGCCCCGATTGTGGCGGTCTCCTTCGCCAATATTTGGCGCGGTGCTGCCTTCTCGATGCTCGTCTACTCGGCGGCTCTCAGCGCCGTTCCGGAAGACGTCTATGAGTCGGCCTCGATCGACGGGGCCGGGCCGGTGCGGCGCTTCACCTCGATCACGCTTCCGCTGATGCGGCAGGCCGTGGCGACCAACCTCATGCTGATCACCCTGCAGACCCTGTCGGTCTTCGGACTGATCTTCATCATGACCGGCGGTGGACCGGCCCAGAAGAGCCAGACCCTGCCGCTGTACATGTACGAGCAGGCCTTCTCCTATGGCCAACTCGGCTATGGCACGGCCGTGGCCCTCCTGCTGCTGTTGATCGGAGCGATTGCCTCCCTGGTCTACCTGCGTCTGCTGCCCGAGGAGGACAAGCGATGAGCACCTCGCATACGAGCACGTCCACGAAGCCCACCACCGCCACGACATCGGCCGCGCCCCAGAAAGCGCAGCAGCGGCACGAGGGCAAAGGCCCCCGGGAGCGGGCCACGGAACTCGCGGCAAGCATTGTCATGATCCTGATTGGGCTTGCCTTCCTGGTGCCCCTGGCATGGGTGGTGCTGGCCAGTTTCGATACGGAGGCCTCGCTCTCCGTGAAATGGCCAAGCTCGCCCGGCTTCGGTAACTACGCCGCGATCTGGAATGCGGAGACAACCTTCCGGCCGCTGTGGAACTCTCTGCTGCTGTGCGGCGGTGCCACGTTCGTGACGATGGTCTGCGCTGTCCTGTGCGCCTATCCGCTGTCGCGCTACCGCTTCCGCGCGAAGAAGCCGCTGCTGCTGACGATCATTTTCTCGACGGGTCTGCCGATCACCGCGATCATGATCCCCGTCTACTCCCTATTCGTGCAGGTCAACCTGATCGACTCGATGCCGGGCGCGATCCTCTTCCTCGGCGCGAGCTCCCTGCCCTACGCGATCTTCCTCGCCAAAGGCTTCATGGACTCGGTGCCGATCGAGATTGAGGAATCCGCGTGGACGGAAGGCGCCGGGGTGTACCGCACACTCGGTTCCATCGTGCTGCCGCTCATGAAATCCGGGCTCGCGGTCGCGACGATCTTCACCTTCGTGAGCATGTGGGGGAACTTCTTCGTTCCCTTCATGCTGCTGCTCAGCCCCGACAAGCTGCCGGCGGCGGTCACCCTGTATACCTTCTCCTCCCAGTACGGGCAGGTGGCCTACGGGCAACTCGCCGCCTTCTCGATCTTCTACTCCCTGCCGGTGGTGGTGCTGTACCTGCTGCTTGGGCGTGGTCTCGGCAGCGGCTTCGCGGCAGCCGGCGGCGTCAAAGGCTAGTCGAGCAGCAGCCGCCCTCCGCCTCACCGGCAGAGGAGTTCAAACCGAAGCCGAGGGGGAGAGGGCCAGCCTTCGCCTGCGCCTCAGGGCCCATGGCGCTGAGGCGGCAGGCGCAGGACGCTGTAATCGGAATATCGGCCTGGGCACGCACAATGTCGAGCCGACGCTTCACCACCGAGGCCAGTTCGTCTTTGCCGAGGCGCACCAGGCATTCGTGGTAGCCGTGCAGGCTCCACACATTGTCCGGGTGCAGGTTCGCGCGGGGGATCGCGGGTTCATAGCCGAGGTCCTCGCGATACACCTGCTCGGCTTCCTCCACTCGGCCCTGTTCCAGGAGCAGGGCGGCGAGGGCGTGGCGCGTGGGCTGCATCCACGACCACGGCTCGTCGTAGGGGAGGTCATCGTCGATCTGCACGCTACGGCGCAGCGCGGCAAAGGCCTCCTCATAGTTGCCCTTGCGGTACTCCACTTCGCCCTCGAGCATGGCGGCCGCAACCTCGAGAATGTCGCGGCAGGTGTTGTTGAAGACGGTGCGCGAGTGCGGCACCCGCTCCACGGCCTCGTGGAACAGGCGGCGCTGTTCCTCGGCTTCCTCGATGCGTTCAAGGGCCGCGTAGGCCACGCCCTTGGCGTAGTGCATGACCGCGGTGGTGGTGCAGAACAGTTCCTGATCCTCCGGGAGCGGTTCGGCGATGATCTCCTCCCAGCGGCCGAAGCGGATCAGGGCGTGCATCGTCATCGGGAAGAAACCCTCCAGCCAATCTGCCATCGGCGGGGAGGAGACGCGCAGCAGCTCCGGCGGGAGGGTCCGTTCGAGGCGTCGGCCCGCATCAATCGCGACCTCCGACTGCCCCAGGAACATCGCCCCATACATCACGAAGTGCAGGTTGTGCGCCCGGTACAGCGAGTAGAAGTTCAGGGGTCCACGCTCGGCGAGGTAGCGCTCATCAGCTTCATGCGCAGCCTCATTGGTTTCGATCACGCGACGGTAGTCGCCGCAGAGAACGTCGATATGCGTGGGCATATGTACCAGGTGGCCACCGTCGGGCACGACCTGCCGGGACCAGTCCGCCACCCACAGTGCCGACTCGGGGGAGTCCGACATTTCCATCAGGTGCACCGCGTAGTGCAGCAGGCCCGGGTGGCTGCGAGCGCCGTCGAGGGTGAGGGCGTGGTCGACGCGTTCCTTCGCTTCGAGGGTGGGGACCCCGTCGGTCGGTTCCCCGGTGCGCAGATCCCACAGATCCCAGGGGCGTACCCCAAGGAGGGAGTCGACCAGGAGGCACAGCACATCGAGGTCATCGGGGTGCGTGCGGGCGAGGTCCCGGCACGCGTCGGCGTATCCGAGCGCCCACTGCTCATGCCAGTCCTCACCCTCGGGCGGGGTCGCGGCGGGGAAACGCGCTGCGAGGGTTGCGATGATGTCCTGCTCGACGGGGGAGGCGTGGTGAGCGAGGTCGCGGGCGGCACGCGAATGCCGATCGGCGTACTCGAGGCTTTTTTCAAGGTCTTCCGGGTCGAATGCATCCCAGGCTTTGTTGTAGTTGGGGCCGAGCACAAAGGCGGCGCCCCAGTGCGCCAGCGCGAACTCGGGATCGGCCTCGGCGGCACGCACAAAGCAGCCATAGGCCTCTTCATGGTTGAAGGCGTAGGTCCACACCAGGCCGCGGTTGAACCAGATGGCAGCCTCGGCATTGCGTGTGGACACCTCACGCTCATAGGTGCCGAGGTCGAAGGGGTAGGCGTCGGTCGCGTCAGTCACGGCGGGATACATGTGATGACCGTAACAGGCTGCGCCTGCCCGGATGCTGGAGATGAGCCCTCTGTTCACTTGCATGGCAGGTGGAAGCGCGTAGGCCCCCGCGGCGGGGGAGCGCACCGCGGCTGGATCGGGGGACGCGCAGGCTGGGGTGCAGGCGCGGGGCCGACGGGGGAGGAGGGATCCTCCATGCCCGGGAGTCATACGGAGGGCCCGGGGAACGGAGCACCAAAAAACCCGGTGATCTCGAAAGATCACCGGGTTACTCGGTCGGGCTGGCGGGATTTGAACCCACGACCCCTTGACCCCCAGTCAAGTGCGCTACCAAGCTGCGCCACAGCCCGAGTGCTCCTCGTCTCCGAAGAGCCGACGACGATACTAACCCGTTCGAGGCCCCCGGCGCGAATCCAGGTAGGGTGACGTACGGCACGCGCCGCTACGGTGGCGCCCCGATGCACCCTCGAGGAACGGAGACACACAGTGCCTGAGACCGCCCTCCCTGCCGGTGAAAATAACACCCCTTCGATGAGCACCGTTGCTGGTGAAGTGCCGAGTCTGCCCTGGCAGGTAGAGACCATGGCGCGAAATCTTGCCCAGGTGTGCCACTGCGTTCTCTCGCTTGGTCCCACCGCCCGCGCCGTCTTCTCCGAGATTGAGGACGTGCTCCCCGAAACGGTGCTGCACCATGACGGGGAGGGGCCGCTCCCCTTCGACACCGACACCGTGGATTTCGTGCTCGCGGTCGATCACCCCTGGGACGCCGTGGAGGTGGATCGGGTTCTGGTGCACGACGGGGTATTGCTGGCAGAGCACGCCGTCGTCGGCCCCTCATCTACCGACCCGCATGGAACAGAACCCACCTCCCTGATGGAGGCGGAACGCACCCTGGTACGTGCCGGCATGACGGTAGAACGAGCAGATACCGCCCACGGAACCGCCCCGGATTCCGCACGCTTCATTGTGCAGGCACGCACCCTCCGCCGCACCGATCAGGGGCGCACCACCATGGCTGACCTTGCAGCCGACGAGACCCCCGACGTGCCCCGCGTCTAGCTCTATCGCGCGCCCCTACCGTCGGCCCCGCGCGCCCTGCCGTGCCCGGAATGTCTGCCCGGCTACAGTGGCGGCATGAGCACGCCGCGCAGGCCGGAACGGGGGTGGAGAACCCCGCACGGGGAGACCGCCTACTCTCCGGATTCGCTGCTGCGCGCCCTGACCGCGAACCCTCTCGACATCGACAATCTGCGCCCCTCGGACCCCTCGGAGATCAGCCCCGAAGCGCCCCCGCGCGATAACGGCCTCACCCGAACCCTTACCTTCCTGGTCGCCATCATGCTGGGCTTCGCCGTGGTCGTCTCCACCGCGAGCCTGCGCGAGAACGCCACAGCACAGAACAGTCCGCGCGCGGAACTGCAGCGGCGCGTTGAGGCCTCCCGGCACAAAGCAGAAGCCCTGGATGCTCGGCAGGAAAAAACCTCGAAAGAGATCGCGGCCCTGCAAAAGAAGGTCTTAACCGGCGCCGGTGGGCTTCCCGCGGACACAGTGGAGGCCTATGAGGCCGCCGAGGGCGCCCGCGCGATTAAGGGGCCCGGCCTGCAGGTCACGGTGGATGACTCGGTGCCTCTGCCGCCCGCGCCCGGCACCTCGGAAAGCACGGTCAATCGCGTCACCGATCGGGACCTGCAGATTGCGGTGAATGGATTGTGGGCGGCGGGAGCCGAGGGCATCGCCATTAATGGCACCCGTCTGACCGCCGGGGCCGCGATCCGCACCGCCGGGAAAGCAGTGCTGGTGGATTTCACGCCGCTGTCCCCGCCGTACGTGATTACCGCGATTGGGGATCCGCAGGCACTGCAGGATGCCGTGAACACCGGTCCGACCGGTGAATACCTTCAGGATCTGTCGAGCCGATTCGGTATCCGCGTCAGTAGCGCACCGGCAGAGAACACCACACTTCCGGCACGCCGTCCGCATCCGCTGCGGATCGCAGAGCGTGCCGAGGAACCACGCGGGCGGGTCGAGGGGACCCGTGAGCAGAGCCAGAATGTGCCGCCCAGCGGCCAGGAGGAGGACGAATGATTGCGATCATCGGCTTGGTGATCGGCATTGTGCTGGGCCTGGTGTTCCAGCCTGAAGTTCCGGTGCAGTTGCAGCCGTATCTGCCGATTGCCGTGGTGGCGGCCCTGGATACTCTCGCCGGCGGTCTGCGTGCTGCGCTCGACCTCGCCTTCGACTCCCACGTGTTCATCACGTCGTTCCTTTTCAACGTGTTGATCGCGTCATTCATCGTTTTTCTCGGTGATCAATTGGGCGTGGGGCCGCAGCTGTCGACGGCTGTGATCGTCGTGCTCGGTATTCGCATCTTCTCCAACGCGGCGGCGATCCGTCGCAGTCTGTTGCGGTCATGAGTGGCACCCGGATTGCGCCGAGCCGCGAAGAGCAGCGCACCGCCTGGAAACGCCTCGGGCGGGCACTGCGCCCGCGCGCCAACCGCTCCCAGGTGATTGTGGCGGCGCTCTGCCTGCTGCTCGGGGTCTCGATTGCGGTGCAGGTTCGCCAGCACGATGAAGATGCCCTGAGCGGTGCTGACCAGCAGGAACTGGTGCGTCTGCTGGATGAATCCAATCGCCATGTCTCCGAGCTGGAAGCAGAAAACCGGGACCTCGACTCGACCCTCAAAACTTTGAAGGCAGCCCAGTCTGATGAGGCAGCCGCTCAGGACGCGGCGAGCAAACGCATGGATGAACTGCAGATCATCGCGGGCGTGATCCCGGCGCACGGCCGCGGCATCCGCATCACCATCACCGAAGACTCCGGGCAGGTGCGTGCCTCAACGCTGCTGGGAGTGGTGCAGGAACTGCGCAATGCCGGAGCTGAAGTGATTCAGATCGGGGATGTGCGCGTGGTGACCTCCACGGCGGTGACAGCCGGGGATGGGGGAGTGCTGCAGGTGGACGGCCGGGATGTGAGGCCCCCGTTTTCCATCCGCGTGATTGGGGATCCGACGGTGATGGAGCCCGCCCTGCGAATCCCCGGTGGGGCGGCCGATACCGTGCGCAGCGATGGTGGACGCATGTCTATTAGCGCCGAGGACGATGTGATCGTCGACGCCGTGGTGGAGCTGACGCCGCCCGAGCACGCTGAAGTGGTCAAATGACGGTCAAATCCTCTTCCGATCCTGGGTTAAGCATCGTTTCTGAGACAAAATGCGTGCCAGAATAGGACGACGAAAACTTGAGCGCCGACATGGGATCGACGGATGGCGCAGACAGGAAGCAGGCAGAAAAGGGGTGCGCAGCGATGGCGTCGAACACCGGCTGGAACGATGACAGGCTCGATAACACCTCGATGCTCAGCGCGATCTCGCCCGTGGATCCTCTGGAGGATCGCGAACCGGGCCTGAATGCACAGGATCACGCGGCGATTGAACGCCTCCCCGAGGGCAGCGCCCTGCTGATCGTCCGCAAGGGCCCGAATCTGGGTGCGCGCTTCCTGCTGGATGCGGCTACGACCGTGGCGGGCCGACACCCCGACAGTGAAATCTTCCTGGATGACGTCACCGTCTCCCGTAAGCACGCGGCCTTCATGCGCCAGGGCAATGACTTTGTGGTGCGTGACCTTGGCTCCCTGAACGGCACCTACGTGGACCGTGAACGGGTCGATGAGGCTGTGCTGCAGGCCGGGCAGACCGTGCAGATCGGCAAGTACCGCCTCTCCTACCATCCCTTCACCCCCGAAGGGGACTGAGCGGTGCCGGCCTCGGCACGTCGCAGCGCGAGTACCCCGGCCGGTCTCAGCATCGGCCAGGTACTGGAGCAGCTGCGCGAAGAGTTCCCTGATCTGGCGCATTCCAAACTGCACTATCTCGAAGCCGAAGGGCTGATTACGCCCCGTCGGACCCCCTCGGGGTACCGCAAGTACTCCCGCGCCGATGTGGAGCGCTTGCTGTTTGTGCTGCGTGCCCAGCGTGATCGTTTCTGGCCGTTGAAGGTCATCAAGGAACACCTGCTGGAGCATGGACACGACGGGGAGATCACCTCGATTGCCTCCCGTCCCGGCCCCTCGGCTCGGATTCGCGCCGTGCGATTGGATCGCCGTGCTCTACTGCGGGAAGCGCAGATCGACGAGGACCTGCTGCGCGAGCTGGAGCAGTTCCGGATGATCGCCCCGGATCAACTGTTCTACGGCAGCAATGACCTGGAGATTGCGAAAGCGGCAGGGCAGCTGGCTGAGCAGGGCCTGGAGCCCCGGCACCTGGGCATGATCCGCACGGCTGCCGAGCGTCAGGCACATATGGCGCGGTCGGTATCGTCCCCGCGGGCGCATGCGCGTGACGCCGCTGCGCGTGGTGAGGCGGAAGACCAGGCACGCGATGTGGCCGAGCAGCTGATTACCCTGCATAGTGCGCTGCTGAGGGAGTGCTTGCGCGACACCTGAGACGGCGTCGTCATGACGACCGTCACCGAGCTGTGACCCGATTGCGGTGTGTTGCTGTTCGAGTAGGGGGTGTAGGCGCTACTCTGAGGGGCGAGCTCTCGTCTTCCTTCCCCGCTGAGAGCCGCACCCATCGGAGGTAGATGTGAACACCAGCCGTGGCGAGGATCGCACCGCGCAGACCACCGTGCCCGCGGAGCCCGCGCAGGGCGTCCTGTTCGACGAGGTCGTCGACACCCCGGGCGAGCTTGGCTACCGCGGCCCTGCCGCTTGCAAAGCCGCTGGCATCACCTACCGTCAGCTCGACTACTGGGCCCGCACCGGCCTCGTGGAACCGAGCGTTCGCGCCGCCTCCGGTTCCGGCAGCCAGCGTCTGTACGGCTTCCGCGACATCCTTGTGCTGAAGGTCGTCAAGCGCCTGCTCGACACGGGCGTGTCCCTCCAGCAGATCCGCGTGGCCGTGGCGGCCCTGCGTGAACGCGGCATTGAAGACCTCGCCCAGATCACCCTGATGAGCGATGGCGCCTCCGTGTATGAGTGCACCTCCGCCCAGGATGTGTTCGACCTGGTCCAGGGTGGCCAGGGTGTGTTCGGTATCGCGGTCGGTCGCGTGTGGCGTGAGGTGGAAACCGAACTGTCGGTGCTTCCGAGCGTTGATCCTGCCGACGACGCCACCCTTGCCCTGCATGACGAGCTCGCGGCGCGCCGCCGCTCCCGCCAGGCCGGCTGACTTTCCTCGTCATAGAAAACGGGCGACTCCATGAAGGAGTCGCCCGTTTTCTGTGTCTGCTGGTGAGCGCTGCTGTGGGCTGCGGGGGCGTCGGCGGTAACAGCCCCCGCTGACGTCCAGTAGCGGGGGAGCGCTCAGGAGTACTGGCGCGAATCCAGCACCATCTTGAGCAGAGCGTCGAAGTCCTCGGTCAGGCGAGGCCCGGACGCACCCTGGTACTCATGCAGGGGAACGGCACCGCCCTGCGCCTGCTGGAGGCCCACGCGTTCTTCGATCACGGGCTCGAGCACCATGTCACCGAAGAGTTCACGCAGTTCTGCCAGACGGTACTGATGCTCGACCGAGCGGGGACGGTACCGGTTCACCACCAGACCCAGCGGGATCAGGCGCGGGGCGAGCTGGGCGGCACGCATTTCCTGGGACAGCTTGAGGGCACGATCAGCAGCGGTGACGGCGAAGAATCCGGGCTCGCTCACCACGAGGGAGCGATCCGAGGCCGCGAGCGCCATCTGGGTGAGGCCATTGAGCGAGGGTGGGCAGTCAATGAGCACCAGATCGTACTGGTGAGTGCGCTTATCGAGTGCCTCGCGCAGTCGTCGCACCTCGCGGGTAGACAGCGAGGGTGAGTCGATGATCGCGGAGCGATTGGAGCCGGGGATGATGTCCAGGTGACTGGCGCTTCCCTGCGCCCAGGGCGTCGGCTGGATCGCACGGTCCACGGTTTCCGTGCGCGGCGAGGAGATCACATCGGAGATATCCGATCCGCTTGCCGGATGCCCAAGCAGCCCGAGGGTCGCATCGGCCTGCGGGTCCAGGTCAATCACGAGGGTATTAACACCCTGGTGAAGGGCCGCCGAGGCCAAGCCGAGGGTCACGGAGGTCTTACCGACTCCGCCTTTGAGGGAACACACGCTCACAACGAACACACCGGGAGTCTACCGGGCCGATACGGGACACACAGCTACCGTGTGATGAGCGCTTTCACGCCTACCCCGTCGATTTGAGGAGCCTCATGCCTGAACCCACCGCGGAAGACCTCGTCCTGGAGGTCCTGGAGGGCTGCGCTGCCAGTGCGCTCGAAGAAGCGAAGCAGCTTGGTCCGGCACGCGTGGTGAACCCGACGGAGCTGAGCCTGCGCTGCAGTGATCTGGATGCGGTGCGGGGTCTGCGGCGCACCGTCGCTGCCTCGGTGGCGATCTCCGTGCCGGCGCGTCGCCCCCGTGAACTGCGGGAAACCTCGGTGCAGCAGCGGGTGACGGCAGTGGGGGAGCGGATCGCCCGGCAACGCCCGCGGGTGCGCTGTACCGGTCTGCGTCTGGCTGCGGCGGGCGCCCACACCGAGGACATGACCCGTCTGGCAGAAACCCTCGGACGCTCCCTGAACCTGCCGGTGGATCCCGAGGGGGACATGGTCGTGCGGGTGCGCCGGGTGGGGGAGACCTGGCAGATGCTGCTGCGCACCACGCCGCGGCCGCTCTCCACCCGCGCCTGGCGCACCGTGGACTATCCAGGGGCTGTGAACGCGACTATCGCCGCCACGGTGCTTGACCTGTTGGAGGTCGGAGAAGAGGACTCCCTCCTGGATATGACCTGCGGTTCAGGAACCTTCCTGGTGGAGCAGCTTCATGCGGTTCCGCCGGCGCGCGCGGTGGGGGTGGATATCAGCGCCGACGCGATCGACGCGGCACGCGCCCACCAGCGGGCGGCTCGGCGCCGCGGCCGGATCGACTGGATTCACGCCGATGTGCTCACCGCGCCCTTGGAGGGCGGCTTCTCCCGAATCCTCACAAACCCGCCGTGGGGCATGCTGCACGGCGATCACGAGGAAAACGAGGAACTGCACGCGGCGCTTCTGGCGCGGGCGGCTGAGCTCGCAGCACCGCAGGCGCGCATGGGGGTGCTGACCCAGGAGATCCGACGGATGCAGTCCGTGCTTGCCCGGCCGGGCTGCCCGTGGCGTCTGCTGCGCGAGCACCGCTTCTTCCAAAAGGGGCATCACCCGCGGCTCTTCCTGCTGGCCCTGCGCTGATACAGACGCGCACGGCGGCGCGCCAGGCTGTCACAGGGCATCCGGCCCGTCGGCCGCAATCCCGGGCGTTCCAGCCTGACTGGAGGGTTTACACACCCCGTCGGCCCCGGGAGAGCGCATCGATCGCCTCCGGCGCGCCCGTGCACCGCACCTCCGCCTGCTCGCGCCCAAAGCACCACAGCAAAATCTCGAGCGGATCGCCGTACACCTGCACGCTCCCGGCGCTGTCCCCGCGGGCAGGAATCCGCAGCCCGTCCTGCGGGCCGCAAAGAATCACCTCCGCTTCCGAGCGCACGAGCATGCGGGACATTCTCTTCACCGCGAGCCAGAGTTCTTCCTGGTAGGCGGCGGGAAGATCCCGCCGGGTCCAGGTGTTCTGGGCGCGACGCAGATCCTCGTGATGCACCGCGTATTCGGCGGTGTTCATCAGCCGATCCACGAGGCGCACGGGGGAGAGGGGCTGCGGTCCCGTCCGGAAACGCTCCACCCGCGCGCTCCAGGGCAGCGCGCGCAGACGATCCCGGGCAGAGCGGGCACCTGTGCTGAGGGGACCGAGGGGGAGTACCGTCACAAGCAGCAGATACGGATGCTGTTCGCGCAGCAGAAGATGTTCCAGGAGCGCTTCGGCGTCCCAGCCCGGGAGCACCGTCGGGGCGGTGGGGCCGCACTCATCGAGCACATCCGCGAGGGCGTGCCGCTCGTGGGTGACCAGGGGGAGCTGGGGGCGCGTTGTCATGTGTCGAGGGTAGGTGGCAGTACCGGCGCTGACGGGGGACCAGCGGGGCTGTGCCGCGCTGTTCAGAACTGCGAGGTGGATGAGTTCACTCGCATTGCGGCCGATGTGGTCGGCGAGGCCCAGGGCTATGAGGCGGTCGAGAAGGTGGTGCAATGGGTCAACGGCTACCTGAGCTACGTGCCCGGCTCCAGCACGATTACTGACTCTGCGCGCTCCACCTATGTGGCGCGGCAGGGCGTCTGCCGCGACTATGCGCATCTCACGGCGACGGTGCTGCGTGCCGCCGGGGTTCCGGCGCGCTGCGTGGCCGTGTATGCGCCGGGGCTCTCACCCATGGACTTCCACCTCGTGGTCGAAGCGCTTGTGGATGGCGCCTGGTGGGTGGTGGACGCGACGGGGCTCGCCCCGCGCAGTTCCATGGTGCGGATCGCCTCCGGGCAAGACGCCGCCGATACCGCTTTTATGACCACGACCACCGGGCATGTGGAGCTCACCGGGATTCAGGTGGGTGCCGTCGTCGATCCTGACCTTCCGCGCGAAGACGGAACCGAACGCCTCCCGCTGCGCTAAGAGCGAGGGCAGCCGCGTCGGTCAGGATGACGACTGACGCGGATCCTCGGGGGAGTCGGGGGAGTGCGGATCCTCGGGTGGGTCTGACTCCTCAGGCGAGTGTGAGCGCTCGGGGAAGTACAGGGCGTCGGCAGAGAAAGGATCGTCCGACGCGACAGGATCGGTGGGTGCCACCGGATCATCAGACGCCGACGGGTTCTCGCCGCCCTCCGGGTGGTCATCGAGATTGGCCAGGTATTGCTCGAACTCGGCGGCCAGCTCCTCAGCGGTGGGCACCTCATCGCCGGCGCCCGCGGTGATCATGCGGTCGTACTGTGCTTCGAGCTGTGCCACGACCTCGCGGATCTGTTCGCTCTGCGCCATCTGTTGCGTGAGCGATTCGCGCACTGGCAGGGCTCGTTCCTCGAGACCCGTGAGATCCACCTGCGGACCATCCTCCTCGGCAACGGCCTGGAGAAGGGAGATCGCCGCATCGGGGTAGGTCACATCGTGCAGGTATTGCGGCACATGCACCACCATGCCGACCACGCTGTGCTCGGCTTCTGCCAGACGCAGCGTGAGCAGGGCCGTGAAGGGTGCGCGCAGACGGAAGGTTCCCGGCATGGTGCGGCGGACGCGAATGTCATCGCTTTGCCCGGCAAAACGCGTGACATGCAGGTCTCGGGTGTGGGGGACAGGGGAGGGGAAGCCCTGGAGAACAAGGGTGCGTTCAATACCGAGTTGTTCGACGACGATCCGCAGCGCCGATGCGACGCGTTCCCACTGGAAGGATGGCTCTGGGCCGCTCAGCAGGTAAAAGGGTTCGCCGTTCTCGCCCGTGACCTCGTGGAGAAGCAACTCCGGACGTTCATAATCAGTAAAGTGATCGACTTCGAGGGTGACCTCGGGGCGGCGGCCGGCGTAGTCGTAGAGCTGATCGAGGTCGAGGCGTCCGATCACGCGGCTTTGCATCGTGTTGACCAGGTGATCATCCACGAGTTCCTGCGCCTGACCTGCGTCGCTAAAAGCACCAAGGGTAATCAGCAGGGTGCGGCCGTGCAGCGTTCGCGAGTCCACATGGGGCTCGTAGCTAAACAGGGTCGTCGGGTCCTGCATGGGGCTTCCTCCTTCATCTGGCGGCTCGCGATGGGGGCGCGAGGGCCGACGGGCACAACGCAAGAGGCCCGGAGGCTATTCCCACCGGGCGATCTTGGTACTGGTAAGAGGGGTTATCGTCAGCCGCGGTGAGCATCGAAGTCCACGACGCTGTAGCTCCACTGCTCGGCACTAATGCCGACGGGGGAGCGACGCTCACCACCGTGCGCCTTCTGGAAGGCGTCGCCGCGTGCCCAGCCCTCGTAGGAGGCTTCATCGTCCCAGCGGGTCACGACGAGCCAGGTGGTGCGACCGTCCTCGGGGCGCAGCAGTTCGAAGCCCTGGAAGCCGGCCACGCCGTCGATGGCGCCGGCGCGGTGAGCGAAACGCTCAGCGAGAGTGTCGCCGGAATCCTCGGGGACGGTAATCGCATTGATCTTGATGAAGGTCATGGGTGCTCCTGTTCGGGGGGCGCCAGGCGCCGATGGCGGAGGGCGGGCGATGGCTACAGCATGCCACTGACGAGCGCTGCACCGCGGCATGTCGGCCGGTCTGGACGCTCCCGTCGAAACCCGGGAGTTCCTCTCGGACGCGAAGTGTCGTGCTGACCCAAGGGGAACACGCGTCTGACTCCAGGGGAGCGCTGCTGTGCCGTCCGACGCAACACAGTCGGAACGCGCGTTTCGCACGTCCAGCTCAGGGCCGGACCCTGGGGCCGCACCCCGGATCTCTACCTCACCGCTTACACTTTACATAACGTACATTATCGGTTCGCTACGGAAATGCGGCGTTGAGATCGCTACGACCCCGCGGGTTTCTGAGCGCCTGCACGCTCTGCACAGATTCATCTCAGCGACACACGGCCCGAGGCCCCGATTCCGGGCATTGCGCGCCACTACAGTGAAGGCGTTCGCCATGATCCCCGGCGCTCTGGCACGCCAGCAGCTCCGACCACACCGACGAGAGGCTGTCCGTGCGCCGTATCGGATTCGACCGCGAGAAATACATCGCCCTGCAGTCCCAGCACATCGCGGAACGACGCGAAGCCCTCGGCGGCAAGCTGTATCTCGAAATGGGCGGCAAACTCTTCGACGATATGCACGCCTCGCGCG
>JAEWEZ010000016.1 GCA_023389045.1 Actinomycetes bacterium
CAAGGGGAAACCCGCCGACGTCGATCTCGCGTGGCCGCTGTGAGCATCGGCTCGATAGACTCGCCTCGTGATGAGCGAGATCGAGATCGGACGCAATAAGCGGGGGCGCCGCTCCTACAGCTTTGACGACGTTGCCGTGGTGCCTTCCCGGCGCACCCGCGACCCGGAAGACGTCTCCACCGCCTGGCAGGTGGACGCCTACCACTTCGACATTCCTATCTTCGCGGCGCCGATGGACTCGCTGATGTCTCCCGAGACCGCGATCGCGATGGGCCGCCTGGGCGGTCTCGGTGTGCTCGACCTCGAAGGCCTGTGGACTCGCTATGAGGACCCGACCGCCCAGTACGAGCACATCCTGAGCGCGAGCGCGGAGCAGGTCGTGGAGCGCCTGCGCGCCGCCTACGAGGAACCGATCAAGCCTGAACTGATCCGTGCGCGCATTCAGCAGCTGCGTGATGCGGGAGTGACCGCCGCCGGATCGCTTTCCCCGCAGCGCACCCAGGAACACTGGAAGACCGTGGTCGACGCCGGTGTGGACCTCTTCTTCATCCGCGGCACCACCGTCTCCGCCGAGCATGTCTCCTCCGGGCGGGAACCGCTGAACCTCAAGAGGTTCATCTACGAACTCGATGTGCCCGTCATCGTGGGCGGCTGCGCCACCTACACCGCCGCCCTGCACCTCATGCGCACCGGCGCTGCCGGCGTGCTCGTCGGCTTCGGCGGCGGCGCCTCCCACACCACCCGGGAAACCCTCGGCATCTCCGTGCCGCTGGCCAGTGCCGTGGCCGATGTGGCCGCTGCCCGCCGCGACTACATGGACGAATCCGGTGGCCGCTACGTGCACGTGATCGCCGATGGTGGCCTGGGACGCAGCGGTGACCTGGTCAAGGCCATCGCCTGCGGCGCCGACGGGCTCATGGTCGGGGCAGCCCTGGCCCGCGCCGAGGAAGCCCCCGGCCGTGGCCACCACTGGGGCAGCGAAGCGCACCACCCGACCCTCACCCGCGGGCACCGCGTGGAGGTCGGCACCGCCGGGCCGCTTGAGCAGATCCTGTTTGGCCCCTCTGTTGCGGCCGATGGCACCACCAACCTGGTCGGTGCCCTCCGCCATGCGATGGCCACCACCGGCTACCTGGAACTCAAGGAGTTCCAGCGCGTCGAGGTCGTCGTCACCCGCTGACCGCTCAACACCTTCTCGCCGGTGCAGATGTGCCGGTGACAGGGAAGAGACGACGGGGCAGCCACGAACGGTTTCCCGGGGAATCTCAGAGAAATCACCCCGGGAACCCACCCCGTCCGCCTTGCGTCGCCTCCCATCTCCGGGATGAATCCGGAGCTTCCGCCGCTCATCCGCGACGCAGGGCTCAGGGGCGAGTGACCTGACGGCAACATAATGAAGCGTCGTCACCCCGACGCCCGTGACGTCTGAAAGGAACCCCCGTGAGCACCGTTACCACCGCTCGCCAGCACCCCTGGGTCACTGCCATTGTGGCCGCCCTGCTTGGCCTGATCGTCCTGGCCCTTGGCACCCAGCTGGTGGGCGATCCCGACCCGCATACCTGGATGGCGCACCTGGGCAAGCTGCCCGCCGTTGCGCTGGCCATCATCCTGTTGGTTCTGGTGGGTCGGGCGCACAGCCTCTCTCCGGCGGGAACCCGCTGGGCACAGATCATCACCTGCGGCTGGCCCGTCTTCCTGATGGGTCTGGTGATTGCCGCCCTGGGGCATCTGAGCCCCGCCGATAAGGGCCTCGTGCCCGTGAGCGTGATTGTCTTCCTGGTCGGGATCGCCCTGACCGTCCTCTTCGAGGAAACCCTGTGCCGTGGCGTTATTCAGGGAACCCTGACCGATGCCGGGATCCGTCCGATGCGCGCGGTGCTCGGGGCTTCTGCGATCTTCGCGATCATGCACCTGGCGAATCTGATCTCCCAGCCGACCCTCGTCGTCGGCACCTTCACCCAGGTGATCTACACCTTCTGCCTCGGCGCGCTGCTCGGTGCTATCTACCTGACCAGCGACAGCCTGTGGGTTCCGATGATTCTGCACGCCGTCTTCAACGCCCTGGGTGAACTGACGGTCATCACGCGTGGTGTGGCGCCGGCGGCTCAGGGCGCTCCCGCAGATACCTCGATTGTGGCCGCGGCCATCCTGATCATTCTGTCTCTGCCGCTGCTGGTGGTTGCGCTGGTGATGCTGCGCCGCCGCGAGGCAGAGGCTCGGGCGGCGCAGCCGGAGGTCACGAGCGCACCCGCGCGATGATCCCCCAGATCAGCAGGATCAGTGCGAAGAAGCCTAAGACAATCGGGAGAATCACGCCGATGATGAGGCCAACAACGGGAACCAGGCCATTCACCTGCGCGTAGGCGATGGTGGATGCCCCGTCGCAGGTAATCGTCGCAGTGTCTGAAGCCCCCGAGGCGATTTGCATGACGGAGACGAGCTTCTGATCGCCGTTGGTCACTTCAAACGAGGTGTTCTCGTCGGTCGGCTGCACCTGGGTGGCTTCGCTGTTGCCTACCTCGGCCGAGCAGGTGGCGCTGGAGGCCTCCTCCTCGGGCACCATGACAAAAGCAACCTGGCCGATTTTGAGGTCGATGGTGTCGCCGCTGGAGATCGTGGTCGGCGAGGCGCTGCCCATCATGATGAGGCTGCTGATGATGGTCGCGAGGATCGGCATCACGATCAGACCGATGCCGGCGGCGACCAGGCCCAGGATGCCGAAGATAATGCGCTTCATGCCGCGTTTCTTCGGCGGCACGTAGACGGCGTTGCCGTAGGTCTGCTGGTAGGCCATGAGTCTTTCCCTTCGGTTAGCGGAACCTGCGATGAGCCTAAAGGGTGAGGGCCACATGCCCTATTCGCCTTTGGTCGTGTCCGGCCTCAACGGTTGTGGTGAAAAGGCTGCGTGAGAAGATGGTACGACGCAGCGGGCCCGGGCACTGTATGTGCCCGGGCCCGCTGCGTTCTGCTCCGTCGGTTTCCCCGACGTCACAGGGTGGGGATCAGAGCGAACCGGCCAGTTCCTCGGCCAGACGCGCGATCGCGAGTTCCTCATTGGTCGGGACGACGAGAATCCGCACCGTCGAACCCTCCCCGGAAATATCGCGGATGCCGGGGCCGCGCTGCAGGTTCTTCTCCCGATCCAGCACGATCCCGAAGTGCTCCAGACCCTCGAGGGCGCGCTCACGCACGTCGGGGGCGTTTTCACCGATACCGGCGGTGAAGGCGATCGTGTCCACCCCGCCCAGCACGAAGCTGTAGGAGCCGATGTACTTGCGTAGGCGGTGCGCGTACACATCCATGGCGAGGGAGGCGACCTCATCGCCCTTCTCGATGGCGGCGGAGATATCGCGGAAGTCGCTCATGCCGCACAGGCCCATCATGCCCGAGCGCTTATTGAGCACGGTGTCCACCTCAGCGGGGGAGAGGCCCGCCTGACGGTTCAGGTGCACGTACACCGAGGGATCGATGTCACCGGTACGGGTGCCCATGACCAGGCCCTCCAGCGGGGTCAGACCCATGGAGGTGTCCAGCGGCTTGCCGCCGCGCACGGCGGAGGCGGAGGCACCGTTACCCAGGTGCAGCACGATCTGGCGCAGGTCGCTCACGTCCTGCCCTTCAGCGGCGAGGTGAGCCGACACCGCCTCGGAGACGAACTGGTGGCTCGTGCCGTGAGCGCCGTAGCGGCGGATTTCGTACTTCTGCGCGAAGTCGCGGGCGATCGCGTAGGTGTGGGCGGCCGCCGGCAGCTGCGCGAAGAAGGCGGTGTCGAAGACCGCCACATGCGGAACATGCGGGAGCAGGGTGCGGGCACCGTCGATGCCGTCCACGGCTGCGTAGTTGTGCAGCGGGGCCAGGCGGCCCAGGTCGTGGATGTCGTCGCGCACCTCATCGGTAATCAGGGTGGGGGCGTCGAAACGTGCCCCGCCCTGCACCACGCGGTGGCCAACGGCGCGGATACGGTCATCGGTCAGGGACAGGCCCACATCGGTGAACAGGTGCTCCACGATCCGCATGGCTTCCACGTGATCGGGAACCTCCCCGGTGTGGGTGGCTTCCTTCTCACCGGCGGTGATCTTGGCCGAGCCGGTGTCCAGCCCGATGCGTTCCACGATGCCCACGGCATCGACGGTGCCGTCGCTCGGGGCGAGCAGCTGGAACTTCAGGGAGGACGAACCGGAGTTGATCACGAGGACACGGTCAGCCTCGGAGATAGCAGAGGTCATGGTTTCTCCTGGTTATTGCGGGGAGATGGAAGGACGGTCGGATCAGTGCGTGGCCGGGGTAGACTCGGCCTGCGCCTGGATCGCGGTGATGACCACGGTGTTGATGATGTCGTCCACGAGGGCGCCACGGGACAGATCGTTCACCGGCTTGTTCAGGCCCTGCAGGACCGGGCCGATGGCGATGGCACCGGCGGAACGCTGCACCGCCTTGTAGGTGTTGTTACCGGTGTTGAGGTCCGGGAACACGAAGACGGTGGCGCGGCCGGCCACGGAGGAGTCCGGCAGCTTCGTCTTGGCCACGGAGGCGTCCACGGCTGCGTCGTACTGGATCGGGCCTTCCACATCGAGCTCGGGATGCGCTTCACGCACCAGTTCGGTGGCTTCGCGCACCTTGTCCACATCGGCACCGGTGCCGGAGGCGCCGGTCGAGTAGGACAGCATCGCGATCCGCGGTTCCACACCGAACTGGGCGGCGGTGGCGGCGGACTGGGCGGCGATGTCGGCGAGCTGTTCGGCGGTCGGGTCGGGGTTCACGGCG
>JAEWEZ010000065.1 GCA_023389045.1 Actinomycetes bacterium
TGCCGGCGCGCTCAGCCATTTCTTCGATGGTGGGCAGCAGACGCTGCGGCACGGCGCTGACGGGATGGCGACGGCGCGCGATCAGGGCGATATGCGCGGCCAGGTCGCCCATGCGCTCCAGCGAGGAGCTCATCCGCAGGGAGGCGACCAGCAGGCGCAGGTCGGTGGCCACCGGGGACTGCCGAGCCAGCAACTCCACGATCTTGGCGTCCAGTTCCATCTGACGCTCATCAATGTGGACATCGGCGGCGATCACGCGCTCGGCCAGGGCGAGGTCCCCTCCGATCAGGGCAGCGGTGGCATCGGCCAGAGCGGTACGGGCCATCGTTGCCATATCAACCAGGTCGTCAACGAGATGTCGAAGGTCGCTCTGGTAGGCCTCGCGCATGGTGTGGTCTCTTTCTGTGGTGCGGGTGCTACAGAGACCGAGTCTCGCAATGACGGGTGAACGCGGAACGGCCCTTGGTGAACATGAAGCGTAGCCTGAGTGAACACCTGGGCCCCAGTCGGGCTGGTCGTGAGGCGATGGTCCACGCCGCGCGATGAGGGGCCTACTCTGGTTCAGTGCCATCCTCGATCCTCCTTCTGCTCGCCGGCCTCATCGGCGCGGTGATCGGAGTGACGGCGACCATGGCCCTGCTGCGGGCCGATCGGCGTTCGCCCTCCGATCCCGAGCCCCCGGCGCCCGTGGTGCCGGAGGCCGCTGCCGATGTGCTCGCGATCCTGTCTTCCGCCTACGTTGTGCTGGACTCCTCCGGCGACGTTCTGCGCGCCTCTCCCCTGGCCTACTCCTACGGTCTGGTGCGCGCCGCCGGTAACGACTACCCGCGGCTCGCCGGCCCGGAACTGGTGGAACTTGCCACCGACGTGGCCCGTGACGGTGGATTCCGCGATGAACGAATCACCGTTCAACGCTCCGGCCCGGGCGGAACCGAAAGCGTTCTGGATGTGCGCGTCGGCGCGCTCGGAGCCCACGGTGTGCTTCTCCTGGCCGAAGACCTCACCCGCGCCACCCGCGTCGAAGAAACCCGCCGCGACTTCGTGGCCAATGTGTCCCATGAGCTGAAAACACCGGTCGGCGCGATCACGCTGCTCGCCGAAACGATGGGCGATGCCGCCGAGGACCCGGATGCGGTGCGTCGCTTCGCCGATCGCATGCAGACGGAGTCCCGTCGGCTCTCCCATCTGGTGCAGGAAATCATCGAACTGTCCCGCGTGCAGGGAGGTTCCTCCCTGCCCGACGCGCGCCCGGTCGAGATCGACGAGGTCGTCAGCGAAGCCGTGGCCCTCAACCGCAACCTGGCCCTCGGCTCCCGCATCCAGATCGTGGTGGGTGGGACGAGCGGCCTGCGCGTCTTCGGCTCCGAGTCGATGCTGACCACGGCCCTGTCGAACCTCATCTCCAATGCGATCAGCTACTCCGAGCCGGAAACCCGCGTGGGGATTGCGGTGCGCCGCGAGGGCGGGATGGTCGAGATCGCGGTGAAAGACCAGGGCATCGGAATCTCCAAAGAGCATCTCGAACGGGTCTTTGAGCGTTTCTTCCGGGTGGATCGTGCCCGTTCCCGCGCGACCGGTGGCTCCGGCCTGGGCCTCGCGATCGTGAAGCACATTGCCACCGACCACGGCGGTGAAGTGACGGCGTGGTCGATGAAGAACCAGGGCTCCACTTTCACCCTGCGGATCCCGGAGATGGGCCTCACCGACACGATTACCGTCGGTGGACACGAGGAGAGCTCCGAGCAGGAGCAGCCCTCACGTACCGTGTATGCCGAAACCAACGCCCCGAAGGGAGACTGAGATGGCGCGGATCCTGATCGTTGAGGACGAAGAATCGTTCTCCGATCCCCTCTCCTACACGCTGCGCAAGGAGGGGTACGAGGTGGCGGTGGCCGATAACGGCACCGACGGCCTGCGCATCTTCTCTGCCCATGGCGCCGATCTGGTGCTGCTGGACCTGATGCTGCCGGGGATGAGCGGCACCGATGTGTGCCGTGAGATCCGTCGGACCTCCTCGGTTCCGGTCATCATGCTGACCGCGAAGGACGATGAGTTCGACAAGGTGCTCGGCCTCGAACTCGGTGCCGACGACTACGTGACCAAGCCGTACTCCTCGCGGGAGCTGCTGGCGCGGATCAAGGCGGTGCTGCGCCGCGGTCAGGACACCCCCCGTGAAGAGGAAGACACGCTGCTGACCGCCGGGCACATCACCATGGATGTGGAGCGTCATGTGGTGCTGATCCACGGCCAGGAAGTGCCACTTCCGCTCAAGGAGTTCGAGCTGCTGGAAATGCTGCTGCGCAATGTGGATCGCGTGCTCACCCGCGGGCAGCTCATCGACCGGGTCTGGGGCGCGAACTACGTGGGCGATACCAAGACCCTGGATGTGCATGTGAAGCGCCTGCGCGCCAAGATCGAGGACGATCCGAAGAATCCGGTGCACCTGGTGACGGTGCGCGGTCTCGGCTACAAGTTCGAGTCCCTCGCCCGCTGAGAATCCTGCGGCGGCAGGCACCACACCCTCAGACACCACAGAAAAGCGCCCCGAGCCGATCGGCTCGGGGCGCTTTTCACACGCTGCTGAGGGGCGTCACTTCTGGGCGCCGCCTTCAGGCTTGTAGTACTCGAGGGTGGTGTCGGTGATCGGGAGGGTGAACTCGCGGCTCTCACCCAGCGCGGTAATGCTCATGCGGATCATCGAGCCGGGCTTTGCGCTCAGGCCCTTGACCTCGACGGTCTGGTCGCCCTCCTTGGCCTCTTCGTGCTTCTGCACCAGGGCGACGGTGGACTGCGCCGGCACCTTCACCGTCGCGGTGAAGACGGTCGAGGACTCATCCTGACCGGACAGCTCCACCGAGACCTCTTCGTTGGTGTAGTTCGCAACCGCACCGACCAGCTCAGCGGAGCCGTCCTCGTGCACGATCACGATCATGTTGCGAGCGCCCACGGCGAGGGTGCCGTTGGAGTTCTCAATGTTCTGGTTGGTTCCGTCCGCAGCCTGGTAGAACTCGTGGGTCTGCACCGGGTTGAAGTACCCGCAGCCGCCAGCCCCCAGGGCGATACCCAGCGCAGCGACGGTGAGTGCGAGACGACGGGGACGACGCACGGTGACTCCTGTTCGGCGCCCGCGGGGGCGCGTCGGACGATTCGACGTGTGGTGACCTGCGCGGCGCTGCCGACCCGTGAGAACCCACCGGCATCTCTCGGGCCCTCGGCGCGCTCCTCGCGGGTCGGGGCGGGTTTAGCTTAGCGCACAGGGTGGACCTGACGCGCCGTCAGCACTGCACTGTGACGGCCTCGGCATCGGACTGTAACCAGATGGTTTCTTCCGCACGGGTTCGGACCGGCATCGCCGGCGGGCCGTCTCTACGGCCCTGAGCACGGCCTCGGCCCAGGTGACGCCCTCTCTCAATGCTAGAATGGTCTGCGGAAAGGGGACCATCCACATGAACTTTGCCGTCGGCGAGACCGTTGTCTACCCGCACCACGGGGCAGCCCGCATTGAAGAGGTCAAGACCCGCAAGATTAAGGGCGAGGACCGCACCTACCTCAAGCTGAAGGTAGCCCAGGGTGATCTGACCATTGAGGTCCCGGCGGATAACGTCGATCTCGTCGGTGTGCGTGACGTGGTGGACAAGGAAGGCCTCGAAGAGGTCTTTGACGTTCTGCGTCAGCCCTACACCGAGGAGCCGACGAACTGGTCCCGCCGCTACAAGGCCAATGTCGAGAAGCTTGCCTCGGGTGACGTGAAGAAGGTTGCCGAGGTTGTGCGCGACCTGTGGCGTCGCGATCAGGACCGCGGCCTGTCCGCCGGCGAGAAGCGAATGCTGGCCAAGGCCCGTCAGATCCTTGTCTCGGAACTTGCTCTGGCGGAGAAGACCGATGAGGAGAACGCCGAGTCGATCCTCGACGAGGTGCTCGCATCCTGACGCTGCGCGTTAGATGTTGCGCTGAGCCCCACGAGTGACTTCACCTGTGACCACTGTGACCGCACAGCCGGTCGTTCCGGTCCTGGCCCCCGCACGGGGCCAGGGCCGACGTCCGTCGGTGCTTGATCGGCTGGGGGACAGCACGCTGCTGGAGCGTCTGCTCGTAGCGCTGCGAGAGGCCGGCCTTCCCCGCCCTCTCATCCTCACGACCACGGACCATGCCTCTGCATTCCGTGCGGCGGTGGGCTCTGCCGGCGAGGTCATCGTCTGCCCCACACCCAATCGCGCTGCCGCGCTTGCCAGCGCACTGGAACACTCCCCCGCCTCTCTGTTCCTCATTCACGATGCGGACCGCGCCCTCACCCCGGTCTCCGTGATGCGGGAGGTCCTCACGGCCCTCACCGATGACGTCGATGCTGTGGTTCCCACGGTGGACGTCACCGATTCCGTGAAGGAAGTGCAGCCGCAGGGGCTGCGCAATGTGGATCGCTCCACGCTCACGACCCTGCAGTGCCCCCGTCTGCTGCGACGCGATGCCCTGCAGCGGGCGCTCGAGCAGCTCGGCGCGGATTCATCTGCGGATCCTCTGCGCCCGATCTGCGAGATCAGCGCTGCCCTTGATGCGGGGGCGCGGGTGCGCACGGTGCACGGATCGCACTCCGGTTTTGCCGTCAATGATCGTTTGAGCCTGTGGCAGGCGCAGATCGCGCTTGGGATCGAGCGCGACACCTCCCACCGCCACGGCCTGGGCCGCCACCGCTAAGCAGCGCTCAGGACCGGCGGCTGCGACGCACTGCCCGCAGTTCCTCCAGCATCCGGCGCGGCTTGGACAGCGTGCGCCCGGGCAGGGAGGAGGCAATCTCTGCGGGGTCTCGGCGCAGACGCCGCAGCAGCCGACGCGGCTTGCTCGAGATACGGCGGCGCAGATCGGGGAGGTACTCCTCGGAAACGTCGAGCCGGGTCACCGCCCCGCAGGTGGTGCATTTGATTTCGGAGACGAAACGTCCGGCGTAGACCACCACATGCTCGGATTCCTCCTCGCAGGCGGTGCAGCGCAGATAGCTTTCCTGAACGGTCATGGTTCCCTCCTCTCTGTTTCCTCTGGGCTCGTGTCCTTTGGCTTCGTTTCCTGTGGTCTGGTTTCTTTGGGGTGACTCTTGTGACCTCATGTCGCGTCTGCGGGTGAGGTCGATGGCCTGCGGGCTCTATCCGGTGCGCAAACCCAGGGCTGCCACCACGTCCTGGGCGAGGAGAAGGTCCTGCGCATAGGTGATTTTGAAGTTCGTTTCTTCACCGCGCACCCAGGTCACGGGGATATCGGTGTATTCCTCGGCGCAGGAGGCGGTGTCGGTGCCGGAGAAGTCATCGCGGGCGGCCGCCTCGTAGGCATCGAGGATTGTGGCGGCGTGGAAACCCTGCGGCGTCTGCACACGCAGCAGCTGGCCGCGCGGTGCACCCTGCGTGCTGAGCACCGGAAAGTCGCCCTCATCCCGCGTGGACGCAAGGTCCGTAGCGGGAATCCCGGGCACGGCTCCCCCGCTTTCCATTGCGGCGTGCAGCACTGCGGCCACCAGGCCGTGGGAGACGAGCGGGCGGGCGGCATCGTGGATCAGCACCGTCTGCACCGCCCCGGAGTCGATCCGATCCGCCAGATGCCGGAGCGCGCACAGCTCGGATTCCTGCCGGGTGTCACCGCCGGTAATGATCTCGAGGGGATAGTCGGTTTCACGCTCTGCCACGAAACGCGCCTGGTCTAGGTCCTCCGGGCGCACCACGAAGACGAGCGTTCCCACGCCATCGACGCTTGCCAGCGTGTTGATCCCCCAGCTGGCGATGCTGCGTCCCGAGAGCGGCAGGAAGGCTTTGTTGATCCCGGCACCCACGCGGGTGCCGGATCCCCCGGCGAGCACAATGCCAGCAGCCCGGCCTCGCAGGCGGGCGCGTGGGGGGCGGATCCGGGAGCTCACCCTGGCATCGTAGTCTCCGGGAGGCCGACGGGGCGGGGCCGGGGTGTCCCGTCGTGCCAGAATCAGAAGCCCGCCCCGCACCATCCGGTGATCCCAGGAGTAGCCGTGAGCACCCACACCCCGTCCTCTCCCGACCCTGCCGCCACCCCGCATTCCGAGTCGCCCGCCGGCTCGGCACCCACTGGCGTGCCCTCTACGCGGATCGTTCTGCCTCGGGTCGGTATCGGCACCGACGTGCATGCCCTCGCGCCCGAGGGCACCGAGCGGGAACTGTGGGTGGCGGGGCTGCACTGGCCGGGCGAGCGGGGTCTCGTGGGGCATTCGGATGCGGATGTGGCCTGCCATGCCGCCTGCGATGCGCTCTTTAGCGCAGCCGGGATCGGCGACCTCGGGGCGCATTTCGGCACGGACCGGCCCGAATGGGCTGGGGCCGCGGGAACGGCTCTGCTCGCTGAGGCTGCCCGCCTGGTGCGGGAGGCCGGTTTCGAGATCGGCAATATCGCGGTGCAGGTGATCGGAAACCGGCCACCGATCTCCACCCGGCGTCTGGAAGCGGAGCAGGTGATGAGTGAGGCGGCGGGGGTTCCGGTGTCGCTCTCGGGAACGACGACGGACCGCCTGGGGCTCACCGGCCGTGGGGAGGGCGCGGCGGCGATTGCCACCGCGCTCGTGATCGCGCGCGAGGCCTGACAGGGAAGCGCATCGAGGCTCCGCGTCCCAGCATCGGACACGGTCTGCGGCGGCAAGGCTTCGCGCGGTAGCGTCACCGCCGTGACTTCATCGACCCCGTCGCCCCTGACTGTTCGCTCCATTGAGGACGCCGCCGAGCGTCTGGTGGGCGAAGTGAACCGCACTCCCCTGCAGCTGAGCGAACGTCTCAGCGCGATCGCCGGCGCCCGCGTGTGGCTCAAACGCGAGGACCTGCAGCCGGTGCGCTCCTACAAACTGCGTGGCGCGCAGCTTTTCCTGAGCACCCTCGATGAGGCCGAGCGTGCTGCCGGCGTGGTGGCGGCGAGCGCCGGGAATCACGCCCAGGGTGTGGCGCGTGCCTGCCACCGTCTGGGGATTCAGGGACGCATCTACGTTCCCTCGACCACGCCGCGCCAAAAGCGCGACCGGATCGTGGCGATTGGCGGGGAGCATGTGGAACTGGTGCTGACCGGTGACACCTTCGACGATGCCGCTGAGGCGGCCGCCCGTGATGCGGACACTACGGGCGCAACCCCCGTGCCGCCCTTTGATCATCCGTTGATCATGGCTGGTCAGGGCACCGTGATGAAGGAGGCGGCCGAGCAGCTGCGTGAACAGGCCGGGGCGGAGATCTCCACCGCGGTGCTGCCGGTGGGTGGCGGCGGCCTCCTGGGCGGCTGCGGAACCTGGCTGCGTGAGGCGGTGCCCTCGGCCCGCGTGGTCGGGGTGGAGCCGGCGGGCGCAGCGTCGATGGCGGCCGCGCTGGAGGCGGGGCATCCGGTGACGCTTCAGGAGTTGGAGCGTTTCGTGGATGGTGCGGCGGTGCGCCGCGTGGGTGAGGGCACTCTTGCCGCTGTGCGCGCGATCAGCCCGGATCTGCTGGCGATCGACGAGGGCGCGGTCTGCACCGAGATGCTGCAGCTGTACCAGGTAGACGGGATCATCGCCGAGCCTGCCGGGGCTCTGGCCTGCGCGGCCATCGCCACCGGCGCCGTGCAGCCCAGCTCCCCGCAGGACGACATCGTCGTGGTTGTCTCCGGCGGTAATAACGATGTTTCGCGCTACAACGAGGTGGTCGAACGCTCCCTCGTCCATGAGGGGCTCAAGCACTATTTCCTGGTCACCTTCGCGCAGGAGCCGGGGGCGCTGCGTCGCTTCCTGGATCGGGTGCTCGGCCCGGATGACGACATCACGCTCTTCGACTACATCAAACGTAATAACCGTGAGGAAGGCCCGGCGCTCGTCGGCATCGAAATCGGTGCCCGCGAGGATCTGGAGCCGCTGCTGGCGCGGATGGCGGCCTCGCAGATGCGGATCGAACGGATCGACCCGCAGGATCCGATCTACCGCTACCTCACCTGAGCGGATCGCCTCGGACCTCATCGTCGGGGCGCTTCGGGGGCTTAGCGGTTTCCCATCGCGCCGGGAGAGAGGGAACCGACAGACGACGGGGCGGTGCCTTCCGGCACCGCCCCGTCGGCATGGCAGGTTCTCAGCGGGCGCGTCGCGCCTCGACGGCGGAACGAACGATGTCGTCGAGGTTCTTCGAGGCCTTCCAACCGAGGGTCTTTTCGATCCGCTCGGTGGAGCAGATCAGACGGGCCGGGTCACCGGCGCGGCGCGGCCCATGCTCGGGGGTGATCTCCTGCCCGAGGGCGCGGCCAATCGCGTCGATCACCTCAAGGACGCTCGCCCCGGTGCCGGTGCCCACGTTGAACACGCGATGCGGGCGGTCCTCGCCGCGCAGGTAGTCGAGCGCGGCGATATGTGCCTCGGCGAGGTCAAGCACATGCACGTAGTCGCGAATGCAGGTGCCGTCGGGGGTGCTGTAGTCGTCCCCGAAGACCACCGGGGCTTTACCGTCCTCCACGGCCTGCAGCACGATCGGAACCAGGTTCATCACCAGGGTGTCGGCGAGCTCCGGCCAGCCGGCGCCGGCCACATTGAAGTAGCGCAGGGCCACGGTGCGCAGGTCATGGGCACGTTCGGCGTCTTCCAGCATCCATTCGCCCACGTACTTGGTGGCCCCGTAGGGGTTGATCGGCTGCGGGGTGAGCTCCTCGGTCACGAGGCCCACATCGGGCATGCCGTACACCGCTGCGGAGGAGGAGAAGACGACATCGCGCACCCCGGCGCGGCCGCAGGCGGCGAGCACATTGGCGAGTCCGCCAATGTTGTCGTGCCAGTACATTTCGGGTTTCGCGACCGACTCCCCCACCTGCTTATGCGCGGCGAAGTGGATCACGGCGTCGGCGCCGCAGGCCTTCATCTGGAAGGTGAGCTTGTCGGAAGCGTCGGGGCGGGTCGCATCCAGGACCACGAGTTCCGCACCCTCGGTGCGCTCCCGGAAACCGGTGGAGAGGTCGTCGATCACCACGACCTTCTCCCCCTTGTTCAGCAGGAGACGCACCACGTGCGATCCGATGTAGCCAGCACCACCGATTACGAGAGTCGTCATGGAACCACCGTAGTCCTCTGTTTTCTTTTCCGTCGAGGGTCGTGGGAATCCGTCGAGGGTCGTGGGAAGTGCCGGGAGGTTTCGGGGCCGACGGGCCAGTGGCTCAGGACCAGGAACTGGCCAGCGGACGGCCTTCGGCATAGCCGGCCGCACCCTGCAGCCCAATCACCGCCCGTTCCCGGAACTCGGCCGTGGTGCGCGCCCCCGCGTAGGTGAAGGAGGACCGCACCCCGGCGGTGATCGCATCCAGCAGGTCCTCCACGCCGCCCGCGCCCTCGGCCAGGTACATCCGGGAGGTGGAGATGCCCTCTTCAAAGAGGCCTTTACGGGCTCGTGCGAAGGCGTCCTCATGGGCGGTGCGGTGCGAGACCGCGCGCTTCGAGGCCATGCCGAAGCTTTCCTTGTAGCGGCGGCCCTTTTCGTCGGTGCGCATCTGCCCGGGGGATTCAAAAGTGCCCGCCAGCCAGGATCCGATCATCACATTCGAGGCACCCGCGGCGAGCGCGAGAGCCACATCACGCGGGTGGCGCACTCCCCCGTCGGCCCACACATGGTGGCCGGTGCGGGCTGCTTCCTGCGCGCATTCGAGAACGGCAGAGAACTGGGGGCGCCCCACCCCGGTCATCATGCGGGTGGTGCACATGGCGCCGGGCCCCACGCCGATCTTGACGATGTCGGCGCCGGCCTCGATCAGTTCACGGGTGCCTTCGGCGGTGACGATATTGCCGGCGACCAGTCGCACCGGGGTGCTGTCACTGTCGCCGAGCACACCGCGGGCGGTGCGCAGGGCCTCGATCATCTTGTCCTGGTGGCCGTGGGCGGTATCCAGCACGATCACATCGGTGCCGGCCTCCACGAGTTCACGCACGCGGGTTGCCACATCCGCGTTGATACCGACGGCCACGGCGGTGCGCAGGCGCCCTTCGGCGTCGACGGCGGGCCGGTAGATGGTGGAGCGGAGCACTCCGGTGGAGGTCAGCACACCGCGCAGGGCGCCATCGGCCTCCACGACCAGGGCCGCATCGTGATGCGTGGCGGCGATACGGGCGTGCACCTGGGCGGGATCCCCGGCGGCCTCCTCGGGGCTCAGCAGCAACAGGTCTTCGCTCATCACATCACCGACGGAGGCGAAGGCGTCCCGCCCGGCGATCTCATGCTCAGAGATCACGCCGAGGGGCCGACGCTGCTCGTCGATCACCACCACGATCCCGTGGGGGCGCTTGGGCAGCAGATCAGCGGCCTGACCGAGAGTGCCATCCACCCCGAGAGTGAGGGGGCGATCCACTAGCAGGTCACGTTCCTTCAGGGAGCGCACGATCGAGTCGATGCGCTCAGCGGAGAGATCCTGCGGGAGCACGGCGAGACCACCACGGCGGGCCATCACCTCGGCCATACGCCGGCCGGTCACCGCCGTCATATTCGCGGCGATCAGCGGGATGGTGGTGCCGCTGCCGTCGTCACTGGCCAGGTCCACATCAAACCGTGAGGTCACGGCCGAGCGGCTGGGCAGGAAAAAGCAGTCGTCGTAGGTGAGGTCGGTGGACGGCGTGTGGATCAGGCGCATGGTCATCAGAATAGGCAGCCCGAGGCAAAAGGTGGCGCAGATCCCAGAGAGACGGGACCAGCGTCCTTTGACGCGACACGGATCACGCGGGTTTCACGATCTCCACACAGGGTGCTCCCCGATAACACATCCCCTAAAACTAGGATGGCGCGCATGACCGATGATTCCTCGGGTCGCTGGAAACGGCGACGCGCAGGCCGACACCAGGGTGCTGCGCGTCCTCAGTCTGCGCGCGCGCGGAAACACCAGGACGATGAGGCTACAGCTGCGCAGGAGCCAGCTTTTGGCAGTGTGCGCCGGTCATGGGTGACTTCTGCGTCTCGGACGCACTCGGCAGAACCGGCGCCGTCGGCACCGTCTGCCTCCGCGCCGTCGCCGTCCCCTGAGTCGGTGGACGGGGCGCAGTCGCGCAGTGCCGCGGCGAGTTCCGCCTCGTCGGTTTCCTCGGCTCCGTCCGCTCCTGCAGCGCCCGTTTCGTCGGCCCCCTCCGTTCCATCGGTTCCCTCGGCTCCGTCGGCTCCTGCAGCGCCCGTTTCGTCGGCCGCCTCCGTTCCGTCGGCACGTATCCCGTCGGCTTCTTCGGTCCCCTCTGTCCCCTCTGTCCCCTCGGTCCCATCGGGTATGAAGGGTACGACTCCCAACTCGGATGCCCCGCGCCCGCGCCGCCGCCGCACCCTCACCCCCGAGGAAGAAGCGGCAGCCGTTGCACGCGCTGCACGCGGTGACCTGCCCCAGCCTCGCGGGCGTCGCGCTCGACGGATCGACACCGATGTGTACGAGCAGGACCGTGCCGATGCCTGGACCCTCGGCGCCCCAGCCTCCGCTGCCGGTGTGATCGATGCAGACACCGACTGCGCCGATAGCGCCAGCATCACCCCCGACACCGCGGAACCGGAGAGCACTGCGGCGGTGCCCGCCGCGTCCGCCGCACCCGCCGTAGAAGAGAAGACGCACTCTGCGTCTAGCGCTCAGCATTCTGCACCCAGCGCTGAGCACTCTGCGTCGAGCGCTGAACAACCCGCTCAACACGCTGAGCATTCTGCTGCCGCAAGCCCTGCCTCTGCCCACCGTCGCACTGTCCATGAGCCGCGCACGCAGCATGAACCACGCGAAGGATCCATGCCCGTCGCCGCAGGCTGGACGGCCCTGACCTCCCTGCTCCCCGGGAGCGGCCTGGTGACCACACCTCTGCGGCGTCTGGGCATCACCCTTCTGGTACTCGTTGTGGTGCCGCTGGTAGTGGGCGCGATTGCCCTGATGTTCATCGATCCGATGCGGGTGGGAATCAAGCTTCTGGTCAACCGCAATCTGCTGATTGGCCTGCTGATCGGCATGGTGATCCTGGGCGTCGTGTGGTGCCTGCAGATCATCATGACGGGCCTTGCTCAAAGCACCAAGGAACGGCTGCGCGGCGCCCGGCGCGTAGGAGTGCTGGTGCTCTCCGGGGTGCTTGCCCTGGGCGTTGCCCTGCCCTTTGGGCGCGGCGTGGAGTCGCTGTGGGCAGCGCAGGGTCTGCTCGGATCCACAACGGTCTTCGGCGGAACAAAGGGCGAAGGTCGCGTGGTGGAAGGCCCCGATCCCTGGGCTGGGGTGGGCCGCATCAACATTCTGCTGCTGGGGCAAGACGCCGGCGCTGACCGCACCGGCACCCGGCCCGACACGATCATGGTGGCGTCGATAGATACCGAATCTGGGCGCACCGCGCTGTTCTCCATCCCCCGAAATCTGGAACATGTGCGCTTCCCCGACGGGACCGCGGCTGCCGAGCGCTTCCCCGATGGATTCCGTTACTACGGAAAGAACCAGGACCTCATCAATGCGGTGTGGTCCTGGGCCGAGGATGAAAAAGACCTGTTCCCCGGTGACAAGCGCCCGGGTCTCACCGCCACCACCTGGGCGGTGGAGGAAACCCTCGGCGTGCAGATCGACTACTTCGCGATGGTCAACCTGCAGGGATTCCAGGATCTCGTCGATGCCATCGGCGGCGTCGAGATGGAAGTCGAACGACGCATCCCCATCGGCGGTGGCACCAACCAGGCAACCGGCCGGAAATACAAGATCACCGGATACATCGAACCGGGTATGCAGAAGCTCGACGGGTACCACGCCCTCTGGTACGCGCGCTCGCGGGAAGGTTCCGACGACTTCAACCGCATGTGCCGCCAGCAGCGCATCGTGCGCGTGGTGACGGAAGAGGCAAGCCCGCAACGTCTCGCGGCCTCGATCCCCGGTCTGGTCAGCGCCACGGAGCGGAACATCGAAACCGACATCCCCACCTCGGATGTGGACGCCTTCGTGGACCTTGCTCTGCGGATCAAGGATGCCGGCTTCACCTCGTACCCGATCACCCGTGACGTGACCCCCTCGGGGAAGCCCGACTGGGACTACCTCAAGGAGTGGACGCAGGCGTCCATCGAGGATTCGATGAAGCAGGTGGCCCCCGTCTCGGTGACTGGTGGTGAGCCGACTCCGGCCGAAAGCAGCTCCGCTGATGCCGATAGCTCCAGCGGTGGAGATTCGAGCACGGAAAGCGGCAAGCCTTCTTCCGAGGAGGAGTCCTCCTCGCCTTCGAAGAAGCCCAAGAAGAGCAAGGGCTCCAGTCAGGCCCCGAAGAAACCAGTGATCGATAAGGACCCGCTGAAGTCCTGCATGCCCGGCTACGAGGGCTGAGCGCGGCTGAGCCGATCCGCAGACGCGGGTGGCAGACGGGGTGTTAGTCGATCACCTGCAGCAGGGCGTTTTCGATCAGCTCCGGGAGCGCCGGGTGAATCCAGTACTGGCTGCGGGCTATATCGCGCGCAGTCTGCCCGGTGCTCATCGCCTGAACAAGCTGCTGGATCAGGATCGTGGCTTCCGCGCCGATGATGTGGGCACCGAGGATGCGGGTGCTCCCCTCCTCCACGATCAGTTTGAGGAAACCGGTGGTGTCTTCGAGAGCCCAGCCGTAGGCAACATCTCCGTAGGCCTGGGTAACCACGCGAATCTCGCGGCCTTCGGCGCGGGCCTGCTCGCGGGCGGTTTCCTCATCGGCTCCGACCCACGCCACCTGCGGTGAGGTGAACACTCCCGAGGGGATCGGCATCGTGTCGCTGCGGCGCAGAGCCTCCGGGTGCAGGACGTTATGCCGCACGATCCGTTGCTGGTGGTTGGCCACGTGTTTGAGCTGGTAAGCGCTGGAAATATCTCCGAAGGCCCACACGCCCGGCACGGGGGACCCGGCGTGCTGCACCCGCTGCCAGGGATCCACCACGAGTCGGCCGTCGTCTTCCAGGTCGAATCCGGCGGCCTGCGCATCTAGCAGGTCCGTGTTGGGGCGGCGCCCCGTGGCTACCAGGATGTCCTCGGCGTGCAGGGTGACCTGCTGCCCCTCGCGTTCACCGGTCAGCACGATGCCCTCGGCGGTGCGTTCCACGCGCTGCGTGGAAAGGTTCGTGTGCACGTGCAGACGCTCGCTCAGCACCTCGGTGAGGCGGGCGGAAACGTCCCGGTCGGCGGCGCGCAGAAGCGCTCCGGAGCGGGCGGTCAGGGTGATCTCCACGCCGAGGGAGGCAAAAACATGCGCCATCTCGACGGCGATCACGCCGGAGCCGAGCACCAGCATGGAGGCGGGTAGCTGGTCGAGCCGCATCACCGTATCGGAGGTGAGGGGTCGTGCCTCCTCGAGGCCCTCAATCGGGGGCAGATCGGGGCGGGAGCCGGCGCCGATCACGATGGTCTCGGCGGTGATCTGGGTGCTGCCGCCGTCGGCGAGATCAACGTGGAGGGCTTTGGGGCCGGTGAAGCGTGCGGTGCCGCGCAGCAGGGTGAGGTTGGAGTTGTCCTCGTGCTCGCGCCGGTACTCTTCGCCGGCGGCGGCGATCGGGTCGATCCTTCCGAAGATGCGGTCGCGGATCTCCGGCCAGCGCACTGCCTCGAGGGTTTGGATCAGTCCGAATCGCCCCGAGGTGGCGGGGGTGTGGGCGCGATCCGCTGTGTGGACCAGCATTTTGGTGGGGATGCAGCCGACGTTGAGGCAGGTGCCACCGAAGACTTCTCCGGGCCCGACGCCACGGTCAATCTGCACGATTCGGCAATCGGCGAACTCCGCACCGGGGAAGGAGTTCGCGGAGCCGGAGCCGATGATGGCGATGTCGTAGTGGCCGCCGGGAGCGGAGGGCGCACTGTTGGAGCTGGTCATACGCCCAGCGTACGGGTATCGCGAGGAGAGTTTCTGGACAATGCCAGTGCGGCTGTTCCGTGGGCGCGATGGGAATGCTGCGCGTGAGCGGGCATGGGGCGCCGCATCCGACGCGTGGAGGGCGAGGAAGGCCCCGTCGAGGTCAGTGCGAGCTTCGCCCCGCGCCTGGCGAGATAGTCATCGTCGCCAGAAATCCCAAAGATGTGCGCATCCCTTCTGAGGGGGCATCAGGAACCAAAGCAAGTAAGCTAGCCACCAGCAAAATAGAGGCAGATACTATCGAAAACCAGTCCGACAGACTCTTTTTACCTACCTCGCGCCGCTTATCGGCGACTAACCCCTTTTCGCATTTCCCCCCAAACGTCAAGGAGACCCAAACCCAACCCATTCGCGACCACAAGAAGATCCGAATGGCACTCGGATACCGAATCAAAATTAACTTTACCCGAAAGCTTCGGCTCTTCGTCTGGTTCCGTCTCCTGCTTTTTTGCCACGCCCTGTACGCCCCTTTACGTACATTTCGGGCAAGAGTCAGCGGCAGGCTACCCCACAGCGGCTGCTCCGTCTTAGCCATCAGTTACTCCGACTCCTGCAGCGCCGCCCCAACGATCCACCTCATCCACACCAACGCAGTGCCTCTCGGCGTTCCTGCGGGGTGAGCGGTACGGTTCAGCCCATGAGCGCGACCGCATCGACAGGCACCGCCAAGCCCCGTGGCCTGTTCCTGGGGCTCGCCACCGCTGACCTCATTCAGCGTGTGCGCGCCCTGCCCGCACCCGATCAGAAGATCTCCTCGCAGCAGGATCTGCTGCGCGCCGGCGGACCGGCAGCCAATGCCGCCGTCGCTTTCGCCGGTGCGCATCGGCTCCTCGACGCGCAGATGGCCCTTTCCGGTGCGGGCCGCCCGCTTCTTCTCACGCGCCTGGGGCGTGATGCCATCGCGGATCTCGTCACTGCCGACCTCACCATGCACGGGGTCGATGTGCACCAGCTTGCGGGCTCCGCGGATACTCGCACCCCTATCGCATCCGTGCTGGTCACGGAGGAAACCGGAGAGCGGGCCGTGATCTCGCCCGCCAGGCCCGTCTCCTCCCCTGTGTCGCCCCCTGTCTCTTCTCCCGGCCCCTCCCCCGTCGCGTCCCCCGTCTCGACTCCCGGCTCACACCCCGCACACACCCTCTCCCCCACCACC
>JAEWEZ010000095.1 GCA_023389045.1 Actinomycetes bacterium
TGAAGCCGTCGAGCTCCAAGGGCCGTTACATCCAGAAGATCACCGTGTCCACCACCATGGGCCCGGGCGTTCCGGTGGATGTGAACCGCACCCGTAACCTCACCGAGGACACCGACGAGGCCTGATCGACTCCGTCGACTCTCGTGCAGACGCCCCTGCTCCACCTGGAGCGGGGGCGTCTGTCGTCGTCGGATGTCGTGCAGAGGGCATGAAGCCGCTCCCGGCCGCTGTGCGGAGCGTGTCCGGGCTCCCGGAGAATAGGAGATTCCCGGGACGCTGATCCTTGACCCATGTCACGATGGACACGTGCCCGTGATCGCGGGACATGCAGAGAAAGGAAACGTCATGGTGAAGGTTGCTCGGAGGGTCATCGCGGTCGGCTTCGCGGCGACGGTCCTGATCGCAGGGGGGGCAGGGTCAGCGTCGGCGCTGACCTCGTATCTGGGTGACGGCGCAGGCTATGCGGCTGTGCCCAGCGCCCGCACCTCATACAGCGTGAAGGACACCAAAGGTGATGGCAATCGCGTGTATGGGGACTTCTGGCTGACAAATGGTCAGAAGAAGCAGCTGATCAGCACTGCGTACAACCAGACGGTGACGCAGTCGCTGAGCGGGGGAGTCAAGGTGTCATCGTTCCGCGCGTGTCTGGACAAGCCCCTCGGTGTGGACGCATGCGCCACACGAAAGTACTTCTGATCGGTATTGTCCACGACAGGGCGGCCTGCGTCGAACCACATCGTTCTGCGCAGGCCGCCCCGTGGGAACAGGTGGAACGTGAACCAGTTGCTCGTCCTGGACGATGTCGCCATCCGTTACGGGCGCAGAACCGTCATCGATGGTGTCAACCTCACGCTCGATGGCGGCCGATGCGCGGCGATCATCGGGCGATCCGGAACAGGGAAGTCCTCGTTGCTGGCCGCAGTCCTCGGCATGGTGCGACCGTCGCGCGGCCGCGTGATCGTCGACGGGCAGGATGTCGGACGGCTGCGGCGCCGCCAGCGTGCGGAGTTCCTGGCACGCACCGTGTCCGTCGTCTTCCAGCACGGTGAGCTCATCTATGAGCTCACGCCCCTGGAGAATGTCGAGGTCGCGGGCCTCCTGGCCGGCCTGGGGGCGGATGAGGCGCGACGGCGCAGCGTCGAGCTTCTCGAACAGCTCGATCTCGAGCACACGGACGGCCTCACGCGCAACCTCTCCGGAGGCGAGAAGCAGCGCGTGGCGGTGGCCCGCGCCCTCGTGACGGAGCCCCGGCTCGTCCTGGCGGATGAGCCGACCGGTGCTCTGGACGCCGAGTTCCGCGATGTCGTCGGCGACCTCGTCCTGTCGATCCCCGCACGGTGGGGAAGTGCGGTCCTGCTGGTCACCCATGACCGTGAACTCGCAGTTCGGGCGGATCAGCGCTATGAGCTCGTGCCCCACGGCGAGACCGCAGTGTGGGAGCTGATCCCGTGACGGAACGGACGCGGGCTCTGTTCCGACTCGGCAGACGAGCCGACGCGGGCAGTGCGGAGCGGACCTTCTCTGCATTCCTCGTCGCGATCGCGGCCTTCTGCATGGTGCTGTCCGTCGGCTTCCTCGGTGTCATCGCAGCCCAGTACCAGGAACGGCTGGAGCACGATCGGGCCAGGATCGTCCCCACGTGGATGAATGCTGCGGACCCGGTGAACAGCGGCCCGCGGTGGCGCATTATCGCCGATGCCGTCGCGGACGAGCCAGTCGACATCGTCGTCGTCGTACCGGCGCCCGGTGCTCCGCTGCCACCCGGCCTCGACGCATGGCCAGAACCCGGGGAGACAGTGCTCTCTCCCGTTCTCGCTGGCAGCGAGGACGGCGACGTCATTGCGGCGAGATACGGGCGTCGAGCTGCGGCGACGATCGGCGAGGACGGGCTCGTCTCGCGGACGGAGCGCCTCGCCTATGTCCGGCCGTCCCGGCAGATGGAGCCGACGACGTTCGGCTACCCGATGACCGCATTCGGCCTGCCCGGGGAGACGACGGTCACCAGCGAAGGACTCACCGGCGGGGCAGGAGCGCAGCGAGGTTTCCTGACGGTGGGGATCGGCTACGCCCTCGGGGTGATCGTCCCCGCCCTGATCCTGGTGATCACGTCCATGCGGGCGGCGTCCGCGCGCCGGGACAGACGGCGCGTCGTGCTCAGAGCGATAGGAGCACGTCGGTCCGATGACATCGCCTTCCTCACCGGTTCGCTGATCGTGCCGACCGTGAGCGGTGCGGTCACAGGACTGCTCGTGCTCGCGAGCCATTTCCTGATCGATCTCCGACTCCCGGGCAACGACTACATCCTGCAATCGACGTACGCGCGGGCTCACCCCGTGTGGGTCCTCGGAAGTGGGCTGATGGGCGCAGTGGTCACCGTCGTCGTCATGCTGGTGACGAACAGTCTGGTGCGGAGCTCGGGGACCACGCCGCGAGCGGCGGTGTCCACGGAGCGGAGCTGGCATGCCCTCGGCCTGCCCGCAGCGGTCGGCGTCTTCGTCGTCCTGTTCCAGGCTTCCCTCGACTGGGAGGAGAGCTCGATACGCATCTTCGTGATCTACAGCGGGATCGGACTCATCGCGCTGTCGTTGCCGGCTTTCGTCGGTGTGGCCAGCGCATGGTGCGCACGCGGGCTCGTCCGGCTCGGTGCACGACGGGGTCGGCCGAGCATGATCGTCGCTGGGCGGCTGACGCTGGGGGACCCGAAGGGTGTACGGCGTCTTGCCACCGGACTCGCGCTCGGGATCATCCTGCTGGCGCATCTCATGACGATGGGGACCATGACGTCATCGGTGGAGCGATCGGCACAGGCTGTTCGCGACGAATTCGGTGACTCGATCCTGTTGGTGTCCGCGGGGCTCGCCGATCCAGCGCTCGAGAAGGACGCTGTGACGGATGCGCTCGATGGACGCGGAGCGGTCATCACCGTCGTGTTCGCCAGGACCGAGGACCCCACTGCTCCGACGACGGCGACCGTCGTCGGCTCCTGTGAGGCGCTCACGGCACTCACGCTTCCCTGTGATGGCGCGATGCCGGGATCCGTGGCCTCGCTCCAGGACGGACGTGCCCGATTCCTCCTCGCGGATGCTGATCAGACGCGGGTCGAGGTGGCTGATCCCTGGGACCGCATCGAGGGCGAGGACAGCACCCTCTACGCGATCTCGCGGGACGGCGAGGATCTTCCGCGTGAGGAGATCGCGCAGAGCCTGGCGCGTCGGACGCTTCCTCCAGCGCACCTGGAGAACATCGGCGAGATGTGGCTGCAGGGCCGATCCACCACCCGTTCGTACTACGACGGCCACCTCGGAGTCGCCGCCGTGACGACGCTTCTGCTGGCCCTTGCCGTCGCCGGGGCGGCGCTCGGTGACGCGGATGTCGTCTCGAACCGAGCTGGCGCGCTGCGCGTCTGGGGCGCGGGCCGGCGGTTCGCCCTCGGCGTGTCCCTGGGACGGGTCACCGTCCCCCTGCTCGTCGCCGGCGCCACTGGTGCGCTGGTCGCGTACAGCACCACGCTGATCTACACGATGCCCCCGATGAACGGCCATCTTCCGACGGGGTACGCAGCCGCCACCGTGCTCGGCCCGGCGCTGGTGGCACTGCTCATGACCGGTGCAGCGACAGCGGCCCAGGTCCGCGTCCTGGAGCGGTGGCGTCCTGGGCGTTCCGCGGCGTGAGAGGAGTCGAGCGGCTGCGCGGCGAGCTCCGCTCATTCGGTGCGTCATGATCTCGACGGCCGAACCCACTCTGCCAGGATCCCGACGCGACGGGCCCGTCACCGGCGAACCGGTGACGGGCCCTGCTCATGCTCATCGCTGGTGCGCTGCGGGATCAGGTCTGGCCTGGTCCCGCGAGCCGCGGGCAGCGGGGATCAGGCCTTGCCCTCTTCCCGCTCGACCTCGGGATCGACGTGGTCCACGACCTGGGCCGTATCCGCTGTCGCGTCCACCGGCTCAGGGTCAACGGTGCCGTCGATCGGCTGCGCAAGCGTGACCGCGTCGGCGTTGGCAGGTGCCACCACGTTCACGTTGTTCTTCTTGCAGTAGCCCACCTCGCCCTCGAAGGCGTCGTAGATGATCTCCTTCAGCTCCGCGACCAGCGGCTCTTTCGGGTTCGCCGGGGTGCACTGATCCTCGAAAGCCCGGTAGGCGAGCTCGTCGATC
>JAEWEZ010000131.1 GCA_023389045.1 Actinomycetes bacterium
CGAGCAGGGAGTGGAAGAAGCGCGTGAAGGCTTCGGTGTCCTGCGCCTTGGCGTCCTCGTAGGTGCGCACCCGCTCCCCGCGGAAGAAGACGGAGAAGAGGGTGCCGCTGCGCTGAATAACGTGCGCAACCCCGGCCTCCTGAAGCGCCTCACCGATCTGCTTCTGCAGCAGGGTGGAGGCGCGGTCGATGGCGCTGTAGGCGGCCTCGTCGAGACCCGCAAGCGTGGCCAGGCCCGCAGCCGTGGCCAGCGGGTTCCCGGAGAGAGTGCCGGCCTGGTACACCGGGCCGGCCGGAGCGAGCAGGCCCATCAGGTCGCGTCGGCCACCGAAGGCACCCACCGGCAGACCACCGCCGATGACCTTGCCGAAGGTCATGAGGTCCGGCGCCCAGCCTTCGCCATCGATGCCGTACTGGCCCTCGCGGCTGGCACGGAAACCGGTCAGCACCTCATCGCTGATGAGGAGCGCACCGTGAGCGTGCACGGTCTCGGCGAGGAAGCGGTTGAAGCCCACCCCGTCCTGCACCGAGGGCGGCACCACACCCATATTGCAGGGGGCGGCTTCGGTGATCACCGCGGCGATCTCCTGGCCGCGCTCGGCGAAGAGCGCGCTCACGGCGTCGCGGTCGCCGTAGGGCAGAACCACGGTGTCGTGTGCGGTGGCGGCGGTGACCCCGGCGGAACCGGGCAGTGCGAAGGTGGCCACGCCGCTGCCGGCCTCGGCGAGCAGCGCATCGACATGCCCGTGGTAGCAGCCGGCGAACTTGACGACCACATCGCGGCCGGTGGCGGCGCGGGCCAGACGCAGGGCGCTCATGGTCGCCTCCGTGCCGGAGTTGACCAGACGGATCTGTTCAACCGGCGCGATACGGGAGACGACCTCCTCGGCGAGGAGCACCTCACCGGGCTGGGGTGCCCCGAAGCTGAGGCCGTTCCCGGCGGCTTCCCGCACTGCTTCGAGCACGCGCGGGTTCGCATGACCCAGGATCATCGGACCCCAGGATCCGACGAGGTCGACGTACTCATTGCCGTCGGTGTCACGCAGCAGGGCACCGGCGGCGGAAGCGATGAACGGCGGGGTGCCGCCCACGGAGCCGAAGGCGCGCACGGGAGAGTTCACGCCGGAGGGGATCACGGCGCGGGCGCGGGCGAAGAGTTCATCAGCGCTCGCGTGGGCGCGGTTGTCGGTGGACTGTGCACTGGTGTGCTCGGTCATGTCTGCCTTTCCGGACGGGGGTGGGCGCCGGGCGGCGCCCCGTGCAGAAGGTGGTGGGGCGAGCAGGGGGAGGGTATCGGTTCTCAGCAGAACTCGCGCAGGTGCTCGGGGAGCCCGTCGCGGAACCAGCCGGCGACCTCGCTCGCCCAGTAGGTGAGGATGGTGGTGGCGCCGGCGCGGCGCATCGACAGCAGCGACTCCATGATGACCCGGTCGCGGTCTACCCAGCCGTTGGCGGCCGCAGCTTCGATCATCGCGTACTCCCCGGAGACCTGGTAGACGCCCACCGGCACCGGCGAGGCTGCCGCGGCATCGGCGAGAACATCCAGGTAGGGCAGGCCCGGCTTGACCATCACCAGGTCGGCACCTTCGGCCACATCGAGGGCGAGTTCACGCAGGGACTCCCGACGGTTACCGGGATCCTGCTGGTAGGTGCGGCGATCGCCCTGCAGGGAGGATCCCACCGCCTCACGGAAGGGCCCGAAGAAGGCCGAGGCGTACTTGGCGGTGTAGGCGTAGAGGGCAACGTCTAGATGCCCGGCGGTGTCGAGGGCATCGCGGATGGCTGCGATCTGCCCATCCATCATCCCGGAGGGGCCGAGCATATGCGCGCCGGCCTCGGCCTGCGCAAGCGCCATCTCGCGGTAGCGCTCCAGGGTGGCGTCATTGTCCACACCGCCGTGCTGATCAAGCACACCGCAGTGCCCGTGGTCGGTGAACTCATCCAGGCACAGGTCGCTCATCAGCACGGTGGCATCGCCCAGTTCGCTGCGCAGACGGGCCAGGACCCGGTTCAACACGCCCTCGGGATCGGTCGCACCGGAACCGATGGCGTCCTTGTGCTGCGGCACCCCGAAGAGCATGAGACCGCCGACGCCGCGCTCCACAGCCTGCTCGGCCGCACGCAGCAGGGAGTCCTCAGTGTGCTGCACGACGCCCGGCATGGAGGCGATTGGGCGATCCTCGGTGGCGCCCTCGGCCACGAACATTGGCAGCACCAGATCGGCAGGCCGCAGGGTGTGCTCACGCACCAAGGAGCGCATGGCGGCGGTGGAGCGCAGGCGACGCGGCCGCGCCACCGGGAGCGGGCCGGTTCCGGCGTTCCCGGTGCGGGCGGGAACGACGGGGTCGACGGGGATCGACAGGGGCGGGGTCATGACGGCTCCTTCAGAAGGGCGTGCACAGCCTCAGCCAGGGCTGCGTCACTGGGTTTGTCCGACTGGGCGTGCACATGCAGATTCGCGGCCTCAGCGGCCGCCGTGGTGGGGGCGCCGATGGTGACCACCTTGATGGATTCATGCACGGCAAAGTGCCCGGCAAGAGTGGCGATCATCGAACTGGTCAGCACGATTGCGGCATAGTCGCCGCGGCGCAGCCCGAGAACCACCTCGGGGTCGATCTCGCAGGTCCGAGGCCGGTAGGCCACCTCCTGCTGCACCGTGTACCCCTTGGCCCGCAGCCCCTCGGGAACCGTCGGGGCGGCCGCCGAGGAGGCCGGCAGAAGCACCCGGGCACCTTCGGGAGCCGGCGGTGCTTCCTGCACGAGGGCCTTCCCGGAGCCGGCCGCGACCATCGTCGGCTGCACCCCGCGGGCCTGCAGGGCCTGCGCGGTCGTCTCACCCACGGCCCACACCTCGGTGCCCTGGGGGACGGCGAACATGACGGAGGTGCCGGTGTCGGCGCCCCCGTCGAACCAGGAGAGTGCATCAACGGTGCGGGGGCTGGTCACGACCAGGTGCGTGAAGCGCCCCGCCGCAAGATCCTCCACAGCCTCGGCCATGTCGGCGTCGTGCTCCAGGACGAGCTCGACGAAGGGGTGATGGTCGACGCTGTAGCCGAGGGCGTGCAGTCGATCCGAGAGTTCCTCCCCGCGCCCCACAGGGCGCGGAAGCAGGACCGTCGGACGACGCGATGATGCAGGGGCGCTCACGACTGTCCCTCCGAGGAGGCCGCCTGCTGCTCGGCGCGAGCCGCCGCAAGCACCTCCCCGGCCCCTTGGGCCAGCAGATCCACGGCCAGTTGCGCACCGGCAGCCCAGGCCGGGCTCTCGGCCTCAACCTCCGGTCGCGCCCCGAGCGCGATCACCTGCGAGACGCTGCCCTCGAGAATCGTGCGCCCATCCAGCGAGGTGACCAGGGCCTTCACCGTGAGCTCAGCAGCGCTATCGCCGGCCGGAACCGCCACCGCATGCGCGGCGACCGGTGCCGCACAGCCTGCTTCGAGGCTGCGGAGCACGGCGCGTTCGGCCGTGACAGCAGCGCGAGTGGCAGGGTCATCCATCGCGGCGAGCATGGCGCCGAGCGGGGAGCCGGCCGCGGCATCCGCTGCCCGGCATTCAATCGCCAGGGCACCCTGCGCGCAGGCCGGAAGCATGACCTCCGGTTCCAGATGCTCGGTGATCTCCCCATCGCGGCCCGCGCGGCGTAACCCCGAGGCGGCAAGAATCACGGCATCCAGATCGGCCTGCTCGCCGTGGGCGCGGTCGATGCGAGTGTCGATATTGCCGCGAATGGCCACCACATCGAGGTCCGGTCGCCGCCGCAGAAGCTGTGCGGCACGGCGCGGAGAGCCGGTGCCCACACGAGCCCCCTGCGGGAGGGTTGCGAGCGTGTAGCCGTGGCGGGCCACGAGCGCATCACGGGGGTCCTCCCGCTGCGGAATGCAGGCCAGGGCGATGCCCTCGGCGGGGACCGTGGGCAGGTCCTTGCAGGAGTGGACGATCACGTCGACCTCACCGTCCAACAGCGCCTGCCGCACCGCGGTGACGAACACCCCGGTGCCGCCGATGCTGGTCAGCGGGCGACGGTCCACATCACCGGTGGTGCGCACCTGCACCAGTTCCACCACGGCGCCGCTACCGGCCACCAGCTGTTCGGCGGCCTGCCGGGACTGGGTCATGGCAAGCATGGAGCCGCGGGTGCCCACCCGCAGCACCGTGGGGGCGGTCATCGGTGGGCCACCGCCCCGTCGGCCCCTTGCTCCTGGAGCGCCCGCTGCACATCCTGCTCCGAGTCGATCGCCCCGAGGGTGGGGCGGCAGGTGCGGGTGGTGCAGCAGTTCTTGCCGCAGATATCGGGGGTGAGGCCGAAGTCGGTGACGGCCACGCGCTCACGGGTCGGGTCCAGGCGCTCCTCGACGAGGTCAGCAAGCCCGGAGATGAAGCGCGGATCGGAACCGGAGGTGGCCACGCGGCGGAAGGCGAGGCCGGCTTCGGCAGCGGTCTGCTTGGCTTCGGTGTCGAGGTCCCAGACCACTTCGACGTGATCGGTGACGAAACCGATCGGAACAACGATGACGGCGTCGGCCCGCTGCTCCTCGGCGAGCTCCTCGATCACGTCGTTCACATCGGGTTCGAGCCACGGGGTGCGCCCGTCGCCGGACTTGGACTGGTAGACGAGCTGCCAGTCGGGAAGTTGCGGGCATTCATCGTTTAGCTGCTCCATGACGTAACGGCAGGCCGCCAGGTGCTGGGCCACGTACCAGCCTCCGGAGCCCTCAACACGGGTTTCTTCCGGACCGGAACGCTCCGCCATGGTCAGCGGGATCGAATGGGTCGAGAAAAGAATCTGAATCCGGTCGGCGTCATGCCCTTCCGCTTCCAGGGAGGTGATCGCCTCACGCACCCCGTCCACCACCGGGTGCAGGAAGCCGGGGGTGTTGAAGTACACGCGCACCTTGTCGATCGTGACCTCACCCTCCAGGCCGGTGTCGGCCAGCACCTTCCAGAAGTCCTCGCGGTACTGACGGCACGAGGAGTAGGAGGAGTATGCGCTGGTCACAAGCCCGAGAGCGTGGCGGCGGCCATCGGCGTACATGCGCCGCACGGCGTCCTCATTGAAGGGATGCCAGTTGCGGTTGCCGAAGTAGATCGGCAGATCCAGTCCGCGGCGTTCGAGCTCCTTTTCCAGGGCGGCGATCATGGCGCGGTTTTGTGCATTGATCGGGGAGACACCGCCGAGGGTGCGGTAGTGGACCGACACCTCTTCCAGCCGCTCGTCGGGGATACCGCGCCCGCGGGTCACATTGCGCAGGAACGGGATCACATCCTCCTGGCCTTCGGGGCCGCCGAAGGAGGAGAACAGGATCGCGTCGAAGGGGCGTTCAGGCCCGCGGCGCGTGTGGGTGGGGGCGTCGGGATCGACGGTGCGGGGCACAGCGTGGTTTTCGGTGTGGGTCATGGTGATCGTACTCATGGGGCGAAGTCCTCTCGAAGGGGCTGCTCGGGGCTGCTGGGGGCTCTCAGGCGAGCAGTTCGGCAACGTCCGCGATGTCATCCAGACGGCGGCCGGCGTGGAAGGGCAGTTCCTCGCGCACGTGCAGACGGGCGCGGGAGTAGCGCAGGTGGCGCATCATGTCGACCAGGTCGTGCAGGTCATCGGCCTCGAAGGCGAGAAGCCACTCGTAGTCGCCGAGGGCGAAGGAGGCCACGGTGTTGGAGTTGACCTGCGGGAAGTCGCGGCCGAGCTTGCCGTGCTCGATGAGCAGTTCGCGGCGCTCATCATCGGGCAGCAGGTACCAGTCGTAGGAGCGCACGAAGGGGTACACGCTGATCCAGCGCTTGCGCTCGCGCTTGGGGTCCATGAAGGCGGGGATGTGGCTGCGGGTGAACTCGGCGGCGCGGTGCACACCGATCGCGGCCCATTCGCGGTTCAGGAGCATCCCGGCCATGGAGGTTTCCAGAGTGCGCAGGGCGGCCTGCAGGGCCTCGGCTTCCTCGGCCACGAGCCACAGCATGAGGTCGGCCTCGGCACGGAAACCGGTCAGGTCGTACCAGCCGAGGATCTCGGCGCCATCGGCTTCGATCAGGGCGGCGGTCTCGGCGAGGTTGGTGGCCACCTGCTCGCGGCTGATCTCGCCTTCCTCGGTCAGGCGGCCGAGGTTCCGGAACACGTAGTAGGCGGTGTACCGGGTGATTTCCTCACCGGAGCCCTCGGAGAGGGTGGGGGCGGGGTGGTGATGGGTGCTCATGGTCTGCTCCTTGGGAGAGGGTGCGTATAAGGGGTCGATGGGGCAGGGGGCCGACGGGGCGATGCCGGCTCGGTGCGCCGCCTTAGGTGGCGGCGGGGACGGGGCTAGGGGCCGGGCGGGGCGTCGGGCCCGAGGGCGGCGTCGGCGCGGACGATCGCGTCGATGCCGGTGCCGCAGCGCCACGAGCCCACCAGTTCGAGGGCGAACGTGTCCTCGAGAGCGGTAGTGAGCTGGGCGAGGGCCTCGCGGTGTCCGGGGCCGGGGCGTCGCATGGACTGCTCCCAGGTAATCACACGGGCACCGCGCAGGCTCTCCCGGCTGAGGTCCACGCCGGTGATGGCGGAGGCATCCAGGAGGGCCAGGTCGATGATGGAGCCAGAGGTGCCGTCGGGCCCTCCGGAGTCGTCCACGGGCAGGGGCTCCCCGGGGCGGCCGTAGCTCAGGCGCAGCACATGCAGATCGCCGGCGGCTTCGCGCACATGCGGCCATTTCGCGGTCGCATGGGTCATGGCTTTCGCCCAGACCTGCGGGGTGCCGGGGGCGACGAGCGCGCCGGTTCCGGTGGGGAAGGTATCCAGTCGGGAATCCTCCAGGACGAGCGCGACGAGCCGCACCGGGGTCGGCGGCGTGTCGGGGATCCTCTGGGCGATCTCGTCTTCCACGCCGGTGAGCAGGCCTCGGGAGACATCCGGCGGGCAGGCAAGAACCAGGTACTCGGCGTGAAGAACCTCGGTGGGTGCCGCGGGGGCCGACGGTTCTGCGGTGGTTGTGCCGTGAGGGGAAGGGCCAGTAGGGGAGGGGTCGACGGTGATCGCCCAGGTGGAGCCCTCTCGCTGCAGCGCGCTGACAGGGCTTGCGGTACGCAGCTCCACGCCGAGGTCGCGGCAGGAGTCGGCGAGAGTCTGGATCAGCGTGGCCATCGTTGGGGCGACCGCATGCACGGCGGTGCCGGCGCTGCGCTGCTTCTCGGGCGACGGGCGGAGGGCGCGTACCGCCGCAGCCAAAGACCCCTCCGTGCGCATCACCTCGGGAAGGCGCGGGAGCACGGTGGCCAGTTCCAGTGAGTCGGGATCGGCCGAATGCACACCGGCAACCAGCGGCGCGACCAGACGATCAGCGACGCGGTCGCCCATCCGGGTGCGCACGAGGGCGCCCAGGGTGACGCCTGGGCGCAGGCCCACGGAGGCGGGCAGAACACGGTCGGCCAGGG
>JAEWEZ010000154.1 GCA_023389045.1 Actinomycetes bacterium
AACCGGTGCTGACCGTGCGCGATCTGTCCGTGCGCTTCAACACCGAAAACGGTGTGAACCACGCCGTCCGCGGTGTCTCCTTCGATGTGCGCCCCGGAGAGATCCTCGGCATCGTGGGCGAATCCGGCTCCGGTAAGTCCGTCACCTCTCTGACGGTGATGGGCCTGCTGGCCGCCACCGCCAAGACCGAAGGCTCGGTCAAGTACCGCGACACCGAACTGCTGACCCTCAACGACAAGCAGATGTGCAAGTACCGCGGCTCCGAGATCGCCATGGTCTTCCAGGACCCGCTGAGCTCGCTCACCCCGGTGTTCACCATTGGCCGTCAGCTGGATGACGCGATCCGCATTCACAACCCGCAGATGAGCAAGGCCAAGCGCACCGAGCGTGCGATCGAGCTGCTGCACGCGGTCGGGATCCCCTCCCCCCGTGAACGCCTCAAGGCCTACCCGCACCAGTTCTCGGGCGGTATGCGCCAGCGCGTGATGATCGCAATCGCGATGGCGAATGATCCCTCGGTGCTGATCTGCGATGAGCCCACCACCGCCCTGGACGTGACGATCCAGGCGCAGATCCTCGAGGTGCTGCGTAAGGCCAATGAGATCACCGGCGCTGCCATCGTGATGATTACCCACGACCTCGGCGTGATTGCCGGTGTGGCCGACAACGTGATGGTGATGTACGGCGGCCGCGCCGTGGAGTACACCGACACTCGCTCGCTGTTCCGTAAGCCGCTGATGCCCTACACGGCGGGCCTGCTCGCCTCGGTGCCGCGCGTGGATATGTCCTCTGACGGGGACCTCGTCTCCATCGAAGGCACCCCGCCGAACCTGCTCGAAGAACCGACCGGCTGCCCCTTCGCCCCGCGCTGCCCTCTCAAAGTGGACGCCTGCATGAATGGCGAGCCGGCGCTGAAAGAGATCGAGAAGGGCCACCTGGCAGCCTGCGTGCGCACCCCCGAGATCATCAGCGGCGAGCTGGAAATCCGCGATGCCTTCGCGGTGCCGGAGCCGGAGCTGACCGAAACCGGGCAGATGCGCGCCGCCATGCCGCGCGAGGAACGCCGTACCGTGCTCGCCCTGGACAAGGTGGAGAAGTTCTTCCCGCTCACCAAGGGCGCCCTGGTCAAGAAGCAGATCGGAACCGTGCGTGCGGTCGACGGGGTCAGCTTCGATGTGCGCGAGGGTGAATGCCTCGCGCTGGTGGGTGAGTCCGGTTCGGGGAAGACCACCACGCTGCTGGAGATCATGGAGCTGGACCGCAAACAGAGCGGCACCATCACCATCGGTGAGGTCTCCAACCGCGGCCGTCACGGTGCGGCCGTGCAGCAGATCCGCCGCAATGTGCAGATGGTCTTCCAGGATCCGCTGAGCTCCCTGGATCCGCGCTTCACGGTGTACGAGGTGCTCGCCGAGCCCCTCGAAATGACCTCGATGACGAATGCGGAAATCCGCGAACGCGTCTTCGAGCTGATGCGCTTGGTCGGGCTGCAGCCCGACCACGTCAACCGCTTCCCGGTGCAGTTCTCCGGTGGTCAGCGGCAGCGCATCGCCATCGCCCGCGCCCTCGCGGTGAACCCGCATCTGGTGGTGCTCGACGAGCCGGTCTCCGCGCTCGACGTGTCCATCCAGGCGGGCGTGCTCAATATGCTCAATAACCTCAAAGCCAGGCTGAAGCTGTCCTACCTGCTGGTGGCACACGACCTCTCCGTCGTGCGACACATCAGTGACCGGGTCGCGGTGATGTATCTGGGCAAGGTTGTCGAGTACGGCGACGTCGATCAGATCTTCGACGATCCGCAGCATCCGTACACACAGGCACTGCTATCGGCCATCCCGATCCCGGACCCGGAGATCGAGGAAAGCCGCCAGCGGATCATCCTGGCGGGCGACCTGCCCTCTCCCCTGGATGTGCCCACCGGCTGCCGCTTCGCCACCCGCTGCCCCATCTTCGCGCACCTCCCTGCCGACAAGCAGGAACAGTGCCTCACCAAGGAACCGGCGCTCGCCTCTGCGGGCAACGACCACGAATACGCGTGCTTCTTCCCGGAGAAGCTCGCGGCTCCCTCTCCCCTCTCCTGAAAGGAAGTCCACCGATGCAGTTCCTTCGTCCTGCCATCACCCGACGCGAGGCGCTGCTGGCCTCGCTCGTTGCCAGCGGTGCGCTGACCCTGGCCGCCTGCGAAGGCGGCGGCGGTAACAACAAGGACGCTGGTGGCGCCACCAGCGACCTGGAGAAGCGCGGCACCTCCGGCGACCTCAAGGACCTCGTCGACAACAACCCGCAGCCCATCGACAAGCTCGAAAAGGGCGGCACCTTCACCCTGACCGTCGGCGCCCTCGGGCCGAACTTCTTCGGCTGGTCCAATGCCGGCAACACCGCCGACAACTCCACCATCCAGTCGGCCACCGACCGGGCCGGTGTGTGGGCCTCCAAGACCGATGGCACCCCGACCCTGAACAAGGACTTCTGCCTGGACGCCAAGTACGACGATTCCGGTGAGAAGCCCGTCATCACCTACACCCTGAACCCTGACGCCACCTGGAACGACGGCACTCCCTACGACTGGAAGACCTTCGAGAACCAGTGGAAGATGTTGAACGGTTCGGACAAGACCGTCGATGCCGTGTCCACCGACGGTTACGACCGCATTGAGTCGGTCAAGGCCGGTAAGGACGACAAGGAAGTTGTCGTGACCATGAAGGAGGTCTACCAGCCGTGGACCAGCCTCTTCTCCGGCACCTTCCACCCCGCCGTGAACACCGCCGAGATCTTCAACGACGGCTACGTCAATAACCTCCACCCCGAGTGGATGGCTGGCCCGTTCAAGCTTGAGAAGCTCGACACCGTGCAGCGTCGCGTGATCCTGGTGCCGAATGAGAAGTGGTGGGGCGAGAAGCCGCTGCTGGATCAGATCGTGTACCGCGAGATGGAGGACAGCGCGACCATCCCGGCCTTCAAGAACAAGGAGATCGACGGCGTCGGTATCTCCAACATCGCCCGTTACAACGAGCTGAAGGACTTCCAGGAGAAGGATCTGCGCCGCAGCCAGACCCTCTCCGTCTCCGGTCTGAACTTCAACACCAAACGCGGTGTGCTCGGTGAGATCGAGGTCCGTAAGGCGATCTACGAGGGCGTGGACCGTGCGGCTCTCGCCAAGCTCCGCTTCAACGGCCTGAACTGGACCGAGAAGCTGCCCGGCTCCTGGATGCTCATGCCCTTCTCGCCGTACTACCAGGACAACTACCCGGTCAAGCACGACAAGGAAGCCGCCAAGAAGACCCTGGAGGCCGCCGGTTGGAAGGCCGAGGGTGAGGGTCCGCGTAAGAAGGACGGCAAGACCCTGGACGTGGCGATCACCAAGTTCGGTGACGACCCGCTCGGCGACGCCATCACCCAGACCCTGCAGAAGAACCTGCAGGAGCTCGGCTTCAACGCCACCATCGACTCGAAGGGCTCCGGCGACTTCGGCAAGGTCATGGAGGAGCTCTCCTTCCAGCTGGTGATGATGGGCTACACCGTGGGCTCCGACCCGACCGGTGTGGTGAACCAGTTCTTCAACTCGAAGTCCACCTCGAACAAGACCGGCACTGGCTCGGATGAGATCGACAAGATGATCCCGACCGTCTCGGTGTCCCCCGACATCACCGAGCGCGCCAAGATCGCCAATGAGGTGGAGAAGAAGTTCCAGGAGCTGTACGCGATGATGCCGCTGTGGAACGGCCCGTCGATCGTGGCCTACAAGCCGGGTCTGGGTAACTACGGCCCGCAGCTGTACGAATCCCGCAACTGGAGCATCGTCGGCTGGGAGAAGGGCAAGAAGCAGGGCTGATCCCGCTTTCTCCTGATCCTGTCCGGTGCATTCCGAGCGGATCCACGGCGCCCCGTCCCGTCACCATCGTGGTGACGGAGGCGGGGCGCCGTCGTGTGTCCGGGGGGATGGGTGTGTGCCGCAGCTCATGGCCGACGGATCCCGATCGGGCCTTTCAGCGCCCCGGGCACCAGGCATTCAGCCGTTACCCTGGAACGACGCTCGGTCCTCGCCCCGACCACAGGAGCCCCCATGACGCATCGCCCTGCCCATGTGCCCCGTCTTCCCGGCCTGCCCACCGCGGAACTTCTGCCCGGTTCTGTCGCCCTCGTCGGCGGCGGCCCCGGCGCCTGGGACCTCATCACCGTGCGCGGTTTGGTGCTTCTGCAGCAGGCGGATGCGGTGGTCGTCGACCGACTCGGTCCGACTGATCTGATCGACACCCTTCAGGAGGGCGTCGAGGTGGTTCCCGTGGGCAAAACCCCCGGGGCACCGTCGATCCGGCAGGAAGAAATCCAGGAGATCCTGGTGCGGCTGGCTCGGGAGGGCAAGCGCGTCGTGCGGTTGAAGGGCGGGGACCCCTTCGTTCTCGGCCGCGGTGGGGAAGAAATCCTCGCGTGCCGTACCGCCGGAATCCCCGTGCAGGTCGTACCGGGGATTAGCAGTGCGATCGCGGGTCCCGGCGCCGCCGGCATCCCGGTCACGCACCGCGGCGCCACCGTGGCCGTGCATGTGGTCAATGCGCATGGTGACCTCGGCCCGGCCGATCTCGCGGCCCTGCGCGATCCCGCAACGACCACGGTCATGCTGATGGGTGTGGAGTGGCTGCCGCGGCTCGTGCGTCAGGCCCTGCTGAACGGGGTGGATCCGCTGCTTCCGGTCGCGGTGGTGCATGCCGCCACCACTGCGCAGCAACGCACGGTCCGCGCTCCCCTGCAGGAGATCGCTGCGGCGGTCGAAAGGGAGCAGATCACCTTCCCCTCCATCATCGTGGCGGGCGCAACGGCTGCCGAGGGGTTCCTCGACCCCTCTCACCTCGAGGACGACGCCGAGACCACGAGCGCACGCCCTGCCTCCCCGCGCGGCGCAGGCCGCGATCAGCTCACCGTCGGACGCACTGATCTTCCCGCCGCCCCGCTCGCCTCGCAGGACCCCGTCGGCGCTGATGCCCCGCGCCCGGTGCTCATCGCCTGCGCCCACGGCACCCGTTCCCGGCAGGGGCGCGATGTGCTGCGCTCCCTGCTCGCGCGGCTTTCCCGGCTCACCCCCGTGACGGTGCGCGAAGCCTTCGTGGATGTGCAGGAGCCGACGGTGGCACGCGCGGTTGCAGAGGTCTGCACGCGCAGCCAGGTGCTTCGCACCCGCGAGGCCGATCATGTGGAGGCGGTGGTGGTTCCGCTGCTGCTCTCGACCGGCTATCACGTGCGCGATGACATTGGTGGGGCGGTTGCCGCGCACTGCGCTGTGGCCGCTGAACCGCTCGGCCCCGATCTGCGGCTCGCGCAGATCATGCATGAGCGGCTGCGGGAGGCCGGATATCGCGAGGGCGATGCGGTGGTGATGGCCGCCTCGGGAACGCGTGTGGCCGATGGCGTGGATATGGTCGAGCAGGCTGCGGATCTGCTGCGCAAGGAGCTCAGCTGCCCGGTCACGGTCGGCTACGCCTACGCGGCTCATCCGAGCCTCGAGGAAGCCGTTGAGCAGGCCCGTGAGCGAGCCCAGGACGGTTCCGGGGGCAGCGGCCGCGTAGCGGTGGCCAGCTACATGCTGACCCCGGGGCACTTCTCCCGTCTGGTCGAGAAAGCCGGGGCCGATGTGGTGGCCGCACCGCTCGGGGACCATCCGCTCCTCGCGGAGCTGATCCTGGACCGCTACCTGGCTGCCGTCGGCGCCTGAGCTTGGACGGGTCCGTCGGGCTCAGTCCAGCGGCCGACGGGTTGCGCCGTAGGTTGCCGAACGCACCAGGTGCGCGTACACCTTGAGCGCCTGGGAGACCTGGCGGTCGCGTGAGGCGGGGCGCCAGGGCAGGGGGCCGCGGGCTTCGCGTCGGCGCTCGAGTTCCTCCTCAGGCACCTCCAGCTGCAGCAGACGCTTATCGACGTCGATCACGATCTTGTCGCCGTCTTCGACCAGGCCGATGATCCCGCCCTCGGCGGCCTCCGGGGAGACGTGCCCGATGGAAACACCGCTGGTGCCGCCGGAGAAGCGGCCATCGGTGATGAGTGCGCAGTCGCGGCCCAGGCCCCGGCCCTTCAGGAAGGCAGTCGGGTACAGCATCTCCTGCATGCCCGGGCCACCCTGCGGGCCTTCATAGCGCACGATCACGATGTGCCCGGCCTGCACGGTCTTATCCAGGATCTTCTGCACGGCTTCTTCCTGCGATTCGCAGACCACCGCGGTGCCTTCAAAGTGGAAGAGGTCCTCGGTGATGCCGGCTGTTTTGATGACGCAGCCGTCTTCGGCGAGGTTGCCGCGCAGCACGCAGAGGCCGCCGTCCTTGGTGTGGGCGTGGGGCACGGCGCGGATCACGCCGTTTTCCCCGTCGGTGTCGAGTTCTTCCCACATGGCGGTGGAGGAGAATGCCTGCGTGGTGCGCACCCCGCCGGGGGCGGCGTGGAAGAGGGTGTGGGCCTGCTCGGTGGCCTCACCGCCGCGGATGTCCCAGTCGCTGAGCCACTGCTGCAGGCTTGGGGAGTGCACGGCGTGGACGGTGTGGTCGAGCAGTCCGGCGCGGTCCAGTTCGCCGAGGATCGCGGGGATACCGCCGGCCCGGTGCACGTCTTCCACGTGGGCGGTGCCATTGGGTGCCACCTTGGACAGGCACGGCACGGAGCGGGAGAGACGGTCGATATCGGCGAGGGTGAAGTCCACCTCGCCCTCGATCGCTGCCGCGAGGATGTGCAGCACGGTGTTGGTCGAGCCGCCCATGGCCACGTCCAGCGCCATCGCATTGGTGAAGGCGGCCTTGGTGGCGATATTGCGCGGGAGCACGGAGTCGTCGTCCTGCTCGTACCAGCGGCGCGCCAGATCCACGATGGTGCGCCCGGCCTGCAGGAACAGTTCCTTGCGCAGGGCGTGGGTGGCAAGGGTGGTGCCGTTACCGGGCAGGGAGAGCCCGAGGGCTTCGGTCAGGCAGTTCATCGAGTTTGCAGTGAACATGCCGGAGCAGGAACCGCAGGTGGGGCAGGCGTTGTCTTCGATGTCGGCGAGCTGCGCATCGGTGACGGTGTCATTGGCGGAAGCAGACATGGCATCGACCAGATCCAGTCCGTGTTCAATCACGCCTTCGACGGGTTTACCGGCCTCCATCGGCCCGCCAGAGACGAAAACCACCGGGATGTTCAGGCGCATTGCTGCCATCAGCATGCCGGGGGTGATCTTGTCGCAGTTGGAGATGCAGACGAGGGCGTCGGCGCAGTGCGCATTGACCATGTACTCGACGGCGTCGGCGATGATGTCGCGGCTCGGCAGGGAGTAGAGCATCCCGCCGTGGCCCATGGCGATCCCGTCGTCCACGGCGATCGTATTGAACTCCTTGGCAACGCCCCCGGCCTCCTTGATCGCGGAGGCCACCAGATCGCCCATGTTCTTGAGGTGAACGTGCCCGGGGACGAACTGGGTGAAGGAGTTGGCGATCGCGATAATCGGCTTACCGAAGTCCTCGGACTGCATTCCGGTGGCGCGCCACAGGGCACGGGCACCGGCCATATTGCGGCCGTGGGTGGTGGTGCGGGAACGAAGCTGGGGCATAGGCCGATTCTACGGCGCGGCCGCAATGCGAGACCGGACCATCAGTATGTGGACACCCCTCTCGGGGCTGATCTCACACTGAACTACCGCGCCCCCGCCTCCGTTTCGCGGCCGTGCTCATCATGGTGCGGCCACTGCGGGTCCTGCCCGAGTTCCCGGTGCAGGGTCTGCAGGCGCTTCTTCTCGGCCGCTTCCTCCTGCTCGGCCTGCTCGACCTGCTCCGGCGTCGGCTCATGATCCCCAAGGCCCACCGCAACCTCCGGGTCCAGCGCCTGGAGAGATCCCGTCTCCACTCGCGTGCGATGCCACAGAATGTCCCGTCGGACCACCTTCGCGAGCACATACAGACCGATCAGGTTCGGCACCGTGACCAGGAAGGTTGTCGCGTCGGCAAACGTGACCATCGAATCCATGGAGATCGACGCGCCCACCACGATCAGCAGCACATAGACCACGCGCATGGTCATACGCACCCGCTGCGTGGGGTCGAAGAGGTAGGCGGCGAGCATCTCGGCGAAGAAGGAGTAGCTCAGCAGCGTCGAGAAACCGAAGAGGAACACCATGATCGTCAGCACGATCGGGAACCAGGAGGACACCGAGGCGAAGGCCTGCGCCGTGAGCTGCACGCCGTCGGAATCGGCATTTCCACCCTCGTGAACACCCGTGATGACAATCGCCGTGGCGGTGAGCATGCAGACGATCACCGAATCAACGAGCGGCCCCCACATAGCGGTGTATCCCTCAACCGCGGGATCGCGGTTCTTGGTGGCGGCAAAACTCATGGAGGCGGTGCCGGCGCCGACGGCATTGGAGAACAGCGCACGCTGAATACCGGCAACGGCCACGCCGATCACACCGCCGGTTACGCCATCGGCGGTGAAGGCACCGGTGATGATCTGCGCGACCGCATTCGGCAGCTGCCCGATGTTCAGCACGATGATGGTGCCGGCCGCGATCACGTAGGCAATCGCCATGAACGGGGTGATCTTGGCGGTGTACTTCGCGATGGAGGTGACGCCGCCCAGCACCACCACGCCCACCATCACGGCGAGCACCGCACCGATCACCCACTGGTTCTGGGCGAGGAAAGACTCCTCCCCCATCCCCGAGGTGATCAGCAGCGTGACCTGGTTTGCCTGAAAGAGGTTGCCGCCGCCGACCATGCCGATCAGGGCGCAGACCGCGTAGATCGCGCCCATCACGATGCCGGTGCGTTTCCACCCGATCTCGGCGAATCCATCGCGCAGCACATACATGGCGCCGCCATGGATCGGTCTTCGCGGCGTACCGCCCCTTAATGACCTGTAGGGAGTGCTTCACACCGGTCAGCGGCTGGAAACGCAGCCACACCGTGTAGAAGAGCGCGGCGACCATGAGCCAGACGACCACGATCGGGATGCCCCCGAAGAGGGGGACTTCCACGAAGACGATGGCGGAGAGGATGTCGGCGATCGGCTTAAAGATCGATTCGACGGCGGCGTCGAAACCGTTCACGGGGACTCCCTCGGGGTCCTGGGGGCGGGCGCAGGGTTAGCTCATGCGCTTTTCGAACAGGTACAGGAAGGAGTTCTTCAGGAATCCGCGGCGGGCCGGGCCCACCCAGTCGCCGGCGACGTTCTGCGGCTTCTTGCCTTTCGTCAGGCAGACCACGAGGGCGTCACCCTCCAGCTGGCAGCTGGAGATGGCGTCTGCACCGCTCGGCCCATCGGTCGCAAGCGCCAAGCCGAAGCTTTCATCAAGGGCATCTTCGATGTTGTCGGTGCTGCGCTCCTGATCAACCAGGTAGGCGCCGGTGTAGAGGTTTCCGCTCTTCAGCACCTCGGGCAGCGGCGGCGCCTCCGGTCCCCGCTGACGCACGACCAGCAAAGCGGTTCCTTCGACGCCCGGGACGAGGCCCGCATCCAGGGGCCCCTTCGTCACGGCCATCGCACTGTCGGGATTGGCGATCGTGCCCTCGCAGGTGGTGACCTCACCCACGGCGATACCGGACTTACACCGCAGATCCACATCAACCTGCAGCCAGCCACCGATTTCACCGACGATCTCCTCGGCGCTCAGCTTCTGGCGTTTATCCACGAGGGAGACGGTCATGTATCGGCTGAAGGGGTCCACATTGGCGACCTCGCCCATGTCTTCCTCTTCGATGGGTTCACTGGCGGTGGGGCCGCCCGAGGGGGTTTCCGACGGGGTGGCACTCGCCGTCGCAGTCTCTTCCGGGGTGGTTTCTTCCGGCGTGGGGCTCTCCCCGGGCACCTCGGAAATCTCCACCGGGCTGGGCTTTTCCGAGGTGGTCTCAGCGCTCGGTTCCGGCTCCTTCGCGGGGCTGCCGCAGGCGGTGAGAGCCAGGGCGAGAATGGCGGCTCCTGCGGCGAAGCGGGAGGCGGGGCGCAGTCGGCGGGGGGATCGAGACGTGCGGGTCATGCGGGGTCCTCAGGAAGTAGTCATTCCGACGGGGTTCGTCAAGAATTAGTAAAACTACCGATAGCGTACCGCCCCGCACCGCTGGCACCGAGGAGGTGCTAAACGGCGCGGGGCGGTCGTCATGCGGGGTGGAGGCTCATGCCTCAGCCTTCACGCACGGGGCCGTTGGGATCCGGGCGACCCACTGGATCGGCGATACCCGAGGTTTCCGGCTCTGCCTGCTCGCCGATCGGCGTCTCCGGGGCGCCCATCGGGGAGGCGAGGGATTCGTCGTGATGATCGGCTCGCACCGGGAACTCCGGATCGTCGGCAAGAGTCTGATGCAGACGCGCCAGACGCTCTTCCTCTTCACGATCCGCAGCGGCGGCTTCCTCGATCTGCTCCGGGGTCGGCTCATGCGAGCCCATACCCACCTGCAGATCGGGATCCTCGATGGCGGTCAGCGCACCGGTGTTCACGCGGTACTTGTGACGCAGGATCTCCAGGCGCAGCAGCTTGGACAGGAAGTAGATGCCCAGCAGGTTCGGCACCGACATGAGGAAGAACATGGCGTCGGAGAAGGCGATCACCGAGTCGAGCGAGATCGCGGCACCGACGATCACGGCCAGCACCCAGACGATGCGGAAGCCGATCTGCACACCCTTGCCAGAGCCGAACAGGAACTTGGCGCTCAGCTCGCCGTAGTACTCGTAGGCGAGCACGGTGGAGAAACCGAAGAGGGCAACGGCCACGGTCAGCAGGACCGGGAACCAGCCGGCCACGGTGCCGAAGGCGGCGGAGGTGAGCTGCACGCCGTCAGCATCGGCACCAGCGGTTTCGTACACGCCGGTCACGGTGATGGCGAGCGCCGTCAGGGAGCAGACGATGACGGAGTCCACGAGCGGCTCCCACATGGCGGTGAAGCCTTCGGTGGCGGGCTCACGGGTCTTGGAGGCGGAGTGGGCCATACCGGCGGAACCGACACCGGCCGCGTTCGAGAACAGGGCTCGCTGAATACCCACAACGGCCACACCGATGATGCCGCCGGTCACGCCCTCGGCGGTGAATGCACCGGTCACAATCGCGGCGACAGCGCCGGGCAGGGCGCCAATGTTCATCACGATGATGGCGAGCACGCACAGGATGTACAGCACGGCCATGGCGGGAGTGATGGCGGAGGTCCAGCGGGCGATCGACTTCACGCCACCGAGGATCACAACGCCCGCGAGGATCGCCATGACCACACCGATCAGCCACTTATTGGTCTGCAGGAAGTCGTTGCCCGTCGCAGCCGACACGATCGCGGAGACCTGGTTGGCCTGGAACAGGTTGCCGGCGCCGAAGACGCCCACCAGGGTGAAGATCGCGTACAGCACGGCCAGCACCGCACCGGTCTTCTTCCACCCGATGGTCGCCATACCGTCGCGCAGGTAGAACATGGGGCCACCCTCGGTGGTCCCGTCCTTCTTCACGCGACGGAACATGACGCCGAGGGTCGCCTCGGCCATCTTCACGCTCATGCCGAAGAAGCCGAAGATCACGATCCACAGCGCAGCGCCGGGGCCACCGGCCACGATCGCGACGGCCACACCGGCGATATTGCCGAGGCCCACCGTACCGGACAGCTCCGTGGCCAGGGCCTGGAAGCTGGAGACCTCACCCGGGTCGGTCTTGGCGGTGTAGCGTCCGCGGATCACCTGTAGGGAGTGCTTGAGGCCGGTGATCGGCTGGAAGCGCAGCCACACGGTGAGGAAAATGGCGGCGGCCATCAGCCACACCACGATGATCGGCACGCCGCCGAAAATCGGGGCTTCAAAGAAGACGACGTTGGAGAGCCATGTCGCGATCGGTCCAAAGACCGATTCGACGAAGGCATCGATTCCTGACATAGGAAAAAGACTCCTCCATGGCGAGGCATGCTCGCCCGTGGTTGCGTCCGCGCACACCACCGAGCTGTGACACACAGCGGAGCCACGCGGCACCGATCAGGCAGGGGCCGGACCAGGCTGCGGGACAACGGCGAGGCCGAGGGCGCGGGGCAGAGCGAGCCAGAAACACCGAGAAGCGAGGGACCGCAGGGGAACGTCGCAGCGTGGGTGCTCGGGACGGCGTCCGACGGCGGCCGGGCACAGCTGCGGTGTGCTATCAGGTCGCTCTACACAGGGACATCCTTCACTGTACGGACACGATCCGTAGAGCGACCGACCATCGGGTAACCCCGAAAGCGGATAAACCACCAGGTCAGATGGTTGAAAAGGAGCACTCTGGGCGGCCTTCGCAGTGATATCAGTGAAACAAAGCCTTCACATTTTGTTCACATTCACTGTGAGAGGCCGCCCAGAGCAGCGGGATGACTTGACGCGGTGCCGTCATCCTCAGGAGTCCTGCACGCCCACCTTTTCCATGATGATCTCGCGCACGCGGCCGGCATCGGCCTGGCCGCGAGTAGCTTTCATGATCGGGCCAATCAGTGCACCAATCGCCTGGACCTTGCCGCCGCGGATCTTCTCGACCACATCGGGGTTATCCGCAATCGCCTGATCCACAGCGGCAGTCAGCACCGAATCATCGGAGACCACCGCGAGGCCCTCGCTCTCCACGATCTGGGCCGGATCGCCCTGACCGTCGAGCACCTTCTTGAGCACCTGCTTGGCGATCTTGTCATTGATCGTGCGGGCATCGACGAGGCCCTGCAGCTCCGCCACCTGCGCGGGAGTCACCGAGAGAGCGTCGAGAGACACCTCCTGCTCCTTGGCGGTACGGGCCAGCTCGCCCATCCACCACTTCCGCGCGGACTGGGCGCTGGCCCCGGCGGCAACCGTTGCCTCGATCAGATCAAGCGCATCGGCGTTGACGGCATCGCGCATTTCCAGATCGCTAAAGCCCCACTCCTCGCGCAGACGACGGCGGCGTGCTGCCGGCAGCTCCGGCAGGGAGGCGCGGATCTCCTCCACCCATTCGCGGCTCGGCGCAACCGGCACCAGATCCGGCTCTGGGAAGTAGCGGTAATCATCCGCATCCGACTTCACACGCCCCGGGGAGGTCTCCCCCGTGTCCTCGTGGAAGTGGCGGGTCTCCTGGATCACGGTCTCCCCGGCATCCAAAATCCCGGCATGGCGCGAGATCTCGTAGCGCACCGACCGCTCAATCGAGCGGAAGGAGTTCACGTTCTTCGTTTCCGAACGGATCCCCAGCGGTGCATCCGGAGAGGGGCGCAGCGACACGTTCACATCGGCACGCACATTGCCGCGCTCCATGCGCGCTTCCGACACCTCGAGGGCACGGAAGATATCGCGCAGGGTGCGCACATAGGCGGCAGCGACCTCCGGGGCGCGGTCCCCGGTGCCGGTGATCGGCTTGGTCACGATCTCGACCAGGGGAACGCCCGCGCGGTTGTAGTCCACGAGGGAGCGGGTCGCTCCCTGGATGCGTCCGGCGGAACCACCGATGTGGGTGTTCTTGCCGGCGTCCTCTTCCATATGGGCACGCTCGATCTCGACCCGGACGATCTCGCCGTCCTCCAGTTCCACATCGAGGAAGCCGTCATAGGCGATCGGCTCGTCGTACTGGGAGGTCTGGAAGTTCTTGGTCAGATCCGGGTAGAAGTACTGCTTGCGCGCGAAACGGCAGGTTTCGGCGATCTTGCAGTTCAGGGCCAGACCGATACGGATCGCAAACTCGGCAGCCTTCTCATTGACCACCGGCAGGGTGCCGGGAAGGCCCAGGGAGACCGGGGTGATCGCGGTATTCGGCTCGGCAGCGAACACGTTCGGGGCGCCATCGAACATCTTGGTGGCGGTGCCGAGCTCCACGTGCACCTCAATGCCGAGCACCGGATCGTAGCGATCCACCGCCTCATCGAAGTCAACGATCTCGTGTTCCACGCGCACAGTCTCATTCGTGCTCATCGTGCACCTCCGGTCAGCTCAGGAGCCTTGGACAGCAGCGGCGCGCCCCAGGCATCCTCCAGCAGGGCCTCCATCGCACCGCCCACGCGGTACAGACGCGCATCTTCCCGGGCCGGGGCCAGGAACTGGATGCCGGCGGGCAGGCCGTCCTCGGCCAGGCCGCTGGGCACAGAGATGCCCGGGGTACCGGCCAGGTTGGCGGGGATGGTGGCGATGTCGTTCATGTACATGGCCAGCGGATCGTCGGCCTTTTCACCGAAGCGGAAAGCGACCGTCGGAGCGGTGGGTGAGGCGAGAACATCGGCCTGCTCGAAGGCGGCGGCGAAGTCACGCTGCACCAGGGTGCGCACCTTCTGGGCGCTGCCGTAGTAGGCGTCGTAGTAGCCGGCCGACAGGGCGTAGGTGCCCAGCAGGATGCGGCGCTTAACCTCGAAGCCGAAGCCTTCCCCACGGGTAGCGGCCATCACCTTCTCCGCCGTCGGGGACTCCTCCGGAACCACGCGCAGGCCGTAGCGCATGCCGTCGAACTTGGCGAGGTTGCTGGAGGCTTCCGAGGGCATGATCAGGTAGTAGGCGCCCAGAGCGTAGGAGAAGTGCGGGCAGGACACACGCACGATCTCGGCACCGGCCTGTTCGAGCAGCGCAAGCGACTCTTCGAAGCGGGCCTTCACCTCAGGAGCGAAACCGTCGGATTCGAGTTCCTGGATCACGCCGATGCGCAGACCCTTGACGTCCCGCATCCGGGCGGCAGCCGCGAAGTCCGGCACCGCATCGGGCAGCGAGGTGGAGTCCATCGGGTCATGCCCGGCGATCACCTGGTGCAAAAGCGCGGCATCCTCCACCGTGCGGGTGCAGGGGCCGGCCTGGTCCAGCGAGGAGGCCATGGCGATCAGGCCGTACCGCGAGACCGAACCGTAGGTGGGCTTCACGCCCACGGTGCCGGTGACAGCGGCGGGCTGGCGGATCGAACCACCGGTATCGGTGCCGATCGCGAGCGGAGCCTCGAAAGCGCCGACGGCGGCGGCGCTACCGCCACCGGAACCACCGGGGATGCGGTCGCGGCCCCAGGGGTTGCGGGTGTTGCCAAAGGCGCTGGTCTCGGTGGAGGAGCCCATGGCGAACTCGTCCATATTGGTCTTGCCGAGGATCGGCAGACCGGCCTCGCGCAGGCGGGTGACGAGGGTGGCGTCATAGGGCGGCACCCAGCCTTCCAGCATGCGAGAGCCGGCCGTGGTGGGCATGCCACGGGTGACCACAACGTCCTTCACCGCGATCGGCACACCGGCCAGGGCGGGCAGCTCGTCACCGGCGGCGCGGCGCTCATCCACGGAGCGTGCGGTGGCCAGGGCATCGTCCTCATTGATGTGGAGGAAGGCGTTGAGGTCCTCGTCCACCGCGGCGATGCGGTCCAGATGGGCGCGGGTGAGGTCCTGCGAGGTCACCTCACCCTCGGCGAGCGCGGCGGCCATCTGGGCGGCGCTCAGACGGATCAGGTCAGCGGGGTTGTTGCTGGTCATCTCACTCCTCCCCCAGGATCTGCGGCACCGCGAAGCGGCCGTCCTCGGCCTCAGGGGCGCCGCTGAGGGCTTCCTCCTGGCTGAGGGTCTGGGTGACCTCGTCCTTGCGGAACACATTGGTCATCGCGATGGGGTGGCTGGTGGCGGGAACATCCGCGGTCGCGACCTCGGACACGGAGGCCACAGCGTCCATGATGGCGTCGAACTCCCCGGCCAGGCGGGTGATCTCGTCATCGGTGAGCTGGATCCGTGCGAGGTCGGCGAGGCGGGCAACGTCGTCTCGTCCGATCGAAGGCATGCCCGCATTCTAGGCACCGCATCTGACGAACACGGCATCGCCCACGGCTCGAGAAGCACACGGGCAGAGCGCATGGGCTGGCAGAGCATGAATGGGTGCCGCTTTGTCTGGATTCTTCTACCGGAAAATTCAACGGGTCTGGAGGGAAAACAGACC
>JAEWEZ010000033.1 GCA_023389045.1 Actinomycetes bacterium
ACCAAGGCCGCGCCTGACATCCCGCCACCCGACCCCAAAGACTTCCCCGGCATGGACCAAAAAACCGACAAAGGCGCTGAACAAGCAGCGCGGTACTACATCCAAGTCCTCTACTGGGCCCACCAAACGGACGGTGGCTATCTCCTTGAAGATCTCTCGGACCCCAATTGCGAAAGCTGCAATGGCGCCCTCGAGGATCTCAGGGAGATAGCAAATAGTCAAAAATTCTGGGGTCGCCGACATGTGGAGATACCAATGTGCATCAAGGTGCTAGATGAAGATGACCTCAAGGAACACCATTGTGCCGCTGACATATATGACGCGACCATCACGGATGGAAAAGATGCACCCACAAATGAAACCCCTGGGGGTATGCAGGATCTGGCAGTTCGAGCAAAATGGGAAGATGGCAAGTGGAAAACGACCGGCCTCTCGATAAAGAATCATGAGGAATGATACGGTGAAAACGATCCGAAATATCCTCCTTATTTCCGGAGTGGCGGGCCTAACACTGCTCGCCAACCCCATAATCACTTTCGCCTCGCCGAGTGACGAACATGAGGAATATAGAGCAGACGAACTCGACAACAAGGACACATTTTCCATCATAGGAGACTTCTATCACTCCCAAACAAAAGATGCAGATTCAGAAATTGGCAAGGCGCTTCCTGCTACGTACACATCATGGCAGGATTCAAAAGATCATGACGCCCTAGACTGCAAGGTGACTGACGGGGATTTGGATTGCCGATACGATGCGAAGTCGTGTGAGGCTGCGTATTCGGCCCCGTTCAAGGGGACAGCAGTAGACGTCTTCTATAAGGACCAGGGCCGATGGTCTGGGAAGAAGGATCCGAAGAAGCAAACACAACGCGGCACTCGGATTACTCCGCATGGCGGTACGCAACAGGATCTTGGTTTTCGGTGTGTGACCATGTCGCCGGGGAAGGTTCCGGGGAAGGCGACGGTGGTGGTGCGGGTAACGCAGCGCGACTTTGCATCCCTGCCCGTGAAGGCTCTGGATGCGACGGCTGGCCCGCCCGGCGGTTGGCTGCCGGTGAACATGATCAACGTCCTGCACGCCAGCCCCGACGTGCAAACCCTCGAGACGACTTTGCTCGGTCAGCAGGTCACGATCCGTGCGATCCCGGTCAAGTACCACTGGGATCTCGGGGACGGAAACACGATCACGACCACAAAACCCGGCAAGCCGTATCCCTCCAAGCAGATTTCCTCCACATACCGCTACGAGGGCTGGTACGACGTCACACTGACCACGACCTTTGTCGGCCAGTACTCGCTCGCCGGTGGGCCGTGGCAGGACATTCAAGGCACAATCGAGAAAACATCGGACCCGGTGGAGATCTACTCCAAGTCCATGACCAGCCGCCTCCACAACCCCGAAAACCAGGACAAGGACGGCGGCCCAGTCGCTGACAGCAACGAGGAATGGCTCCCACCACGCACTCTGGAGACGGAAGGCCCGAAGGACAAGAAAGCCAGGCACCGCACCATCCGCTGAGGTACCCAGCCAGTCCCGGGGTGAGAACACCATGCCGCTACCTGCAGCGCATGGTGCTCTCGCCCCGGGACTAGCTCGTTTAACTCCTAGCCGTCACCCGTATGCGGGGCGTAGAGGGGGCGGCAGTTACGGTGAGCGGCAGCCAGCCCGGCCACGGAGAACCGAGAAATGGAGCAAAGTGCGGGGGTTAGCTGGCGTAACCCCGGAAGTGTGCTCCACTACGGGCGGGTAACCGGGTGAGGGTGGGACTGGAGGGAGGGAAAGTTCGCGAGGGTGAGGGGTGGCTGGGTTACGAATGGGGTTGGCCAGGGGGCGAGGGGTGGCGAGGATACGGGGCCCCAGGGGTGAGTGGATGAGGTAACGGTCAGGGTGGCGGCGATTCGGGTAAGCGGCGGCGGCCCAGCCGTGGACAAACGAGAAATGGAGCAAAGTGCGGGGGTTAGGTGGCCTAACCCCGGAACTGTGCTCCACTACGCGCCGGTAACCCGGCGAGGGCATACGCGGCGCGGGTAACCGGCCCCTCCTCTCCCCCGGCCGTCTTTCCGCGGCGAACCAACCCCCACCCACGCACAACGGCGGGGCGCCACCCTGTGTGGGTGACGCCCCGCCGTGGTGTTACACGTCCCGGGGCCGCTAGCGGCCGGGTCCGGGAAGCGCGGTGAGGATCAGTTGCCGGTCAGCTTGGCGCGCAGGGCGGCCAGAGCCTCGTCGGACGCGAGGGTGCCCTCATCGGAGGAGGAGGACTGGTAGGAGGTCTGAGCCGGAGCGGCAGCCTCCTCGCCACCCTGGGCAGCGGACTCCTCGTCGGCCTTGATGGCCTCGGCAACCTGGGTCTTGTGGGCGGTCCAACGCTCGTAGGCGGCGGCGTACTGCGCCTCCCACTCCTCGCGCTGGGACTCGTAGCCCTCGAGCCACTCGTTGGTCTCCGGGTCGAAGCCCTCGGGGTACTTGTACTCGCCGTTCTCGTCGTACTCGGCGGCCATGCCGTACAGAGCCGGATCGAAGGTGCTGTCGTCGCCCTCCGGGTCCACGCCCTCGTTGGCCTGCTTGAGGGACAGCGAGATGCGGCGACGCTCGAGGTCGATGTCGATGACCTTGACGAAGACGTCCTGGTCAACGGTGACAACCTGCTCGGGCAGGTCCACGTGACGCTGAGCCAGCTCGGAGATGTGCACCAGGCCCTCGATGCCATCCTCCACGCGCACGAAGGCGCCGAAGGGCACGAGCTTGGTGACCTTGCCCGGCACAACCTCGCCAATGGCGTGGGTGCGAGCGAAGAGCTGCCACGGATCTTCCTGGGTGGCCTTGAGGGACAGGGACACGCGCTCGCGGTCCATGTCCACGTCGAGAACCTCGACGCGCACCTTCTGGCCGACCTCGACAACCTCGCTCGGGTGGTCGATGTGCTTCCAGGACAGCTCGGAGACGTGCACCAGGCCGTCCACACCGCCGAGGTCCACGAAGGCACCGAAGTTGACGATGGAGGACACGACGCCCTCGCGCACCTGGCTCTTCTGCAGGGTCTGCAGGAAGTCGGAGCGGACCGCGGACTGGGTCTCCTCCAGGTAGGCGCGGCGGGAGAGCACCACGTTGTTGCGGTTCTTGTCCAGCTCGATGATCTTGGCCTCAATCTCCTGGCCCACGTAGGGCTGGAGGTCGCGCACGCGGCGCATCTCCACGAGAGAGGCGGGGAGGAAGCCGCGCAGGCCGATGTCCACGATCAGGCCGCCCTTGACGACCTCGATGACGTGGCCGGTGACAACGCCTTCGTCTTCCTTGATCTGCTCGATGGTGCCCCAGGCGCGCTCGTACTGGGCGCGCTTCTTGGACAGGATCAGGCGGCCTTCCTTGTCCTCCTTCTGGAGAACAAGAGCCTCGATCTCCTCGCCGACCTCGACGACCTCACCGGGGTCGACGTCGTGCTTGATGGACAGCTCGCGCGAGGGGATAACGCCCTCGGTCTTGTAGCCGATGTCGAGAAGGACCTCGTCGTGATCCACCTTCACCACGGTGCCCTCGACGATGTCGCCATCGTTGAAGTACTTGATGGTCGAGTCGATGGCGGCCATGAGGTCATCGGCGCTGCCGATGTCGTTGATGGCGATCTGGGGGGTCGTGGTGTCGGTCATGAAGGTGGGAACTCCGTCGGAACAGGAAACGAGTAGGAACAATGAACTTGCTGTGCCCGTGTTTTTGCGGGGATCCGACGGGGTGTGCTGCCTGGAAGACAGCGCGCCCGACGGCGCCAAAGCACAGACGGGTACGAGCCTAACAGGTCAGGGCAGGGCGATGACAGCGCTCCGACCGCTCGGCGTGGGCCGGTCACTGTGATGTGCGTCCCGTCGGCGGGACGAGACGCACGGATCCGCGCCACACACGCCCACCGCACCAACCGCGCCAAGTACCCGGCCCGTCGGCCCCATATCCCCGCGCGGAACCCGTCGGCCCCACATCAGCACGCGCACCACATCACTGTTGAACCCGACTCAGTGCGCCGCCTCCAGCCAGGAGCGGCCCACGCCGATCCCCACCTCGAGCGGCACCGAGAGTTCATAGGCGCTGCCCATGCCCTCGGTGATGAGGGCGCGCAGGGCTTCCTCTTCGCCCTCGGCCACTTCCAGCACGAGTTCGTCATGCACCTGCAGCAGCACCCGGGAGGCGAGTTCCTGCTCGGCGAGCATGGCATCCACGCGCAGCATCGCCAGTTTGATGATGTCGGCGGCGCTGCCCTGGATCGGCGCATTCAAGGCCACACGCTCGGCATTCTCCCGGCGCTGACGGTTATCCGAGGTCAAATCCGGCAGGTAGCGGCGACGCCCAAGGATCGTCTCGGTGTAGCCGGTCTCGCGGGCCTTCACCACCGACTCGTGCAGGTAATCCCGCACCGCCCCGAAACGCTCGAAGTAGCCGTCACGCAGGGCACTCGCTTCGGCCTGGCTGATCTGCAGCTGCCGCGAGAGGCCATAGGCCGAGAGCCCGTAGGCGAGGCCGTAGCTGAACGCCTTGGTCTTGGAGCGCATGGCCGGATCCACATCGGCCGGGTCCACGTCGAACACCTTGGAGGCGACGTAACGGTGCAGGTCCTCCCCCGAACGGAAGGCCTCGATCAGGCCTTCATCGCCGGAAAGGTGCGCCATGATCCGCATTTCGATTTGCGAGTAATCCGCGGTCATGAGCGCCGCGTAGCTATTGGATGCGCGGAAGGCGTCGCGGATGCGTCGGCCCTCCGGGGTGCGCACCGGGATGTTCTGCAGATTCGGGTTATTCGAGGAGAGACGCCCGGTGGCCGCCACCGTCTGGTGGAAGGTGGTGTGGATACGGGCCGAGGGGGAAATGAAGCGGCGCAGGGTGTCGATGATCTGCCGCATCTTGGTCACGTCGCGATGCGCGAGCAGGTCCTCCAGGAAGGGGTGGCCTGTCTTCTGGTAGAGGTCTGCGAGGGCTTCCGCATTCGTGGAGAAACCGGTTTTGGTCCGACGGGTCTTCGGCATCTCCAGCTTCTCGAACAGCACCTCTTGCAGCTGCTTCGGGGAGCCGAGGTTGATGCGTTCACCGCCGATATGGGAGTAGGCGGATTCGGCAACGCGCTCCTGCCAGGCTTCATGCTGCGCATCCTGCTGGGCAAGCACCGCATCTTCCACGGCGATGCCCACCTGTTCCATGCGTGCGAGCACGGTGGCCAGCGGCAGTTCCAGATCATCGTGCAGGGACAGCGCCCCGCGATCTTCCAGTTCCTTGCGCAGCAGGTCCTCGAGGCGGGCTGCCGCATCGGCTGCACGCCCCAGCTGCTCCAGATGCGAATCCTCGGCGCCCAAATCCAGTTCCTGCTGCGCGGCTGCGGAGGCGACCGTGAGGTCTTCGTGCAGGTGACGCAGGGCCAGACCGGCTAGGTCGGTGGGTCGCTGATCGGGGCGGCACAGGAACTCGGCGATGGAAAGGTCGGTGCGCCAGCCCTCCACAGCGAGGCCCCGGCCGGCAAGCTGGTGGAAGGCGAGCTTCACGTCATGGGCGACCTTGGGGATGGACGCATCGGCAAGCCACGCCGCCAGCGCCTTCTCGGCGGTCTCATCCAGGCTAGTGAGATCGCAGGCGAGGATGGTCGTGCCCTCGGCGAAGGCCAGGGCGGTGGCATCGCCCTCCCCCAGTTCCCACCGGCCCTCCAGCGCGATGGCGGCGCCGCCGGCGAACTGCTCCTGAAGCGCCGCAGCGAAGGCTGCACCCTCCAGTTGCTGAATCTCGGGAAGCTCCCGGGCCTCCGCCACCTGCGCCTGCGCATCCCCGGCCATCAGCTGTTCGGGCACATCGCGGCGGATTGTCGGACCGAAATCAAGGTCATCAAAGACCTGCGCGAGCGCCTGCGCATCACCGCGCCCGAGCGCATACCGCTCCGGATCCTCGGGCAGGTCCAGATCGACCACGGCCGCGTTCATCCGACGGTTCCGCTGCACCGCCTCCACATGGTCGCGCAGGGACTGCCCGGCCTTGCCCTTGATCTCCTCGGCGTGGGCGAGGATCCCGTTCAGGTCGCCGTACTGGGTGATCCACTTGGCCGCAGTTTTCGGGCCCACCCCGGGCACGCCCGGCAGATTGTCGGCGCTCTCCCCCACCATGGCCGCGAGGTCCGGGTACAGCCGCGGGCTCACCCCGTACTTTTCTTCCACCGCCGCGGGGTCCATGCGCCGCAGTTCGGTGACGCCCTTGACCGGCTGCAGCAGGGTCACATGCTCGGAGACCAGCTGGATCGCGTCGCGGTCGCTGGAGACGATCACGGTCTCTTCGCCGCGGGATTCCGCGCGGGTGGCGAGGGTGGCGATGATGTCGTCGGCCTCGTAGTCCTCGACGGTGAACCAGGCGACACCGAGGGCGTCAAGCACCTGCTGGATCAGACCGATCTGCCCGCGGAACTCCTGCGGGGTTTCCTCGCGCCCGGCCTTGTACTGGTCGTAGATGCGGTCGCGGAAGGTGCCGCCGGGAAGATCGAAGGCCACGGCCACATGCGTGGGGTTCTCAGCGGCGACGACCTTGCAGATCATGCGGGTAAAGCCGTAGACCGCATTGGTGGCCTGGCCGCGCCCATCGGAGAAACTCTCCGCGGGCAGCGCGAAGAAGGCGCGGAACGCCATGGCGTGGCCGTCGATCAGCAGCAGGCGCGGGGTCTGGGGGGTCTGGCTCATGCGGCAAGTCTCCCACGTCGGGTCTGGGTGCGGGACCGGGCGGGCGGGTGGGAGTGAAACGGCCGACGGGGCACGGACAGGTGAACAGAGCATTGCCCAGGCTGTGGCACCCTGATGCGGTGAATAACGCCACCGGCACCCCCGAATCCCAGCACAGCGCGAGCACTGCCCCGTCGGAAACCGCCCCGTCGGCCCCAACGAACGCCGAGCTGCCCGCCCCCGCCCCCTGGACCGAGGAGGACCAGCAGCGCTGGGGCTCCATGCTCGCCGGCACGCTCTTCGAGCGCTGCGAGATGCGGATCCTCACCCTCGGCCCCACCGGCGGGACGATGACCATGCCCGTCGAGGGGAACACGCAGCCGGCGCGTCTGCTGCATGGCGGCGCGAGTATTGCGCTCGCGGAATCGGTGGCGTCCATGGCCGCAGTGATGCAGGCCCGCTCGATCTACGGGGAGGGCGCGCAGGCGGTCGGCACCTCTGTGACCGCGCATCATCACCGTTCGGCCCGCGCCGGCGAGGTCACCGCGACCGCGACCGCCCTGCACCTGGGGCGACGTGTGGCCACCTACCTGGTCAATGTGCATCGGGAAGACGGGGTGCTGCTGAGCACCATCACCGTCTCAACCATGCTGCTGCCCCCGGCCTGACAACTCCCGCCTAGACCGGACGCTGGAATCAGACCGGCCGCTCGAAGCCCTTATCCTGAGGCGCTTCGAGCACGTTCTGCTCCGACCAGCTGTACGTACGCAGGGAACCGGAAATCGGGTCACCATCCGTGCCGAGCTGCACCGCGCCCATCCGCCCCACGTAATGCACGGGCGCCTGCTCTCCCGAGGCCAGAGCGTCTTCCATCACCTGGCGGCAACTGCCGTAGTCATTGCATTCGGTGCCATCGGCCAGAATCGGCGGCACCTTCGCCGCGATCTCCGCACCCTTCACCGAGAGCGCCGCATAAGCCGCCGTGCACAGCATGATCACCGCGTCATAGGCCTGCTGCGAGTAGGCGTACCCCAGGTTCACCAGGTTCCGGTCAGCGTTCAGCATCATGTTGATGTGCTCATCGCTGAGTACCCCGCCCGGCACCCAGCCCTGGGTTTTCTCCAGGCATTTCACGGGCAGTTCTGCGTCCCTGTAATCGATCGTCCCCGCCGGGCCAAGCCGCTTTGTCATCTCCTGCACGGGTTTCCCGTCCGGCCCCAGCATCGCCCGATAGAGGTCTCCCAGGAAGGGGCCGGCATCGGTTCCGGGAATATCCGCCACCAACAATGCCGGTTTTGCTTTCACAATCTTTTGCACGATCGCGGCGCGGTCCCCCATTTTCCCGAGCGGGTAGAAATGCGCGGCCACCACTTTCCCGCCGGAGGGGGCAAGCAGGCTGGCCAGTTCATCGTGCAGGCTGTGCGCAACCGTCGTGTCCTCAGCCAGGAAAGCCACGGTTCCGGGCGGTCCCGCCTTATCCGAGCCACCGCTGAAAGCCTCCTCATGCAGGGTGATCGCAAGGGCCTTCGTGTTCGGGGCCAGACGCAGCAGCATGCCGCCGTGCTGCACCGTCGGGTCACGCACCGCCATCGCCGCCGTCTGCAGGTCGATCACAGCGATACCGGCTTCGACGAAACGCGGAATGGATTTAATCAGCGCATCATCATCAATCGACGTGATGACGGCGCTCACCTTTTCCTTCTGCAGGGTGGAGATGAGATTGCCGAGCTCCTCCCCCGGATCCTTCATCAGATGCCGCTCCAGCATTTTCAGGGGCTTACCGAAAACCCCCTGATACGCGGCGTTCACATCCACCACGGCCTCGGAAATGGCTGCCGCAATCTGCCGCTCGAAACGGTTCGCAATGCCATAGCCCGCACCGATCGAGGCGAGCACCAGCTGCTCTTGGGGAATCTTGCGGGACTGCGCGGTGGGAGGAGGGGTGGTCTTTTTCGCGCCACGACCCCGTCGGCAGCCTGTCAGCACGCCCGTGCCCAGAACTGAAGCGCCCAGCACCGAAGCACCCAGCGAACGCATCACCGTTCTACGCGTGATCGTCATCCTTGTACGCCCTCCCCTTACCGATCACCGGGTTCTGCGCAGGAACCCCGTTCAGGCCTTGGAGCGCCCGCCGAGCTGATCGACCACCGCATCGGCCACCTCACGCATGGTCAGGCGACGATCCATGGAGGTCTTCTGAATCCAGCGGAAGGCCTCCGGCTCCGAGAGCCCCATATTCGACTGCAGCAGGCCCTTGGCGCGGTCTACCCGCTTACGGGTCTCAAAGCGCTCGGTGAGGTCCTGGATCTCCGATTCGAGGGCCACGATCTGCTGGTGGCGGGAAATCGCGATCTCCACGGCGGGCAGCAGATCCGCGGGGGTGAAGGGCTTGACCACGTAGGCCATGGCGCCGGCGTCGCGGGCACGCTCCACCAGTTCCTTCTGCGAGAAGGCGGTGAGCATCACGACGGGGGCCAGGTTCTCTTCACCGATGCGTTCGGCGGCGGTGACACCGTCGAGCTGTGGCATCTTCACATCCATGACGACCACGTCGGGACGCAGCTCGCGGGCCTTCTCCACGGCGCTTTCGCCATCGCCCACCGCGGCGAGCACCTCGAAACCGGCCTCGGTGAGGGTCTCGACGATGTCCATGCGGATGAGGCTTTCATCCTCGGCGACTACTGCGGTACGACGACCGGCTGGGGTCTCCTCAGCCTGCTGCTCGCGCGGGGAGTCCGCCTCGAACTCAGCGGTCTCGTCTGCGGGGGTGGTGTTCTCGTCGTTCATGCTGTCCTGCATCTCGTGGCACGAAAGGTCGCCTGGGATGCGGCCCGCGGGCGCGCGTGCACAGGCGACGTCTGTCACCGGGTATCCTAGTCCAGGTCCGCGCGCGATATTCGAGGCGCGAGACACGCCGGATTGGCGGAATTGGCAGACGCGGCGCACTCAAAATGCGTTGCCCTTGCGGGCGTGCGGGTTCGAGTCCCGCATCCGGCACCCACCACAC
>JAEWEZ010000037.1 GCA_023389045.1 Actinomycetes bacterium
CCCCTTTGTGGGGGGGGGGGCCGCCCTCGTGTGCTGGGGTCGACGGGCCGGTGGCCCGTCGGATCCCGCTTAGAGGTTGAAGCCGATCGCGCGCAGCTGCTCGCGTCCGTCCTCGGTGATCTTGTCCATGCCCCACGGCGGCATCCACACCCAGTTGATGCGGTGCTTTTCTGTGATCGGGTCGAGGACCGCGAAGGTCTGCTCCTCGAGCACATCGGTCAGGGGGCAGGCGGCGGAGGTGAGGGTCATATCGACGACGGCCTCACCGTTATCCACGCTCACCCCGTAAACGAGGCCGAGGTCCACCACATTGATCCCGAGTTCGGGGTCGATGACGTCCTTCATCGCCTCCCACACCTGCTCGGGGGTGACATGTGCCGAGGGCATCTCCTCGCCACCGGCGGGGCTTGCGCCCTCATCGAGGCTGGGGGTCTCGCTCATGGTTGTCTCCTTTAGGCTGATGCGCTCACGGTCCGGGTCGGCGGTGACGCTGCGGCGCCCACCCCTCGGGGCGGGCGCCGGAAACGTCACTGCGCGGCGGTCAGGAAGCGGTCGTAGCCCTCGGCTTCGAGACGCTCGGCCAGCTCGGGGCCACCCTGCTCGGCCACGCGGCCGTTGACGAACACGTGCACGAAGTCGGGGGTGATATACTTCAGGATGCGGGTGTAGTGGGTAATCAGCATGATGCCCACATCGGTGGTCTCCTTGGCGCGGTTCACGCCGTCGGAGACGATGCGCAGGGCGTCCACGTCGAGGCCGGAGTCGGTCTCGTCGAGGATCGCGATGGAGGGCTTGAGCAGCTCCATCTGCAGGATCTCGTGGCGCTTCTTCTCACCGCCGGAGAAGCCCTCGTTCACATTGCGCTCGGCGAAGGCCGGGTCCATGCGCAGGTTCTCCATGGCGTTCTTGACGTCCTTGACCCAGTGACGCAGCTGCGGGGCCTCACCGTCGATCGCGGTCTTGGCGGTGCGCAGGAAGTTGGAGACGGTCACGCCGGGCACCTCCACCGGGTACTGCATGGCGAGGAACAGGCCGGCGCGGGCGCGCTCGTCGACCTCGAGCTCCAGCAGGTCTTCACCGTCGAGGGTGACGGAACCGGAGGTGATCTCGTACTTCGGGTGGCCGGCGAGGGCGTAAGCGAGGGTGGACTTGCCCGAGCCGTTGGGGCCCATGATCGCGTGGGTCTCGCCGGAGCGGATGGTCAGGTCCACGCCCTTGAGGATCTCCTTGGTGCCCTCAGGCGTTTCAACGGTGCAGTGGAGGTCCTTGATCTCCAGGATCGACATGGAAGTTCTCCTTGTTCGGAAGGGTTCGTAACGTTTCGTTTAGGCCGAAACCGCGGTCGGATCGACGGCGATTTCGCCGGTGGTCTCATCCACCCGCACCGGAAGAACGGCGACGGGGAGGACGGCGGGCAGCTGCAGGGGCCGCCCCGTGGTCAGGTCGAACTGGCTGCCGTGCTTCCAGCATTCGAGGGTGCAGCCCTCGACGTCACCGTCGGAGAGGGCAACATCCTCATGGGAGCAGCGGTCTTCCAGTGCGTGGATCCCGCCGTTCTCGTCGCGCACCAGGGCGATCTCGACGCCGCCAGCGACGACGTCGATCACCTCGCCGGGGGCGAGGTCCGCCAGGCGCGCGACGGGAACGAAGGGGTCGGTCATGTCAGTTCATGCTCCGGGCAAGTTCGGTTTCGATCGACTCGAAGAGGTGCTCGCGCACCTCGGGAACGTCGATCTGCTGGATCAGCTCGGCGAAGAAGCCACGAACCACCAGGCGACGGGCCTCGATCTCGGGGATGCCGCGGGCGCGCAGGTAGAAGAGCTGCTCGTCGTCGAAACGACCCGTGGCGGCAGCGTGACCCGCGCCCTCGATCTCACCGGTTTCGATCTCCAGGTTCGGCACCGAGTCGGCGCGAGCACCCTCGGTCAGAACCAGGTTGCGGTTGAGTTCGTAGGTGTCGGTGCCTTCGGCTTCCTTGCGGATGAGAACGTCGCCAACCCACACCGAGCGGGCGTTCTTGCCCTGCAGGGCGCCCTTGTAGGTGGTGTTGGAGCGGCAGTTCGGGGCCGCGTGGTCGGTGAACAGACGGTGCTCGAGGTACTGGTCCTCATCGGAGAAGTAGAGGCCCAGGGTCTCAATCTCCGCGCCGGGAGCGGTGAACTCACCGATCACGTCCACGCGCACGCCGGAGCCACCGAGGGAGACCACGATGTGCTTCAGGCGTGCATCGCGGCCGAGGCTGGCGTGGTGGGTGGAGATGTGCAGAGCGTCATCGTCCCAGTCCTGCAGGGCGATCACGGTCATCTGCGAGTTGTCACCCACGACGATCTCGACGTTCTGGTTGTACCGGGCCGAACCGGTGTGGTTCAGCACGAAGGTTGCGCTCGAGGACTCCTCGGTCTCCAGCACGATGTGGGCGTTGCTGCGACGCTCGGCGCCGCGACCCACGACCTCCAGGCGGAAGGGGGTTTCCACCTCGGTGTTGCGGGGAGCCTTCAGGTACAGGGCCTGCTCGCTCCGGGCCGAGGCCACAGCGCTGGGCAGGTCCTCCGGAACCAGCACGGTGCCACGGGGAGCCTGGCCGATGGCGAGGTTCTCCTGCGCGTCCACACCCTCGGGGAGGGTCACGGTGTGCTCGCAGGCGGCGTCCCCCTCGCGGTCATCGCTCGCGGCGTCCTCAAACAGCGGCGCGAAACGGCGCAGCGGGGTGAAGCGCCACTCTTCCATCTTCGAGGTCGGCACCGGGTGATCCGAGACCTCGAAGGAGCGCTGACGGGCAGAGCGGTTATCGCTGCCGTGCTTCTCGGAAGCGGGCACGAGGTTGATGGCCTCGTCTTCGAGCTGCGGACCGTCCACCGGGGCGGGAGCGTCCTTCAGCGCCTCCTGCGCGGGGACGGGCGCTGCACCGGCGGCACCGCCGACGGCCTCATTTGCGCGCGGATCCCCCGCACTTTCGGCACCGGTCACATCGGTGGTGGTCATCAGCCGACTGCTCCTTCCATCTGCAGTTCGATCAGGCGGTTCAGCTCAAGGGCGTATTCCATGGGCAGCTCACGGGCGATCGGCTCGATGAAGCCGCGCACGATCATGGCCATGGCTTCGGTCTCCTCCATGCCGCGGCTCATCAGGTAGAAGAGCTGCTCCTCGGAGACCTTGGAGACGGTGGCCTCGTGGCCCATCTGCACGTCGTCCACGCGCACGTCCACGTAGGGGTAGGTGTCGGTGCGGGAGATGGTGTCCACCAGCAGGGCGTCGCACAGCACGGTCGAGGCGGAGTGCTCGGCACCCGGCATGACCTGCACCAGGCCGCGGTAGGAGGAGCGTCCGCCGCCACGCGAGACCGACTTAGAGACGATCGAGCTGGAGGTGTGGGGCGCCATGTGCACCATCTTCGAGCCGGTGTCCTGGTGCTGGTTCTCGCCGGCGAAGGCGATCGACAGGGTTTCACCGCGGGCGTGCTCGCCCATCAGCCACACGGCCGGGTACTTCATGGTGACCTTGGAGCCGATGTTGCCGTCGATCCACTCCATGGTGCCGCCCTGCTCCACCGTGGTGCGCTTGGTGACCAGGTTGTACACGTTGTTCGACCAGTTCTGCACGGTCGTGTAGCGCACGCGGGCGTCCTTCTTCACGACGATCTCCACGACGGCGGAGTGCAGCGAGTCGGACTTGTAGATCGGCGCGGTGCAGCCCTCGACGTAGTGCACGTAGGAGCCCTCATCAGCAATGATCAGGGTGCGCTCGAACTGGCCCATGTTCTCGGTGTTGATACGGAAGTAGGCCTGCAGCGGGATCTCCACGTGCACGCCCTTGGGCACGTACACGAAGGAGCCACCGGACCACACCGCGGTGTTCAGGGCCGAGAACTTGTTGTCACCGGCGGGGATGACGGTGCCGAAGTACTCCTCGAACAGTTCCGGGTACTCGCGCAGGCCGGTGTCGGTGTCCACGAAGATGACGCCCTGGGCTTCGAGGTCTTCGCGGATCTGGTGGTAAACCACCTCGGATTCGTACTGGGCGGCCACACCCGCAACCAGACGCTGCTTCTCGGCCTCGGGGATGCCCAGACGGTCGTAGGTGTTACGGATGTCCTCGGGCAGTTCCTCCCAGCTGGTGGCCTGCTTCTCGGTGGACCGCACGAAGTACTTGATCGAGTCGAAGTCGATGTCGGACAGGTCCGGGCCCCAGGTGGGCAGCGGCTTCTTGTCGAAAAGCTTGAGTGCCTTGAGGCGGCGCTCCAGCATCCACTCCGGCTCGTTCTTCTTCGCGGAGATGTCGCGCACGACATCTTCGTTCAGGCCGCGCCGGGCGGCGGCGCCGGCGGCATCGCTGTCATGCCAGCCGTACTCGTAGGAGCCAATGGACGAGATGATCTCGTCCTGGCTGAGCTGCTCGGGTGCGCTCGTCATGATGTCCTTCCCTCAGTGAGCGGAATGTGGGTCGTGCATGCATGCGCCCCCTGGGCGAGTGTCGCGAGACGCTGAACGGGGGCACCGATGATCTGGGAGATGGCGCGAGTCTCGGCTTCACAGAGGGCAGAGTGCCGAGTCGCGATGTCGTGCACGGGGCAGTGGCCCTGACACAGCTGGGCGGTCATGAGCGTACGCGGGCGGCTGCCGGCATGCGAACCGGCGGTGCGTACGGGAACCGTGAGGGGCCGCACGGTCGTGGCAAAGCCACGTTCTGTCAGGAGAGCAGCGAGGATTTCGAGCTTTTCGACGGGGCCGACCTGTTCGCCGCGCGCTTCGCGTTCGGCGACTCGACGGCTCACCTCCGGTTCCCAATCGGCAACGCGCTGCTCGGCCAGACGTTGGATCGCCTCTTCCCCGCCGACGCGGGCCAGTTCGTCCATCGCTGCCACCGCGATCTCGTCATAGCCACCGGCGAGGTTGCCGTGGGCTGCTGCCGAGAGCACGAAGGCCTTGCTGGGACGCCCGCGGCCACGGTGGGTCACGGGAACGTCGTGTTCGGCAATCACGCCTTCCTCCTGGAGGACGGCGAGATGACGACGCACGGCGGCACTGGTGAGGTCGAACATTTCGGCGAGGACACGGGCCGTGACCGGTCCGTGCACGGAGATCGCTTCGATCAGCCGTTCACGCGTGTCGCGAGGTTCTTCCCCCGATGCAGGGCGCTGCTGGGGCGTCTGGGATGCCACGATCTCCTCCTCCCGTCGGGCTCACAACCGGTTCGAATTTTACAACGAAAGGTGTTGCGAAAACCGGCCGGAGCCCGTACGCATGACGACTCTCACCCGCTGGGCACTGGCGGGCGAGTGTGAGGCATAGCCTCCATGGCTTCCACCTCCCAGTCTCCCACGGAAGGCCGGCGAAAGATGGCGTTGCTCACGCCTTACCCGTGAATTCCGAGCGGCGTGTCGGACACGAGCGCGCTAAGAGCAAAACAGACCCAGAAACAGGCACAGAAACAGGCACAGAAAAAGATCGACAACAGCGCACTGGGCGGGGAGAAACGGGCAGAGTGCTCGTGCCGTGCCGCGTCGGCACAGCGCTCTTCGGCGTCCCCCAATCCCCACGAATTCAGGGCACGCGCGCTGGCCTGCGCGACGCCGCGGGCCTTCACCGCCTAGCATGGGCTCCGCGATGACCCACTCCCCCGGCGCGCCCGCGCTTCAGATCCAGAACCTGCACGTGAGCTTCGGCGCCGTTCAGGCCCTGCGTGGCATCTCCCTGAGCGCACAGCCAGGGCAGATCACGGCGCTGCTCGGACCCAATGGGGCGGGGAAAACGACCGCGATTTCCTGCGCAACGGGACTCCTTCGCCCCGACCGCGGTGAGGTACGGGCGCTGGGCCAGGATCCTTTCCGCGCCGATGCCGCCCACCGCGCACGGGTCGGGGTGATGATCCAGGATGGTGGCCTCGCCTCCGGCGCGCGAGCCGGGCAGTTACTGCGCTATGCCGCCTCCCTGTACGCCCATCCCCTCCCCGTCGGCCCCCTCGCGGAGCGCCTCGGGATTACCTCCTTCTCCCGCACTCTCGTGCGGCGCCTTTCGGGCGGTCAGCGGCAGCGTCTCGCTCTCGCCCTCGCGCTTGTGGGTCGCCCGGAACTCGTCTTCCTGGATGAACCGACCGCGGGCATGGACCCCTCGATCCGACGGACCGTGCGGGAGATCATCCGCGAACTTGCGGCCGAGGGAACCGGCGTGGTGCTCACCACGCATCTCATGGATGACGTGGAGGGTCTTGCCGATCACGTGGTCGTGATCGCCGCCGGTCAGGTGGTGGCCGATGGGTCCGTGAACGACATCATTGGCTCACATTCGGCCTCCGATGGCACCGTGCACCTGAGTGCACGTGCCTGCGGGCTGCGCCCCCAGGCAGCGGCGGATCTTTCCCGCGCCCTGCGGGAGACGGCTGCTCAGCATGGTGTGCAGCTGGAGGTAACGACCGGTGCGGCCGATCTGGAAAGCGTGCTGCTGGACCTGACCGATACCGCCGAGGCGTCACGACGCGCCGAGGAAGCAAGCCCGTGAGCACTGGACAGATTTCCGAGAGCACAGGAGAGGCCTCGATGACCTCAGCCCCGGCGACCATGCCAACCGCCCCCGCTGCCACCGCTGCTGCAGCGCCTGCGCCGACCTGGCGTCGCGTGCTTACTCACGCCGCCTTTGAAACCCGCGTCATGCTCTCCAATGGGGAGCAGCTCATGGTGGCGCTGATGATGCCGGCGCTCGTGCTCGTGGGCCTGCACCTGCTGCCCATCGGGCGCCTGGATGGCACCCCCGGGATTCAGACCGCCGTCGCAGCGGCTTTCGGCGCCGCGATCATCTCCACTGCGCTCACCTCGCAGGCAATCCAAACCGGGTTTGACCGGCGCAATGGGGTGCTGCGCTGGGTTGCGACCACTCCACTTGGACGCGGCGGCTACCTCACCGGGAAGATCATTGCCCTGCTTGCCGTCCAAGCCCTGCAGGCCCTTGTTCTCGGCGTGGTCGCGGTGCTGCTCGGCTGGCGGCCCGGGATCCTGCAGCTCATCGCGACCATCCCGGTCTGGGTGCTCGGCGCGATCGTTTTCGGTGCCCTCGGCATGCTGATCGCCGGCACGCTCCGCACCGAAGGCGTGCTCGCCTCCTCCAATATTTTGTTCGTGCTTTTCGTCGCGGCCGGCGGTATCGCCATCCCCACCGGCGCCTACCCGCGGATGCTCGCGGGGCTCGTCGATCTCCTCCCCTCCGGGGCGCTCGGTGAACTCCTGCGCACCTGCCTGGCCGGGGGAAGCGCGGGCATCGGCTCGGTCATTGTGCTCGCGGTGTGGGCGGTCGCGCTGGTGGCGGCCGTGGTGCGCTGGTTCCGCTGGACCTCCCGCTGACGTTCCCGCGGGAACGTCCCGCTTGAGGGCCGACGAGGCACGACGGGGCCCTATGGGGCCCGACGGGGCCCGACGATAAGACCCACCTCAGCGCCACCTCAGAGCCACCACGGACAGCGCCGAGGGGTTCCGACGGGGTTTCACGACGGGTGAGCGACGTGCCGTATCTCGCGTTCGACGCGCAGGCCACCAGCGCTGTTCACGCGTAGGATCGAGGGCATGTCCACCGCAGATGCCACCCCCGCTGAGGCCGCCGCCCCCACCGACCGACGCGCCGAGGTTGCCGGGGGCGTGAGCACCCTGCCTGACCCGCGCTTCGGGATCACGGCCGCCCGCCGCTCCCTGCTCGCGAAGATCGTGCTGTGGGGCAATCTCATCTGCCAGATGGGCATCATCCTCACCGGCGGCACCGTGCGCGTGACCGGCTCGGGCCTGGGCTGCTCCACCTGGCCCAACTGCGAGCCCGGCACGTTCCTGCCGGAGTTCACACCCGCCTCAGGTCTGCACCCGCTGATCGAGTTCGGTAACCGCACCCTCACCGGTGTGCTCAGCATCTTCGCCATCGCCGTGCTGATCGTTGCCTGGCGCTGGCTGCGCCACTATGGCCCCGGTTTCATGAAGCTTGCCTGGGTGCCGCTGATCGGCACCGGAATCCAGGCCCTGCTCGGTGCCGTCGTGGTCTGGATGGACCTGCACCCGGGCGTCGTCTCCCCGCACTTCCTGGTCTCCCCCGTGATCGTCGCGCTCTCGACCATCCTCGTCGTGCGCATGTACGAGGGGCCGGGGCAGCGCCGCCTCACCGTGCCGAGCGCCCTGCTGTGGCTGTTCATCGTCTTTGCCGCCGTCGGCTTCATCGTGATGGTGCTCGGAACCATCGTGACCGGCACCGGCCCGCACTCCGGTGACTCCTCGGATGTGTACCGCATCCCGATGGATCCGCGGATGGCCTCCTGGCTGCACGCCGATGCGGTCATGCTCTTCTGCGGCCTGCTGCTGGGCCTCGTGATCGCCCTGCATGCGCTGCGGGCACGCCGCCCCGCGATTATCGCCGCCTGGGCGATGGTGGGCCTGACCCTCCTGCAGGCCGTGATCGGGTACTCTCAGTACTTCCTGGGCCTACCCGAGCCGCTCGTGCTGCTGCACCTGCTGGGCGCCGCCATGTTCGCCGGCGGCATCACCTGGGTGGGCACCGCCCTGTTCACCTGGAAACCCGCCGATGCCGATGCGACCGTCAGCGTCGATACCCCCGTCGGCGTTGATCCCACCACCGGCTCCCCCACGACTGTTCGCCCCCTGCCATCCTCCGCACCGCATGATGAAGGGACCTTGCGATGATCCTCGGACGCCGCCGCCGCTCCACCCCGGAACGCCCCACCCTGGAGGAGATCCGCCCCGCCGGCGAGTTCGTTGCCTCCGTGCTCTCGCGTCTGCAGCGGATGGTGCAGCCCGGCTGGAACCTCCTGGAGATCGACGCGGAAACGCATCAGATGATCCGCGAGGCCGGTGCCGAAAGCTGCTACATCGACTACCACCCGGCCTTCGGCGCCTCCCCCTTCGGCTACGTCATCTGCACCTCGGTGAACGACGGGGTGCTGCATGGGCGCCCGCGCGACTATGTGCTGGCCGACGGTGACCTGCTCTCCCTCGACTTCGCCGTCTCCCTCGAGGGCTGGGTGGCCGATTCCTGCGTCTCCTTCGTGGTGGGGCAGGCCGATCCGGCCGATGAACAGCTGATCGCGGACACCGAAAGCGCCATGTGGGCCGGGATCCGTGCCGCGCGCGCCGGGAATACCGTGGGCGATATCGGTCATGCGGTGATGACCACCGCCCACAACCTCGGCTACACGATCAACAATCGTTTCGGTGGGCACGGTGTGGGCCGCACGATGCATGAGGCACCCTTCGTACCGAACCACGGCACCCCGGGAGCGGGCACGGAGCTCGTGGCCGGACAGGTGCTAACCGTCGAGCCCTTCCTCATGCCCACCACGAATGAACTCAAGGTGGATGTTGAGGACGGGTGGACGCAGCTGTCCGCGGATGGATCGCGGGGCGCACACGCCGAGCACACCCTGATGATTACCGAGGGTGATCCGATTATCCTCACGGCCCGGCAGGGCGTGCCGATCCACCTCTGAGCAGGCGCGTTACTCCACGACGGTACGGATCGCGGCGGCGATACCGTCTGCGTCGAGCCCGCTTTCCGCAAGGATCGCATCGCGCTTCGCATGCGGAATGAACGTCTGCGGCACGCCGAGAACACGCATGATCGGCGCCGGCGTACTCAGGGTCGCCCGCTGCGCGAGCAGCACCGCAAGGGCCGCACCGATGCCGCGTTCAGCCACCCCGTCTTCCACGGTGATGACCGCACGCGCGGAGGCCGCGAGGTCCAGCACAGCGGGGCTCAGCGGGAGCGCCTGCACCGGGTCGAGCACGAGAACATTGCATTCGCGCTCGCGTCTGATCTGCTCGGCGGCATCGACGGCGCGGTGGGCCAGAGCGCCGATGCTGAGCACGAGAACATCAATCGGGGCCGACGGGTCACCGGCCAGCACATCCCCCGCCTCGATCTGAGCGATCGCCGGCAGTTCCGTCGGGCAGGCACCCTTCGGGAAACGCAGCACGCTCGCGCCGGGCGTGCCGAGGGCCACCGGAAGCGCCTCTTCGAGTCGTTCCCCGTCACGCGGCGCCCAAAGGGACAGCCCCGGCACCTGTGCTGCGACCGCGAGGTCCCAGATGCCGTGGTGGCTCGGGCCGTCATCGCCGGTCACTCCGGCGCGGTCCAGGGTGATGGTCACGTCTTCCCCGTGCAGTGCCACGTCGAGCAGAAGCTGATCGAAGGCGCGGTTGAGGAAGGTCGAGTACAGGGCGAGCACCGGTTTCGCCCCGCCGTGGGCAAGGCCCGCCGCCATATCCATGGAGAGCTGTTCGGCGATGCCCACGTCGAGCACCCGCTCGGGCATCTCCCGCTGCATCGGGGTGAGGCCCACCGGGTCCACCATGGCCGCGCTGATCGCGATCACGCGCTCATCTGCGCGTGCCGCCTCGAGAACGGCGGCGCCGAGGCGGGCGGTCCAGGTGGTGGCCGGGGAGGGAGCATCAGCGGGGAGCACCACCTCAGCTTCGCTTGGCGGCTCAGCTTCGAAGGGGCCGGTGGCATGCCAGTGGTCGAGCACATCCTGCTCGGCGCGGTCGAAACCGGCGCCCTTGCGGGTGAGCACATGCACCACGGCGCCGCTCGTGCCGGTCTGTTCGGCAGCTTCCCGCCCGGCCTTGAGGGCAGCGGCAAGGGCCGCATGATCGTGACCGTCCACGGGGCCGATGTAGGGCAGACCGAGGCTCGTGAACACGTCCTGGCCGGGCTCAACGTCACCATTGCGCAGGTCGCTCAGGTGAACGGCGAGACCGCCCACGGTCGGTGCGTAGGAGCGGGTGTTGTCATTGAGGACCACCAGGGTTCGGCTGCCGGTATCGGAGGCCAGTTCGTTCAGAGCTTCGAGGCCCACTCCGCCGGTGAGCGCGCCGTCGCCGATTACCGCGACGCACACGCCGTCCTCGCCGCGCAGTCGCTTGGCGCGGTCGATGCCGTGCGCCCAGGCGATGGAGCCGGAGGCATGGGAGTTTTCGACCACGTCATGCGCGGATTCGCGACGGTCGGGGTAGCCGGCAACGCCGCCCTGCTGGCGCAGCCCCTCGAGGGTGGCGCGCCCGGTGAGCATCTTGTGCACATAGGACTGGTGGCCTGTGTCGAACACAATCGGTTCGCGCGGGGAGTCAAACTCGCGGTGCAGAGCGATGGTCAGTTCAACGACGCCCAGGTTCGGGCCCAGGTGGCCGCCGGTCTGGGAGGTTACCTCTACCAGACGCTGGCGTAGGGCACGGGCAAGACCGGGAAGTTCGCAGGGGTCCAGGGCGCGCAAAGCGGCGGGGTCGGCGGGGATGGGTGCCTCTGCCACGTCCGGCAGCGCGTGCGTGTCGGCAACTGGGGCTTCGGCGTGGTGAGCGTCGGAGATGGTCACGGTCCCTGCCGCGTCACCGAGGGTATCGGTCTGCACAGCGGCGTGTTCCTGGGTGGTGGACACGTGAGAGCCTCCCTGGTCTCGAGTTCCTGTCCCGACTTCTTGGACTGGTCCACTGTACGCCCCGATTACCTGCGGCAAAGCGCAACATCGTCACGTTCGTGCATATCTTCACGCCTGTTTCACGGCATCGTGTCAGGGTCTGCAACAGCGTGCGGACCGTGTGGGCGGGCGTGCATTACACCGTGTGGCC